>CANKWX010000003.1 GCA_947487165.1 Burkholderiales bacterium
AACCCCTCAACGACAAGTCGATGTCGATCACGATCAAAAACGAAACAGAAGTGGCCGCCATGCGGCTGGCCGGACGACTGGCCTCAGAGGTGCTCGACTTCATCGGCCCGCATGTCAAGCATGGCGTGACCACCGGCGAGCTCGACACCTTATGTCACCAGTATATGGTCGAGGTCCAGCAGACCATCCCGGCACCGCTCAACTATGCGCCGCCCGGTTACCGACCCTTTCCGAAATCGATCTGTACTTCCGTCAACCATCAGATCTGCCACGGCATACCGGGCGACAAGGTACTCAAGAACGGCGATGTCGTGAACATCGACATCACGGTCATCAAAGATGGTTTTCATGGCGACACCAGCCGGATGTTTTTCGTCGGGGAGCCCTCGATCGCTGCACGCCGGCTGTGCGAAGTGACCTTCGAGTCGATGTGGCTGGGCATCGATCAGGTCAAGCCCGGCGCGACCATCGGCGATATCGGTCATGCCATCCAGCGTCATGCGGAAGGCGTGGGCTTTTCGATCGTGCGCGAATTCTGCGGCCACGGCATCGGCCGGCGGTTTCACGAAGATCCGCAGATCCTTCACTACGGCCGCCCGGCCACCGGCGAGCGCTTGTTGCCCGGCATGATCTTCACCATCGAACCGATGGTCAACGCCGGTCGGCGCGAAATTCGCGAGATGTCCGATGGCTGGACCATCGTGACCAGGGATCACAGCCTGTCGGCCCAGTGGGAACACACCGTGTTGGTGACCGAAAGCGGCCATGAGGTCCTGACCGTGTCGGCCGCTTGCCCCGCGAGGCCGAGCGCTCTGCCTGCGGCTGCGTAATCATGGACTGGCGCGACGGCACACAGGCAGACATGGCAACCGACGCGCTTTTCCCTGCGAAACCCTGATGCGATGAGCGACCCCAGGCCCTCTCAGCCGCCGAGCGATGCCGGCACGATGCGCGCCGAGTTGCGCAGGCAACGCGGCGAACTGATCGAGCGATTCAGGCAGCGTCCGGAAGTTCATCGCCTGCTGACCGGCATGGTCCGGATCACCGATCGCTGCCTGGTGACCCTCTGGCGAGACAGCGGCATGCCCACCGATTGCTGCCTGGCGGCGGTAGGCGGATATGGTCGCGGCGAGTTGCAGCCGCATTCCGATGTCGACCTGGTAATCCTGGTGCCCGATGCCGAGGCCGATCACCGGACCCAGAGCATCGAAAAATTCGTCGGCCAATGCTGGGATGTCGGCCTGGTGATCGGGCACAGCGTGCGCACCGTCGAACAGTGCCTGACCGAGGCCGCCATCGATGTCACCGTCCAGACCAGCCTGCTGGAGAGGCGTTATCTGTGCGGCAGCCGCAGGATCTATCGCACGCTTGCCGAAAAGCTGCTGGCAGCCACCGACCCGCGAGCTTTTTATCACGGGAAAATGTTCGAGGTTCGACAGCGTCACGCCAAGTTTGCCGACACGCCCTACAGCCTCGAGCCGAATGTCAAGGAAAGCCCGGGCGGACTGCGCGACCTGCAATCCATCCGCTGGATCTCGCGCGCGGCCGGGCTCGGGCTCAACTGGTCGGGCATGGCCGAACGCGGCCTGATGACCACACGCGAAGCACGACTGCTCGCCAATGATGAGCGCCGACTCAAGGTCATACGGGCCTGGCTGCACATCATTTCGAATCGCCGTGAGGACCGCCTGGTCTTCGACCTTCAGGCTCAGGTCGCGCAGGCCCAGGGCTTTGATGCGACCAATGCCCGAATCGCCAGCGAGCAGCTGATGCAGCGCTACTACCGGATCGCCAAGTCGGTCACCCAGCTCAGCACCCTGCTGCTGCAGAACCTCGAGGCCGAGCTGTTCCCGGAAAACGCCGGCGTCGCCAAGGCGATCGACGATGAATTTCAGAATAATCGCGGGCTGCTCGATGTGGCCGACGACACCCTCTTCGCCCGCAAGCCGGCGGCGATCCTGCGTGCATTCCTGACCATGGAAAGCCACAGCGAACTGAGCGGCATGAGCGCCCGTACCCTGCGGGCGATCTGGCGCGAACGAGGCCGAATCGATGCGCGATTCCGCCGCGATCCCGAGAACCGCGCCGCTTTCCTGCGTATTCTGCAAAGCGACGACGCGGTCACGCATGAGCTGCGGCGCATGAACCAGTGGTCGGTGCTCGGACGCTATCTGCCTGTCTTTCGTCGAATCGTCGGCCGGATGCAGCACGACCTCTTTCATGTCTACACCGTCGATCAGCACATCCTGATGGTGGTTCGCAATCTGCGTCGCTTCACCAAAGCCGAGCATGCGCACGAATACCCGTTCTGCAGCCAGCTGATGGCGGGGTTCGAGCGCCGCTGGCTGCTCTACCTTGCGGCGCTTTTTCATGACATCGCGAAAGGGCGCGGCGGCGACCACTCGTCCCTCGGCAGGCAGGACGCCCGGCGTTTCTGTCGTGCCCACGGCCTGTCTGCAGAAGACTGCGATCTGGTCGAGTTTCTGGTCGACCAGCACCTTGCCATGTCGCAGGTCGCTCAAAAGCAGGATCTGAGCGACCCCCAGACGATTGCCAGCTTCGCCGCGCGAGTCGGCTCGGAGCGGCGACTCACAGCGCTGTACCTGCTGACCGTGGCCGACATTCGGGGCACCAGTCCGCTCGTCTGGAATGCCTGGAAGGGCAAACTGCTCGAAGACCTTTACCGACTGACCCGCGATCTGCTGAGCGGGGAAGTCACCAGCCCCGACGAGCGCCTCGATGCCCGACACGCCGAGGCAAGACGACTGCTGAACCTGGCCGGCCTGGCCCCCGCCGCCTATGCCGATTTCTGGAAGCGCCTCGAAATCGGCTACTTTCTTCGCAACGATCCGCAGGATGTCGCCTGGCACACGCAGGTGCTGCACCAGACCCCTGTGCCGGAGCATCCGGTGGTGCGCACGCGACTGTCGCCGATCGGTGCGGGTTTCCAGGTCGTGGCCTACCTGCCTGACCAGCCCGATCTGTTTGCCCGGATCTGCGGCTACTTCGACAGCAAGAATCTGTCGGTGCTCGATGCGCAGGTCCACACCACCAGCGACGGGCGTGCCCTCGACAGTTTTCTGGTGGTTGACCCCAGCCACTCGTTTGAGTATCGCGACATCCTCTCGCTGGTCGAGGTCGAGCTCGCGGCGCGACTGACACAGCGCAAGCCGCTCGAAGCGCCGGTGCGCGGCCGACCGTCGCGGCGGTCACGCTACTTTCCGATCGCGCCGCAGGTCGACCTGCGACCCGACGATCGCGGCAATTGTTACCTGCTGTCGGTGGTCACCAACGACCGTACCGGACTGCTCTATGGCATCGCCCGCGCACTGACCCGCCATGGCGTCAACCTTCAGGCCGCGCGCATCATGACACTGGGCGAACGGGTCGAGGATGTCTTTCTGATCGAAGGGCCAACGCTCGCCAATGCACGCCAGCAGATCCAGCTTGAAAACGACCTTCTGGCGGCAATGCAGGATTGATCCAGGCAGCGGGACCTCAGTCGTCGCTCAGCGTCCGCCCGGGAAAGAGCACCTCGGTGAAGCCGAATCGGGTCAGGTCACGAATGCGCCGGGGATAGAGAATGCCATCGAGGTGGTCGCATTCGTGCTGCACGACGCGGGCGTGAAAATCGCTCGCGGTGCGGTCAATCGACTGGCCATTCGCATCGTAGCCCCGATACCGGATATGACTGAAGCGCGGCACCCAGCCTCGCATTCCGGGCACAGACAAACAACCTTCCCAGCCCTCCTCCTCATGCGGGGAAAGCGCCTCAATCACCGGATTGATCAGCACCGTCTGCGGGACAGCGTCGGCATCGGGATAGTTCGGATGCGACGCGATGCCGAAGATCACAACCCGCAGATCGATCCCGATCTGGGGTGCGGCGATCCCGGCACCATCGCGCGCCGCCATGGTGTCGAACAGATCGTCGATCAGGGCGCGCAACTGCGGCGAGCCGAAGTCGGTCACCGGGCGCGCCACCCGCAGCAGCCGCGGATCGCCCATTTTCAGCACATCGCGAATCATGCCGCGTCGGCCTTGCTGCCCCTCTCTGCTGCCGATCCTGCCGGCGCACGCAGGCAGGCTGACAGAATCCGGCGGACACGCTCCATGGCGAGTTCCATCACAACGCCGATGGCCTCAAGGGAAATCGCCTGCGCGCTCTCGCCGATACCGGCCGCATGATTGGCCACGACCGCCAGGGCACCGTAGGGCAATTCGAGTTCTCGTGCCAGCGCCGCTTCCGGCATGCCGGTCATGCCCACCAGATCACAGCCATCACGCTGCATTCGGCGAATCTCGGCGGCGGTTTCGAGGCGCGGGCCCGGAGTGCAACCATAGGTAGCGCCAAGCGCGACGGTTTCACCGATCGCGCGGGCCGCTTCGGCATAGCGCGCGCGCACGCTCTCGGAATAGGGATGGGTGAAATCGATATGGGTCACCGGGTCATCGGGCCCCTCGAAAAAACTTCCTTTTCGCCCGCTGGTGTAATCGATGATCTGATCGGGAATGACCAGCGCTCCCGGCCCGAGATCTGCGCGAATGCCGCCCACTGTGGCCACCGCCAGCACCTGCGTGGCACCCACCTCGCGCAGTGCCCACAGGTTGGCGCGATAGTTGATTTCGTGCGGCGCGATGGTGTGGCCGTAGCCGTGTCGCGCCAGAAAGACCACCTCGACACCCTCAATCGCACCGAATGTCAGGGCACAGGAGGGATCGCCATAAGGCGTGCGGACCACCTCGCGCCGCCGACGCTCAAGGTCAGTCAGATTGGCCAGACCGCTGCCGCCAATGATTGCGAACATCGATCAAAGGCCCCGACGGGCGAGAAAGGCCGCGAAGTCGGTGGCGACCTCGGGATGGCGCAAGGCAAGCTCGACAGTCGCCTGGAGATAGCCGATCTTGGAGCCGCAGTCGTAGCGACTGCCCTCGAATCGATAGGCAAGCACCGGTTCGTCCTCGATCAGTCTTGCCAGTCCGTCGGTGAGCTGGATCTCGCCACCGGCGCCGGGTCGGATATTGGCCAGATGCTCGAAGACCAGCGGACTGAGCACATAGCGGCCCACCACGGCGAGGGTCGACGGCGCCACGTCGGGCTTGGGCTTTTCGACGATCCCGGTGACCCTATCGGTCCGCTCACCCCAGGGCGTGCCCGACACGATGCCGTAAGAGCCAGTCTCGGATCGATCGACCTGCTGAACCGCCAGCACACTCGAATGATGCTTGCCGTATTGCGCCACCATCTGCGCAAGGACGCCGACGCCATCGGCCCCGGCTTGCATCAGATCATCGGCCAGCAGCACGGCAAACGGCTCATCGCCCACCACCGAGCGGGCGCACAGCACGGCATGACCCAGACCGAGCGGCTCGGCCTGACGGATATAGACGCAGTTGACGCCCTTGGGGGTGACCTCCTTGACGATATCGAGCAGCGCGTTCTTGCCGCGCGCCGACAGCTCGGCCTCAAGTTCATAGGCCTTGTCGAAGTGATCTTCGATCGAGCGCTTTCCGCGCCCGGTAATGAAGATCATCTCGGTGATGCCGGCATCGGCGGCTTCCTCGACCGCATACTGAATCAGCGGCTTGTCGACCACCGGCAGCATCTCCTTGGGGGACGCCTTGGTTGCCGGCAAAAACCGCGAGCCCATCCCGGCAACCGGAAATACCGCTTTTCTAATCTTCTTGGCCATCTTCTCGAATCATCCCTTCAAGTTGGTCGATGCTGATCACGGGGATCCCAAGCTGCTGCGCCCGGGCGATCTTGCTGCCAGGCTGATCGCCGGCCAGCACGAAGTGTGTCTTGCCTGATACTGAACCGGAAACGCTCCCGCCATGTTGCCGAATCAATGCCTCGGCTTCATGACGACTCAGACCCGGCAGCGTACCGGTGACCACGATCGTGCGACCTTCCAGCGCCCGGCTCGGCGCGTCATCTAACAACTGGCCAGCGCCAACGGTCTGGGTGGCCAACCCGGCGTTGTCAGGCGGCACTGCCTTTGTCACACCGACGCCCGCCTGCCTCAGACGGCCGATGACTTCACGGTTGTGCGGCTCGGCCGCAAACGCCTGGATCGAAGCGATGATCTCGGGGCCCAGGCCCTCAAGCGGCACCGCCATCAGTGGCTCGCCACGGCCACGCGCCCGGGCATTGTGCTTTTGCGCCAGCGTCTTGGCCTCGAGGATGCCAGGCCAGTCGGCGTCGAGCACCGCATCGATCGAACCGAACTCGCCCGCCAGAATGCGGGCGATCTCTTCGCCGACATGGCGAATGCCCAGGGCAAAGAGCACGCGCTCGAGCGTCGCGCCACGCGAGGCTGCAATGGCTGCGGCGAGGTTGGCGGCCGATTTGTCGCCGAGCCGATCGAGTCCGGCGAGGGTGGCGGCATCAAGGAAATAGAGATCGGCAGGGGTTTGCACCAGATCGAAATCGACCAGCTGATCAACGATTCGCTCACCCAGGCCGTCGATGTCGACCGCGCGACGCTGGGCAAAATGCAAGAGGGCCTGCTTGCGCTGCGCCTTGCAGAAAAGGCCCGCCACACAACGCCAGGCCGCCGCGCCGGATTCGCGAACCGCCAGTGCGCCGCAGACCGGGCAATGCGTGGGCATCAGGAAGCGCCGGGCATCGGACGGGCGCCGTTCGGGCACCGCACGCACGACCTCGGGAATGACGTCGCCGGCACGACGAACCACCACGGTATCGCCGATCAGCAGGTCCTTGCGGATCAGCTCGTCTTCGTTATGCAGCGTCGCATTGGTGACGGTCACGCCGCCGACAAACACCGGCCGCAGACGGGCGACCGGTGTGAGCACGCCGGTTCGACCGACCTGGATGTCGATGCCGAGCAACTCGGTGAGCGCCTCCTCGGCGGCAAATTTATGCGCGATCGCAAAGCGCGGCGCCCGTGCCACGAAACCGATCGACTCATGCCAGTCGCGCTGATCGACTTTGTAGACCACGCCGTCGATGTCATAGGGAAGCTGCGAGCGCGACTTGCCCACCTCGCGGTAAAAGTTCAGCAATCCCTCGGTATCGGAGCAGTTTGAGCGGGTCTGACCGACCGGCAGACCGATTTCGGCGAACCAGTCGAGCAGTGCGGCATGCGAGGCCGGCAGCGCCATGTCGGTCGAGGCTTCGCCGAGTCCGTAGGCAAAAAACCGCAATGGCCGCTGCGCGGTCAATGCCGGATCGAGCTGTCGCAGGCTGCCTGCGGCGGCGTTGCGAGGATTGACGAAGGGCTTGTCGCCACGAGCGGCCTGGGCCTGATTGAGGCGGTCGAAGTCGCGCCGGAACATCAGCACCTCACCGCGCACCTCGAGACGCCTGGGAACCGGCCCCTTCAAATGAAGCGCAATGGCGCGAACGGTGCGCAGATTCGCAGTGACGTCTTCACCCAGCTGCCCGTCGCCGCGGGTCGCGCCCTGCACGAAGCGACCATCGAGATAAAGCAGGCTCACCGCCAGACCGTCGAATTTCAGCTCGGCGCAATAGCGCAGCTGTGACGCGTCCAAGCCGGCGCCGGTGGCCGCCTCGCGCACCCGCCGATCGAATCCGGCCACATCCTGATCGTCAAAGGCATTCTGGAGCGACAGCATCGGCACGACATGGCGGACCTGACCGAATGCACCAACCGGCGCACCGCCCACTCGCTGGGTCGGCGACGTGGGGTCGGCCCATTCGGGGTGGGCTGCTTCGAGCGCCACCAGTTCGTGGAACAGGCGGTCGTACTCGGCGTCGGGGATCGACGGCGCGTCGAGCACATAGTAAGCATGGTTATGGCGCTCGAGCTCCCGGCGCAGCGTGTCGATTGCCGCACCAACCGGCGAGGAACCCTCGCGGGCAGGATCGCCCATGATCGTCGCCGTCAGTTGAAGACGCGCAGGGCAGCGCTCGAGCCGGCAGCCAGCCCGGCGCGACGCAAACCGTCATAGCGCTCCTCGAGCTGCTTTGAGACCACTGCGACCTGCGCGGTACTGAGCGGGCGCTGGGCATCGTCGACCAGTTGCCCGCCGGTCATCTGGGCACACCGCCGGGCGCAATCGATCATGGCCTTCCAGGGCTGCTCGTGAACCGGGGCACGCGGCACATCGAGCAGCAAGGTAAGTTGCTCGGCTCGTTCGCCAAAGGACAGCGAGAAAACCACTTCACCCGCTGCGCCCAGCCTGACATAGCGGTTGCTGCCGCGCTCAGCCAAGCCGAGCGATTTGGCCAGCGCCGCGAGTTCATCATTGGACAAAGGGGTCGGCGTCTCGATGTTGGCACCGATGAGGGCATCGAGCGCCGCGCAGAAATCATCGAGACGGCGCGCATGATCGAGCACCGGCGACATCGCCGGCACGATCGCCCCTCCAGCGCCAAGCGCCACGCCCAATCCGGTGACCGCGTCTTCGAACTCGGAGAACTCCATCGCATTCAGCGGCCCGGTACGGTTGGCCAGCAGCACACCGGCTCGAACCCGCTGCAGGGCGCCGCTTGCGGCAGTCGGAACGATCCATTGGCCGTTGCCGGTATCCGCCTCGATCGCAACCGGCTTGGTGCCGACGCGCCGCAGCGCACCCGCCGCTGTCATCAGTCGATCCGGCATGACCGGGCCGCCCAGCGGCAGTTCGACGATGCAGTCGAGTCGGGAATCCAGAATCGGGCCGGCTTCGACACCGCGCTGCGGCAAGGCCATCGCCTTGTCGACCAGCCAGGGCTCGGGGTTGTCACCCTGCATGCGCTCGTGCGCCAGCATCGGGTCATCTGACCGGTCAAAGCCTTCAACACCAACGGGGCCAGTCGGCTGATCCACGATCGGCTCTCGAAGCGGATCACCGTCGAGGGCGGGCTCGAGCACCTCGCCGCCCATTTCGAAAGTGGGTTCGATACGACCGGCCGATGCCGCCGATGTGGCATCGGCGCCCGCCATCGAATGGTCGGTGGTCCTCTGCGACACCTTGCCCAGCGCGGCCTCGGCATGCAACTCAGCAGCCGCAGGCTCGCCGGCCGTGGCATCGACCACGGTCGGTGGAGGGTCCTCGCGCAGCGCGGCGCGACGGCGTATCTGCCGACCCTGCAGCAGATTGAACATCAGCACCACCAGCAGGGCGATCAGTATCAGACCGAGCAGGCTTGTCCAGAGCGTATTCATGCAGCCTCCGCAAAGCGTGTTGCAGCATCGATATCAACCGCGACGATGCGCGAAACGCCGCGCTCCTGCATCGTGACACCGACCAGTTGCTGGGCAAGTTCCATGGCGATCTTGTTGTGGGTAATAAACAGGAACTGCGTCTGGTCGGACATGCGCCTGACCATGTTGCAGTAGCGCTCGGTATTGGCATCGTCGAGCGGCGCATCGACCTCGTCAAGCAGGCAGAAAGGTGCCGGATTCAACTGGAAAAGGGCAAATACCAGCGCGATCGCAGTCAGCGCCTTTTCGCCGCCCGACAGCAGATGAACCGAGCTGTTGCGCTTGCCGGGAGGCTGCGCAACCACGCTCACGCCCGAATCGAGAATTTCTTCACCGGTCAGTACCAGACGCGCCTCGCCGCCACCAAAAAGCTCGGGAAACAGCGTACCGAAATGGCGGTTGACCGAATCGAAGGTGTCCTGCAGCAGCGTGCGGGTCTCGCGATCGATCCGGCGGATCGCATCTTCGAGTGTCGCCATTGCCTCGTTCAGATCGCTGCACTGGGCATCGAGAAAGGTTTTTCGCTCGCGCGACGTGGTGAGCTCGTCGAGGGCTGCCAGGTTGACCGCACCGAGTGCTGCGATCGCATTGACCAGACGGGTGACCTCGCCCTGCAGCCAGGAGGGCTTGGGAGCCTGCGCAAAGCTCGCCCGCAAGGCCTCGGTGTCTATCTCGGCCTGCGCCAGCTGCTCGGCAAACTGATCGGCGCCCAGGCGCGCGGCTTGCTCTTTGAGCTGAAGCTCGGTGAGCTGGTCGCGAAGCGGCTGCTGACTGCGTTCGTGGCCCAGGCGCAGTTCGTCCTGTTCGCGCATGGTCGCGGTCAGCGAATCGAGCCGCGCACGCACTTCGGAAAGCGCCGACTCGCAGCGTACGCGTTGCTCGAGCGCCTGCTGCAGACCACCGCGAGCGGCCTCGGCCGACAGGGCATCGAGTCGGATCTGCAAACCCGCGGCCTCGGTTTGCGATTGGGTAATGATCTGCAGCGATTGCTCGGCCTGCTCACGCAAGGACTGGCTTCGCGCCTCGATCGAGCGGGCGGCAAACGCCGCCTCACGCTCGTCGCGTTCGATGTCACGCAGGGTGTCTCGGGCCGCCGACAGGCCAGCCTCGGCATCCTCATAAGCTGACCGGCAGTTCTCGAGCGCCTCCTGATGATCGGCCAGCAGCAGGTCGAGCGACTCGAACCGGGCCACCTCTTCGGCGATGGCGTTTTCGCGGGTGGCCTGCTGTGTGGTGACCTCGGCCAGGTCGGCGTCGAGACGGCTGCGATCGGCCTGAGCACGCTGGACCTGCTGGGCGCAACGCTCGGTATCGAGCCGCAAACTCGCTGCCTGGCGGACCGACTGCGACAGCGCCTCGCGGTCGGTGCCGACCCGGTTGCGCGCCTCAGCCGCAGCAGCCTCGGCCCGCGCGGCCAATGAGCGCGCCTCATCAGCGATGAGCTCGAGCGCCCGGTGCTCGCGCTCGAGATGCTCGAGTTCCTGCTGGCGGGCGAGCACCCCGTCCTGCTCGGCATCCATGGCATAGAGCTGCACGCCGAAGCGACCCACCACATGCCCGCTGCGAAGCACGAATTGACCGCCAACAGGCAATCGCGCCCGATCGCGAATCGCCTCTGACCCGGACTCGGCGCAATAGCTGCCATGCAGCCAGTCGTCGAGCAAGGCGCGAACCTGTGCATCGGCGGTGTGCACCTGACCGGACAGCGGCACCAGGCCATCGGGCGGCACGATTGCAGCCATCGCGGGCGCGGGCGAAAAAAACCCGACCTTGGCCGGCGGGCGTTCATCGAGCAGGCCTGACAGGGATTCGATGCGACCGACCTCGAGCGCCTGAACCCGCTCGCGCAGCACCGATTCGATCGCCGACTCCCAGCCGGGCTCGATGCGCAAGCGCTGCCAGAGCCTGCGCAACTGGTCGAGTCCATGACGAAGCAACCAGGGTGCGGTCGCCGCCCCGGTCAGGGTACGTTCCTGGATCTGACGCAGGGCATTGATCCGGGCGTCGACCTGCGACAGCCGCGATTGCGCCTCCCGGAGTGCTTCCTGCGCAGGCGCACGCATGCCATCGAGCTCAGCCCACCGTGACTCGGTCTGGGCGAAACGCTCGCCAGCCTCTTCTTCGATCGCCTCGGCCTCGGCCAGACGCTGCTGCAAGGCTTCGAGCTCAGCAACCGGCGCGGCTTCGACCCGCGCCTTGGCATCGCGCAGCCGATCTTCCCGACTGCCAAGATCACGCAGCGCCTCCTCGTGGCCACGCTGGCGGGTGGCAACCACCTGCAACTGCTGCGAGGTCTCGGCCGCCTGGGTGCGCGCACGCTCGAGGGCCTCGCGAGCATCGGCGAGCGCATCTTCTAGCATCGGCAGGCCGGCACCGGCGTCGTCGAGCCGCACCGCAAAGGCCTCCTGTCGCTCCTGCGCCACGGCCTGTGCTTCTTCATTGCGATCGAGCGCGTCACGCGCCTGAAGCTCGCGCTCACGCGCGGCGTCGGCCGCAAGCGCCAGCGCCGCAAGCCGCTCGCGCAACTGCGCCTGCGAGTCGGTCACGAAGCGGATTTCGCCCTCGAGCCGCGCCACCTCGGTCTGCGCCTCGTAGTAAGCGCCCTGCGCGCGATGCACATCGTCGCTGGTCTGGTAATGCGCGGCCCGCAAAGCCTCAAGCTGCGCCTCGACCGAGCGCTGGGCCGTGCGCTGCGCTTCGATCTCATTGACCGCTTCGGCGACCAAGCGGGCAATCCGCGCCTGCTCGACCAGCGCTTCGTCGCGGCGCACCAGCCAGAGCATGTGCTGTTTGGTTTCGCGCTCGGCATCGAGCGCCCGGTACTCGCGCGCCACCTCGGCCTGGCGCTCGAGCTTGTCGATCTGGGTGCCGAGCTCGCGCAGGACGTCGTCGACCCGGGTCAGATTGTCGCGGGTATCGGCCAGCCGGTTCTCAGTTTCGCGGCGTCGCTCCTTGTAGCGCGACACGCCAGCGGCTTCCTCCAGGAAGACTCGCAACTCTTCAGGCTTGGCCTCGATGATCCGGGCAACCGTGCCCTGTCCGATGATGGCGTAGGCGCGAGGCCCGAGGCCGGTGCCCAGAAACATGTCGTGGACGTCCTTGCGCCGGACAGTCTGGTTGTTGATGAGGTAACTGGACTGCCCGTCACGGGTCAACACGCGTTTGACCGAGACCTCGGCATAGACGGCCCAGGCGCCGCCAAGTCGCGACATCGCATTGTCGAAGATCAGCTCGACGCTGGCCCGCCCCGACTGCTTGCGCTCGGAGGACCCGTTGAAGATCACGTCCTGCATCGACTCGCCGCGCAGTTCGGAGGCCCGTGATTCACCGAGCACCCACCTGACGGCATCCATGATGTTGGACTTGCCGCAGCCGTTGGGGCCGACCACGCCGACCAGCTGACTCGGTACCTCGAAGGCAGTCGGATCGACGAATGATTTGAAGCCGGCGAGCTTGATCTGTTTCAGACGCACGGAAACGCTCAGTCTGCCCGCTCAGTCTGCCTGAATAAAGCGCGGTCGATCGGGGCGAAAGGATGGTTGAGGCGAAATGACAGGCCCGGGGCAGCGGCCCTGCAAGGACCCCGCTTCAGGGTCCGCGTATACTACCACCGCGTCATCAACCTCCCCGGAGACGCCGGATGCCCAGCGCACCGTCAACCAAGCTAGAGACGTTCCCAAACCCCGCTCCTGAACGCGATTACGTCGTTCACATCGAGGCCCCCGAATTCACCTGCCTGTGCCCCCTCACCGGTCAGCCAGACTTCGCCACGCTCACGCTCGACTACATCCCCGATCGGGCCAATCTCGAGCTCAAGGCACTTAAACTCTATCTCTGGTCGTATCGCGACCAGGGGGCCTTTCATGAAGCGGTCAGCAACCGAATTCTCGACGAGATGGTCAAGGCCACCAAACCGCGTTTCATGAGGTTGACCGCCCGCTGGTACGTGCGGGGCGGGATCTTCACCACGGTCGTGGCCGAACACCGAAAACGCGGCTTCAAACCTCAGGCACGAGTCGATCTGGGCGCATTTCCAGTCGAATCGACGATGCGCGGCTGAGATCGAGCGACGCCGCCACCGAATCATCCTGCTTACCCCCCTCAATCACGCTTTTTTCGACTATCCAATCCCGCCATGAGCTCATTGCAATCCACCATCGAACAGGCCTGGGAAGACCGCGCCGCGCTCAACCCGGCCAACACCCCGGCTGCCATCCGCGAGGCGGTCAGTCATGTCATCACCGAACTCGACTCTGGCCGACTGCGGGTCGCCGAGAAGCATGCCGGCGAATGGCTGGTGCATCAGTGGGTCAAAAAGGCGGTGCTGCTGTCGTTTCGACTCGATGACAATCGGCCGATCGTCTCGGGCGGCCTTCAGTTTTATGACAAGGTGCCAACCAAATTCGAGGGCTGGAGTGCCGAGGACTTCGCCCGGGGCGGCTTTCGGGTCGTCCCGCCGGCGGTCGCGCGACGCGGCAGTTTCATCGGGCGCAATGTCGTATTGATGCCGTCCTACGTCAACATTGGCGCCTATGTCGATGAAGGGACCATGGTTGACACCTGGGCGACGGTCGGTTCGTGTGCCCAGATCGGGCGCAACGTGCATCTTTCGGGTGGTGTGGGCATTGGCGGAGTACTCGAACCCCTGCAGGCCAACCCGACAATCATCGAGGACAACTGCTTTATCGGCGCCCGCTCCGAGGTGGTCGAGGGCGTGATCGTTGAAGAGAACTCGGTACTGTCGATGGGTGTTTTTTTGAGTCAGAGCACGCGCATCGTTGACCGGGCGACCGGCGAGATTACTTACGGCCGCGTGCCGGCCGGCTCGGTCGTGGTGCCCGGCTCGATGCCTTCGAGCGGCGGGGTGAGCCTCGCCTGCGCGGTCATCGTCAAGCGTGTCGACGCCCAAACCCGTGCCAAGACAGCCATCAACGAACTGCTGCGAGGCGACTGACCGTCTCCTCAACCCTCCCACAACATCCCTGACACTGTTTTGTTCACTTTAATCCGCGGCATGAGCCAATCCATATCCGGCAAGGTGCCACCAGGGAGTCTGATCGATGGCGATTGAAAGACTGCTCGGCCTGATGGCCGAGAAAAAGGCATCGGACCTGATCCTCGCGGCCGGCACCCCTCCGCAGATCAAGATCAACGGCACGACTGTCCCGGTTAGCCAGCAGTCGATGACCCCTGAAGCCGTGGTCGCACTGCTGCGTGAAGCTCTGACCGACGAGCAGTGGCGTCAATACGAGCGCGATCAGGAACTCAATGTGGGTTTTGGCCTGCGAGACATCGGCAGTTTCCGGTTCTCTGTGTTTCGCCAGCGCAACTCGACCGCAGCGGTCATCCGCTATATCCCAGGCGACGTGCCGAGTTTCGAATCGCTCAATCTGCCACCGATCCTGACCCAGCTGGTCATGGAGCCGCGCGGCCTGATCCTGGTTGTAGGCGCTACCGGTTCGGGCAAGTCGACCACCCTCGCCTCACTGATCGATCACCGCAACCAGAGCCGGTCGGGTCACATCCTGACGCTGGAAGACCCGATCGAATTCACTTTCAAGCACAAGCGCTCGGTGGTCAGCCAGCGGCAGATCGGCACCGATACCGAATCGCTCACAGTCGCACTGCGCAATGCCCTTCGCCAGGCGCCAGACTGTCTGATGATCGGCGAGATCCGTGATGCCGAGACCATGAATGCCGCGGTCACGTTCGCGCAATCAGGCCACCTGGTCATGGCCACGCTTCATGCCAACAACGCGCCGCACGCGCTCACCCGCATCGTCAATTTCTACGCGGCCGAAAATCGACGGGTCATGCTGACCGACCTGGCCTCGACGCTGAAAGTCGTGATCTCGCAGCGACTCGTCAAGGCGGTCTCGGGGGGCCGGGCAGCCGCGGTCGAGATCCTGCTCAACACCACGCTGATCTCCGAACTGATCGAGCAGGCAAGGCTGCCCGAAATCAAGGACGCCATGGAAAAAAGCATGGCCCCCGGCTCACAGACCTTTGAGCGTGCGCTGGTCGATCTGATTCGCACCAAACGGGTGACCAAGAACGACGCACTGGCGCAATCCGATTCGCCGACCAATCTCTTGTGGCTTCTTGAGAACAGCGAGGAAACCGTGAATCTGCCGCGGCCCAACACCGGGCTGCCGACGCTCTCGATGTCGGCGACGCCGCCGACCACCCCGCCTGCCGGCTCGCCGGGCGCCAATGCGACGTCAGCGACGTCAGCGACATCACCAACGACGCCGCCTGCGGTGCCGGGCGCTTCGTTCTCGGAATTCATGCTCAATATCTGATGACTGTCGCAACCGTCGTCTACGGCATCGAGACCTGCGATCAGGTCCGCAAGGCGCGCAGCTGGCTGCGTGCGCAGGACGTGCCGTTCAGGTTTCACGACTTCCGGGCCGATGGCCTGGCGCAAGCCTTGCTCGAGCGATGGATGGGCCACCTTCCCTGGGATGCGCTGGTCAATCGGCGCAGCACAACCTGGCGCCAGATCGACGCGACCCGTCGGGCCAGCGTCGTCGACCAGACCAGTGCCATCGATCTGCTTCTTGCCAATCCGACGCTGGTGCGCCGCCCGGTGCTAGAGAGCGGCGATCGCATCCTGATCGGTTTTTCAGAGCCGACCTATCGCGCACTCTTCGTCGCACCGCCGACGACTACCCCTTCTTCTCCCTCTTCGTCCTGATCGCCATGAACTGTCCGGTCCGCTCGCTCGCCGAATCGCTCATCCGCCTTCGATCGGTCACGCCCGACGATGCCGGTTGCCAGGCGCTGATCGCCAATCGGCTGCGAGCCATCGGCTTCGACTGCGAACCGATGCGATTCGGTGAGGTCGACAACCTCTGGGCAGTGCGTCGGGGCGCACGTCCTGGTCCAACGCTGGTCTTTGCCGGTCATACCGATGTTGTGCCGGCCGGTCCGCGCCAGTGGTGGCATTCCGATCCCTTCGAGCCGATCGAACGCGAGGGTGTTCTGTATGGCCGTGGTGCGGCCGACATGAAGTCCTCGATCGCAGGCTTCGTGGTCGCGATCGAAGAATTCGTCGCCTCCCGACCCGATCACAGCGGTGCGATCGCGGTGCTGCTGACCTCCGATGAAGAAGGACCGGCGCTGGATGGCACGGTCAAGGTCATCGACGCCTTGCGCGCACGCGGCGAATCGCTCGATTACTGCATCGTGGGTGAGCCCACCTCGGTCCGGATCATCGGCGACATGATCAAGAATGGTCGCCGGGGGTCGCTTACCGGCCGGCTGGTCGTCCAGGGCATCCAGGGCCATGTCGCCTACCCGCATCTCGCCCGTAACCCGGTACACGAACTGGCACCGGTACTGGCCGTGCTGGTCGCCGAGCGCTGGGACGAGGGCAATGACTATTTTCCGCCGACCACCTGGCAGGTCTCGAACATCCATGCCGGCACCGGCGTGGGCAATGTCATCCCCGGCGAGGTGACCGTCGATTTCAACTTCCGCTTTTCCACCGCCAGCACAGTCGAGGGGCTGAAAGCGCGCGTCCATGCGGTGCTCGATGCTCACGGCCTGCAATACAAGCTCGACTGGACCGTGGGTGGCCTGCCGTTTCTGACGCCCAAAGGCGCGCTGTCGCAGGCGATCACCGAAGCGATTCAAATTGAGGCTGGCGTGCAGACAGAACTCTCGACCACCGGTGGCACCTCCGATGGTCGCTTCATCTCGAGTCTGTGCCGCGAGGTCATCGAGTTCGGCCCACCGAATGCCAGCATCCACAAGACCAACGAAAATATCGAGCTGGCCTGGCTGCAGCCCATGAAAAACATCTACCGCCGCACGATCGCGTCGCTGTTGGCATGAGCAGGCCCAAGCCTCGGCCGCCGGTGGCGCAAGCCGCCGAAGCCGCGACCACCATGCAATCGGTGCGCGACCTGATCCGCTATGCGGTCAGTCGTCTGCAGGCGGCGCAGGTGAGTTTCGGGCACGGTACCGACAATGCCTGGGATGAAGCGGTATGGCTGGTGTTGTGGTCGCTGCATCTGCCGCTTGATCGGCTCGACCCGATGCTCGATGCGCGACTGGCGCCAAGCGAAATCGCGGCGACCATCGCCTTTATCGAGCAGCGCTGCACCGAGCGCCTTCCGCTTGCCTACCTTACTGGCGAGGCATGGCTGCGCGGCGAGCGGTTTTTGTGCGACGCGCGCGCCCTCGTGCCCCGTTCGCCGATTGCCGACCTGCTCGACAGCGACGCCCTCGAACCCTGGCTGCCCGACACCGGCGATATCGGCACAGTGCTCGACCTGTGTACCGGCGGCGCGAGCCTGGCAATCCTCGCGGCGCACCGGTTTGGACGAGCCCGCGTGATCGGCAGCGATCTGTCGGCCGATGCCCTTGGGCTCGCCGCCGAGAACATCGCCCTGCACAGGCTCGCCGATCGGGTAAGCCTGCGCCAGGGCTCGCTCTGGTCGCCGCTCGAGGGCGGGCGCTTCGACCTGGTGCTGTGCAATCCGCCTTATGTCAATGCTGCCTCGATGGCCGAGTTGCCCGCCGAGTTCCGGCATGAGCCGGTCGGCGCACTGGCTGGCGGCAGCGATGGCATGGACCTGATTCGCCAGATCGTGGCCGGTGCCCGAGTTCATCTCAACCCCGGTGGTCTGATGCTGCTCGAGGTCGGCCATGAAGCGGCGCATTTCGAAGCCGCTTTTGCGCAGCTCGAGTTCATCTGGCTGCCCACCGCCAGCGGCGACACCAGCGTTGCCCTGATCGAACGCGACGCTCTGCCCCAGGCGTGATCCGCATCCGCAACATCAGCCTCGGGCGCGGCAGCCGCATGCTGCTGCGCGATGCGAGCGCCGCCATCTCCCCGGGCGAGCGAGTTGCCCTGATCGGCGACAACGGCAGCGGTAAATCCACCCTGCTCGGCGCGCTGGCCGGCGAGATCGGCCTGGATGGCGGCGACATCGATGCGCCGCCGATGTGCATCGCACGACTGGCCCAATCGATGCCCAAGGGCGAACAGCCGGCCTGGCGTTTCGTACTCGAGGCCGATGCTGCGCTGATGCAGGCCGAAGCCTCACTCGAGCGGGCGCAAGCCAGCGACGACGGTCATGCAATTGCCCAGGCCCATGATGACTGGCTCAACTGCGATGGCCCATCGGCCGATGCCCGTGCCCGCGAACTGCTGCACGGTCTGGGCTTTTCGCCGCAGGATGCCGAGCAGGCAGTCGACCGTTTCAGCGGCGGCTGGAAGATGCGACTCAATCTGGCCCGTGCGCTCATGGCGCCGTCCGATCTGCTGCTGCTCGATGAGCCGACCAACCATCTCGACCTCGATGCGGTGTTATGGCTCGAGCGTCGCCTGATGCGCCTTGACGCTACCCTGATCGTGGTCTCGCACGATCGCGATTTTCTCGACCGGGTGGCCACCGCCACCCTGCATCTCGATCAGGCCCAGCTCGTGCGCTATACCGGCGGCTATTCAGCCTGCGAATTGGCGCGTGCCGAGCGGGCCGCGCAGCGCGAGCGGGCGGTCATCACGCAGCAGGCGCGCATCGCTCACCTGCACTCCTTCGTCGAACGTTTTCGCGCCAAGGCCACCAAGGCCAAGCAGGCGCAAAGTCGCCTCAAGGCGCTCGAGCGAATCGAGGTGCTCGCGCCGCTTCGCCAGACGCGAGGCATCGACTTCGACTTTGCATCGGTCGGCGATTGCCCCGATCCGCTGGTACGCATGGACGCGGTTCAAGTCGGCTATCCGGCCGACGACGAAGGCCCGGGTCGGGTCGTGATCGAGGCCGCCTCGATGACCGTGGGCCGCGGCTCGCGAATCGGCGTGCTCGGTCGCAATGGCGCCGGCAAGACCACGCTGATCCGCACTGCGGTCGGCGAGCTCGCAGCCCTGGCGGGAGATCTGCAGCGCGCGCGCAGCGTAAGGGTCGGCTACTTCGCGCAGCAGCAGGTCGACGCCCTGAGAGCCAACGACTCGGCACTCGCTCACATGCAGCGCCTGGCACCCACCGAGCGCGAGCAGGTGCTGCGCGACTGGCTGGGGCGCTTTGGCTTCGGCGGCGAGGATGCCACCCGCCCGGTCGGGCCGATGTCGGGTGGCGAGCGCGCCCGGGTGGCGCTCGCGATGCTGGTCTGGGGCAAGCCGCAGCTGCTGGTGCTGGACGAGCCGACCAACCATCTCGATGCCAACACCCGCGACGCGCTGGCCGATGCGCTGGCCGAATTCGACGGCGCGCTGCTGCTGGTCTCGCACGACCGCTACCTGCTTCGGGCGACAGTCGATCAGTTCGTGCGGGTGGCCGACGGCAGCGTGTCGGCCTTCGATGGCGATCTCGAGGACTATGCGCAGTGGCTGATCCAGCGCCCCAACGCCGGGCCGCCTTCCGCGGCTGTCGATCCGCATGCTGTTGCCCAGACCGATGCCGGCAATCCTCAGGCACGCCGGTCGGCGGATGGCGGCTCAGCCACCCGACGAGATGATCGCCGCATCGCCGCAGAACAACGCAGCCAGCTGGCCGCGCAGCGACGCCCTCTTCAGCGTCGGCTCGAGTCGATCGAAACCACGCTGGCCGGCGCTGAAGCAAGGCTCACGCAGATCGATCAGCTTCTTGCCGAACCCGATGCCTACAAGGATCCTGCTGCGGCGTCGGCGTTGGCCCGCGAGCGCAGCACGCTGGCACAACAGCGCGAACAGCTCGAAGAAACCTGGATCGATCTGAGCAGCCAGATCGAGGCACTGGATCAGGGCAACGCGGCCTGAGTCGCCCAGGCGGCGCTCGCCCCGAGGGCGAGCCGGCCAGCCGCCACGATCTGCTGCCCTGCAACCGTGACCTTCAGCGCTTGGCCATCTGCGCCCGCAGTTCGGCATTGGCCTTTCGATCGGCCATCACCTTGACCACCGAGGCACGCTGCGACATTTCCTTGACGTAGTCGCGTGCTGGCGAAGCGGCCAGCGGGTCGTCGCCCCAGACGGCTTTGGCTGCCTGCGAAATCAGCGGCAGACTGACGATTGCCGCACAGTCGGCCACCGTAAAGGTGTCACCCGCCACATAGGGCGAAAACTTCGCGAGCTTCAGAAATGCGCCGACATTGCGCTCAAGCTCCTTGCGGGTGGCATCGATCACCGACTGCTCGACCGTGCCGCCGAAAAAGGCCTGCGAATAGACACGGCGTGCGACCAGCTCGAGGTGCAGTTCGAGATAGACGATCAGCTCGCGCACTTTCGCGCGCGCAAAGGGATCAGACGGCCACAGCGACGGCGAGGGCTGCAGATCCTCGATGTATTCCATGATGACCGCCGACTCGCTCAGGGGGCCATGCGGCGTGCGGATGAACGGGACCTTGCCAAGCGGACTTTCGGCGAGTGTCGCCTCGTCCTTGGTCGCCCAGTTGAGCTCTTCTTCAAACGGCATGCCCTTCTCGAGCAGTGCAATCTTGACCTTGTTGTAATAATTGCTGATCGCGAAACCGCAAAGGGTGATCATTTTCTGATGTCTCCTGTCTGATCAATCGGTTGGAAAAAGCTTGGAAAACGCAAAACCCAAGGGTACACAAGTTCGACGGGTCGTCGGCTCCGGCCGGGCGCTCACCATCCGAAGAGCCCGGTCCTGACAAGTGCCAGACAAACCGCCCAACCCGCCACGACCAGCAGTGTGTAGTACAGCCGTCCCAATTTGCTGCGCGCCTGGTGCCGCCAGATCTGCATCATCGCAAGCGTCATCAGCAGCATCGATGCCGCAGAGGGCAGCAGCCACCAGGTCAGCGACTTCACGCCCATCGGCAGTGCCCCAACCAGCAGCAAAAACTGGTTGCGACCGATCTCGCCGGCCAGCTGCCGCAACGCAAACAGCAGAAAACCGAGTAGCGTCAGGCCGGCAAGCACCGGTATCCAGGGTGCCGCCGCCAGCAAGCGCCCCGCCCAGCCCTGCGGGGGCTGCCAGGTGCGCGCCCGAAAGACCCGCACGATCTCGGTGACGCTGTATACCGGAATCGCGCTAAAGAGCAGCAGCAGCGCGACACCGACCACCACCGCCGGCCCGGCCAATGCCGCCAGGTGCTCCTGAATGCTCGCGCTGGCGCTCGCGTTGCCTCGGCGCACCGGCAGGCTCACCAATTGATCGGGCGTGTAGAACACCGGGGCTGCCTCGCTGGCACACGCCGCTTGCGCTCGCGCCTCAGGGTTGTCGAGGAAGTCCGAAATCAGGCGGTTGGCGCAGGGCAGCAAGAAGGCCTGACCGTGGGCGCCGCGGGCAAAGGTGACCGACTGAGCGCGCGACAGATGACTGGCCACCCGCTGAGCATGAGCAGGCGGCGTGATCGGATCGAAGCTGCCCGACATCAGCAGGGTCGGGATATCGGAGCGCACCGGCTCGAGCAAGGATTTGTCGAGCAGCCCGATGCCCCAGTTCCGACAGATCTCCAGGATCTGCTTGCCATCTTGGGCCGCTTCATCAGCCAGTCGCTTGATCACGCCCGGAAACTTCAATGCCGCGTCAGGTGTATCGCCGTACTCCGAGCAGACCACCGCCAGGTACATGCCGTCGGCCATGTCACTGCGCGAGGCCTGCATCAGCTGAACAAAATTGATCGCGAAGCTGTAGTCACCCCGCTCGGCGCGCTCGATGATGTAGGGCACCAGAGGCACGGCCTCACGCGAGTAGATCGACTGATAGAGCGCGCCGTCGAGGTCGCGACCGCTCATGGTGTCGGCTTGCGCAGCAGGGCTGGCAGCGCGGGGCTTGCCGAGCAGAGGGCCGGCCGGACCCGGTAGCGCCACCGGCGATTGATCGAGCTTGTCCAGCAAGGCGAGATAGCGATCACCGAGTCCCGGATAGGCAAGGTTGCAGGACTCGGACTCGCGACAGGCGCTTGCGAACTCCTGCATGATCCGCTGCTTGACCACCGGCACATCAGTCACCAGGCTGAATCCCAGCGGCACCACCGCATCGAGAATCACCGCCCGCAAATGCTGCGGGCGCTCGCGCATCAGGAACTGACCCAGCTCGGTACCGTAGGACACACCGTAGAAATTGAATTTTTCGTAGCCCAGTGCCGCTCGGATCGCATCGGCATCGCGTGCATTCTCGAGCGAGTTGAACGCCGACAGATCCCCGGCTTCGGCTTGCAGACGTTTGCCGCACTGCGCAAGCGCCTCGCGTTCCCGTTCGGGCGTGGCGTTCGCCGGCAATTTCGTGGTCTCGCGGCACTGCAGTCGCGGCTGCGAAAAGTAAGTGCCACGCTGGTCCCACAGCACCAGATCCCGATTGAGGACGGGCCGCTTTGCCTGATCGGCCAGTAGCACCTGCGCAAAACCACCGATCGTCGAGCCGCCGGGCCCGCCCTGGGCAAGAAAGAGCGGGTCAGGCTTTCGATTGATCTGGTCTGCCGCCGGGATCAGGACCACCGCAAGCCGGATACGAGGCGACTCGGTCTTGCCGTGACGCAATGGCACCGAGACATAGCCACAAAGCGCCTCGTCTTCCCATTTATCGAGCTTGAAGATTCCGCAGTCTTCCGGCGACCAGTCGGCGCTGAAGCCGGCATCGCGGGCGCGATTGTTCGCGGCTGCGGTGGCAGGCTGCCCGGCCAGAACGAGCAAGCCCAGGAGGGTCGCCAGGATCGCCGGGAATAGCCTCGCCAAGCGGGCCGACGCGGCTGGTTCGCCCACGCGCCCGGGTCGCAGGCCGCCTGCCCAGGCCCCGCCAGGCGGACGGGTGCGCGGACTGATTCGCTGTCGGTTGACCATCAACACGGCTGCTCCTTTTTTGTCGAAAGCGTGGCTTACGCCACACGATTTGGCGCAGTGTCACACGCCGAGTTTTCAGCGAAAAAAACCGCGTGTCATTTCCGGCAATTGCACCCCGACGCAGCCTTGATACCGATCAATCCATTCGAGAAGGGAATCACCCCCGAAGTCGGATTGCGGCGCTGAGCTTTGCCGGCTTGTGATCGAAATGGCCTGTCGTGGCCCACCCGATCAGCCGCCTCGCAGCTGCCTGCCAGGCCACGATTGCCCGAGCCGCCAGCCATCCTCGTCAAGGTACAATCGTCCGGATGAGAACAGTTGAGACAGCAGTGATCGGTGTCGTCGGCGCCGGCGCAATGGGACGGGGTATCGCGCAGCTTTTCGCGCAGGCGGGTCACAGGGTCCTTTTGCATGACGCTGCACCCGGCGCGGCGATGGCAGCACATGCCTCGGTCGCCGAGGCCATCGGCAAGCTGGCCGACAAAGGCAAGATCACCCGCGAGGCATTCGACGACACGCTGGCACGTCTGCAGCCGGTCGATGCGCTCGCCGAGCTTGCATCCGCCGATGTCGTGATCGAAGCCATCATCGAAGACCTGGCAGTCAAAAAGCGCCTGTTTGCCGAACTCGAAAGTCTTGTTGCCCCCGATGCGGTGCTGGTCTCCAACACCTCCTCGCTGTCGGTGACCGCGATTGCATCGGCATGCCGCCATCCCGAGCGGGTCGCCGGCTATCACTTCTTCAACCCGGTTCCCTTGATGAAGGTGGTTGAGGTCATCCGCGGCGCCCGCACTGCAAGCGCCACCGTCGAGACCCTGCTCGCCCTCACCCGACACACCGGGCACGCACCGGTCATTGCCCAGGACGCTCCGGGCTTCCTGATCAATCATGCCGGCCGCGGTTATGGCACCGAAGCCCTGAAGCTGGTCGGCGAAGGCGTGACCGACCCCTATACCGTCGATCGCATCATGCGCGAGCAGGTCAATTTTGGTGGTGCAGGCTTCAAGCTCGGCCCCTTTGAACTGCTCGATCTGACTGGCCTTGATGTCTCGCATCCGGTCATGGAATCAATCTACCGGCAGTTCTATGACGAGCCGCGGTTTCGCCCTTCGGCACTGGCCGCGCAGCGCGTTGCAGGCGGCCTGCTCGGGCGCAAGACCGGCGAAGGCTTTTATCGCCACGAAGCCGGCCAGCAGATTGCGGTACCTGAAACCGAGCCGCCCGCGCTCGCCGGACCTGCCCCTTTTTCGCGCGTCTGGGTGGCGCCTGGCCCACAGCGTTCGGCCCTTTGCGAACTGGTGGCGGCGCTCGGCGCGCCGCTCGACAATCACGACGCCCCTGGCGCAGACAGCCTGGTGCTGATCGCACCGCTTGGCATCGATGCCACGGCCACCGTCAGCGAAGCCCGTCTGCCCCCCGAGCGCTGCATTGCGATCGACACGCTCTTTCCCTTCGGCGCAAAAGCCTGCCGGCGCCGTGTTCTGATGGCGACGCCAGCCACCGATCCGATGCTGGCGATCGCCGCACAGCGACTCTTCATGGCCGACGGCGCCCGTGCCAGCCTGTTGCGCGACAGCACCGGCTTCGTTGCCCAGCGCATCGTGGCCATGATGGTTGCGGTGTCGTGCGAGATCGCGCAGCAGCGCATCGCCGATCCGGCCGACATCGACCTCGCCGTCAGGCTCGGCCTCGGCTATCCGATGGGTCCGCTGTCGATGGGCGACGCACTTGGCGCGGCCACCATCGCACAAGTGCTGACCGGCATTCATTCGGTCACCGCCGACCCCCGTTACCGGCCCAGCCTGTGGTTGCGTCGCCGCGCGCAGCTTGGCTTGTCGCTGCTTCAGGGCGACTGAGCAGCCCGACCCGGCAACGCCGCAACCGGCCCGGTTTATTCATCTGGATGGAGACAGCATGAGCAGCGAGAACCACGACAGCAACATCGGGACCCAGGCGGTCTCTGAGCGCCAGCGATTCGATGTCGGCGCACTTGAGGCCTGGATGCGCGACCATGTCGAAGGCTTTCGCGGGCCGGTCACGGTCGAGCAGTTCAAGGGCGGACAGTCAAACCCGACCTTCAAGCTGACCACCCCCGGCCACAGCTATGTCATGCGATCAAAGCCCGGGCCAGCCGCAAAGCTGCTGCCCTCGGCGCATGCCGTCGAACGTGAATTCCGTGTGCTTTCTGCACTCGCCGATACCGATGTGCCGGTGGCGCGAGTCTATGGCTTGTGCGAAGACGAAGGCGTGATCGGGCGTGCTTTTTACATCATGGATTGCGTCGATGGCCGCGTGCTCTGGGACCAATCCCTGCCCGGCCTGTCGAATGCCGAGCGCGGCCAGATCTACGACGAAATGAACCGGATCATGGCCGCGCTGCACAACGTCGACATCGCCCGCGTCGGGCTCACCGACTTCGGCAAACCGGGCAACTACTTCGCACGCCAGATCGGGCGCTGGTCCAAGCAGTATCAGCTGTCGCAGACCGAAAAGATCGACGAAATGGATGAACTGCTTGCGTGGCTGCCCTCGCACATTCCCGAAGGCGACGAGAACTCGATCGTGCATGGCGACTATCGCCTCGACAACATGATCTTCGATCACCATCAGCCTAAGGTGCTGGCAGTGCTCGATTGGGAGCTGGCCACGATCGGTCATCCGCTGGCCGACTTCTCCTATCACTGCATGAGCTGGCATATTCCGCCCGGTCAGTTCCGCGGGATTGCAGGCATCGACATTGCAGCGCTGGGCATTCCGTCCGAGGTCGAGTACATCCGACGCTATTGCGAGCGCACGAATCGCAGCGACATCGGTCACTGGGATTTTTATCTGGCTTACAACGCATTTCGACTGGCCGCCATTTTGCAGGGCATCGTCAAACGCGCACTCGATGGCACTGCCTCGAGCCCGCAAGCGCTCGACCAGGCCAAGCGCGTCAGGCCGCTTGCTCAGATTGCCTGGGCGGCTGCGCAGAAGGTGCGTTGACACCAGTCCGGCCAAGCAACGCCCCCGGCAGACTGAGGTCTGCCCAACCTCATGGAGTGCTGCAACGATGATCGACGTCTATTCATGGGCCACACCAAATGGCCACAAGGTCCACATCATGCTCGAGGAGTGCGGGCTGCCCTATGCCGCACACGCCGTCGACATCAGCGCTGGCGAACAGTTCTCGCCCGAGTTTCTGGCGATCAGCCCGAATAACCGGATTCCTGCGATCACCGATCCTGATGGTCCCGACGGCGAGCCGATCTCGCTCTTCGAGTCCGGCGCCATCCTGCTCTATCTGGCCGGCAAGACCGGACGATTTCTGCCCCGCTCCACCCGGGGCAAATATCAGGCGCTGCAGTGGCTGATGTTCCAGATGGCCAGTGTCGGACCGATGCTCGGCCAGACCCATCACTTCCGGGCCTATGCGCCCGAGAAGGTCGAGTACGCGATCAATCGTTTTTCCAATGAAGCCATGCGGCTTTACGGCGTGATGGACAAGCAGCTGGCCACCAGCGACTACATCGCCGGCAAGGAATACACCATCGCCGACATGGCGGTCTGGCCGTGGCTGCGATCACATGAAAGACAGGGCATCGATCTTGGCGAATTCCCCAACGTCAAGGCCTGGTTCGAGGCCATCGGCAATCGGCCTGCGGTGCAGCGCGGGATCACCGTATTGGCCGATCGGCGCAAACCCGAGCTCGATCAGGCTGCCCGCGAAAATCTGTTTGGCAAGACGCAGTACACAAGGCGCTGACGATCCCTGTGATGCGCACCGCGCTGCCCGAGCCGTGCAGGAGCCCGAGCAAGGCGGGAGCGCGAAGCGTTTACTGCAAGGGCTGCTTGAGCGCTTCGGGCAGGGCAATCGACATCACATCGATGCCTTCGTCAGCCAGCTCCCTGGCCTCCTGCATGCTGGCCACACCACGAATGGCGCGCTCTGGCGCCTCGTTGTAGTGGATACGCCGAGCTTCCCGGGCAAAGCGATCGCCGACATCCTCGGTGCTGGCGATCAGCTTGCGAGCCATCTCGATCAGGCGCGCCTGAAGCTCGCGCGGATCGACCGGAGCCCCCTGCGATTCGCCAGTGCCCTGGGCCTTTGCCGCCACACTGCGTTCGCTGCTGGGGCGATCGCCGATGGGTCGCTCGCCGGCGCCCGACAGATTCAGGCGCGGCGCCGATGGCATGCGCCGAATGCTGGTACTGGCGCACATCGGACACTCGATCAGATGGCGAGCCAGTTGCGTGTCATAGTCCTGCGCCGACCCGAACCAGCCTTCAAAGGCATGGTCGTGTTCGCAGGCGAGATCGAAGACTTTCATGGACGCCAAAAATGAAGGACCCGGCAATTGCGCCGATTCAGGAGGTCGTGGCTCGACTGGGCGAATTCAATGCCCTCATCGATGCCCGCAGCCCCTCAGAATACGCTGAAGATCGCCTTCCGGGCGCGATCAATGCACCGGTGCTCGATGACGCGCAGCGAGCCCTGGTCGGTACCACGCATGCTCAGGTCGGTGCTTTCGAAGCGCGCAGGCTTGGCGCGGCCATCGCGGCGCGCAATATCGGCGATCTGATCGATCGCCTGTTCGCCCAACGCGACCGAGACTTCAGACCGCTGGTGTATTGCTGGCGGGGCGGGCAGCGATCAGGGTCACTGGCCACGGTGATGGCGCGCATCGGCTGGCGAACAACCGTGATCGAGGGGGGATACCGCGCCTTCAGACGCCATGTCATCGCCGAGCTCGACGCCTTGCCAAAGCCCTTGCGACTGATCGTCGTCGGTGGCCGCACAGGCAGCGCCAAAAGCCGGCTGCTCGAGCAGATCGCACTGAAGGGCGGCCAGGTGCTCGATCTCGAAAAACTCGCCAGCCACCGTGGATCGCTGCTCGGTGGCCTGCCCGCCGAAGCGCAGCCTGGCCAGAAGCGATTCGAAACCATGCTCTGGGAGGCGCTGCGCGGCTTCTCAGACGAGCACCCCGTCTTCGTCGAATCCGAAAGCCGCAAGATCGGTCAGTGTCAGATTCCTGGCGCATTGATCGACGCTATCCGTCGATCGCAGGTAGCGATCATCGAGGCACCGATCGCGGTTCGAAGCCATTTCCTGCTCGACGAATACCAGCACTTTCTGAAGGACGTCCCGCGGCTCTTCACCCTTCTCGACTGCATGGTCCCCCTGCACGGGGCACAACGCATTGGTGAATGGAAAACGCTTGTTGACGCCGACCGCTGGCCGGATCTGGTGGAACGATTACTGCTCGAGCATTACGACCCGAGCTACGACCGATCGATGAAGCGCAATTTCGACCAACTCGCCGCAGCGCCTGTGGTCAGGATCGCTGCCACCACGGCGGCCGCGCTGGATCAGGCTGCCGATGAGCTGATCAGGCTGGGCGAATCAGGCGCAGGCTGAGGCCTCAAGGCTGACGGGCGTCCTCACTCTTGCCGGCCGGATCCACAGTACGCACCACCTTAGAACGCGTCTTGATCGCATCGATATAGCTGACGGTGTCCTGCTGGCCCACGACACGCAGCAGTTGCTGCCCGATCGCCGCCTGGCGAAGCCCGAGCGTGGCCTGATCGGCCGGCATGACGCGAGTCAACCAGACCACCGCGTGCCCGTCTGCGCCCAGATCAATCGTCCCATAGGCCGGCAGGGTCTGAGCCGGCAGGCGATAGACCGCCTCGATCACCCCCGCGGGCAGACCCTCGGCCGCTGCACGGGTTAGCGCGCGGGGCGCAGAAAAGCCGGTGTCGTCGGACTTGCCTGCCTTGAGTGCGACAAGCCGTGCCTCGGCAGCCGCCTTGGCAAGAACGCCCGCCTCCTTCGTGACCACCTTCTGGCGTACCTGATCACGAACCGCATCAAGGGCCTTGATCTGAGCCGGCTTGTACTCGACGATGCGCGCCGCTGCCATCTGCCCCGGTGCGATCTCGATTGCCTCGGTGTTGCGCTTGTTGCGCACAACATCATCACTGAAGATTGCTGACAACAGGCGGGCATTGGCAAGCGGCGAACCGGGCGCGGCGCCAGGCGACGGCTGGCGGGTCACGCCGTCGGCCGAGCGGATCTGCAGCTTGTACTTGTCGGCGGCAGGCTTGAGCGAGTCCGACTGCTCGTAGACCGTGTTCGTGAACGAATCGGCGGACTCGGCAAACTTCTGCCCAGCCTGCTGCAGGCGGACTTCCCGGTCGATCTCGGCGCGCACCGACTCGAAGGACTTCTCGGTTGCCGGGCGAACCGCAGTCAACTGGATGATGTGCTGTCCGAACTCGGTTTCGATGGGGCCGACGATCTCGCCGTCCTTGATCGAAAACACTGCATCGGCAAAGGGCTTGACCATCATGCCGCGGGCGAAAAACCCGAGGTCACCGCCCTGTGAGGCCGACCCCGGGTCGTCGGATCTGGACTTGGCGAGCGCAGCGAACTGGCCGGGATCGGCCTTGACCCTGGCCAGCAGTTCCCTGGCCTTTTCGAGCGCTTCAGGACTCGCCTTGACCAGAATATGACGGGCGCGCCGCTCTTCGGGAATACCGAACCGGGACTTGTTCTGCTCGTAGTAGGTCTTGAGGTCTTCCTCGCCCACCACGACCTGCTCGGCCAAGGCCTCACGCCCCAGCACCAGATACTCGATACGGGCAGATTCGGGCGTCTCGAATTCCTGTTGATGGCCATCGTAATAGGCCTTTATCTGGGCATCACCTGGATTCACGCCCGAGGCATAGTCGGCGGCTGCAAAACGAAGGAAACGAATCTCGCGCCTTTCTTCCTGCAGTGCTACGACGGCATTGCGAACCGACTTGGGAAGGATCGCTGACCCGTCGACCGAATCGGGCAGCGCCTGCATCGCAAGCTCGCTGCGGATACGCGCCTCGAAAATCGCCGGCGTCATGTTCTGAGCACTCAGCAAGGCCTTGTAGCGCGGCTCATCGAAGCTGCCATCGGGCTTGCGCAACCCGGGAACGCCGAGAATGTACTGCCGCACCTGCTCGTCGGTGACGACGATCCTGCGCTCGGCCGCATCGGCGGCGATCGCCTTTTGTGCGATCAGCCCATCGAGCACTTCCTTGCGGGCTTCGGGTGTGTCAAACAGCTTGGCATCGAGCGTGCCGCCCATCATCTGACGCATCTGCTCGACGCGCTGGCGCATGGCCTGATCGAACTCGATCTGTGTAATCGGAACGCCACCGACTGAGGCCAGGCCCGCATCGCGAGACGAAGTCCCCTCGTATCCGGAAATCCCTAAAAACACAAATGCCGGAAGGATGAGGATCAGCAGGAAGAACTGCAGCAGGCGCTGATGTTTTCGAACGGCGTCAAACATGGGCTGGGCTCTTTTCGGAAGCGACTAGCAAAAAGGGGCGAACTCTCGTTCGCCCCTTGCTTGCGTCATCAGTCTGGCGGAGTGGACGGGGCTCGAACCCGCGACCCCCGGCGTGACAGGCCGGTATTCTAACCAACTGAACTACCACTCCTGAATGTCTCACTGCGTCACCAAGAAGAACATCGTTGCTCTTGGCGACAAGCCTTCGATATTACCACAATCAGATGCGTGAGGAAATCGCTCGCCGGTCGTCCGCGCCCATCGCACGGCGCTGTGGTGAACACCGCTAGAGCGCCTGGCTTGGAACGCCTTGCAGCCAGCTTCTGAAATCATCCTTCCACCATCTCGCCTTGCATTACGCCCAACTGAGGCGGGTTGCGCTCATCATCGGCCGAATTGATCGCCAGCACATACGTCTGGATAAGCCCCAGGCGGGACGAAGGGTCATCGTCGCGCGATGCATCCCATTGATCAACATGGTCGTTGGCATCACCGTTGAAGGGTGCTTTCAGCCGCGAATCGAGCAGCGCATCGGCCATGGCGCGGGTGGGTGCCACCGCGTAGAGCGCCTGATCGCCACCGTTGGTGGCAACGCCGTACTTGACCGAGGGGAACTGCAGGCTCGCGGGCTACACGGTGTCGTCGCCGCCCCGATACGCAGGAATAGCGGCTGGCCCAGATCCAGGCGTGTATTCCGCACATCTAGCTGCCGAGCACCAGCCGAAGGTGCCGGAGGCCCAGGCCTTCGGTCATCAGCCAGCACTGCGCATCGACCATATCCTCATCGCTGTAGCGCGGAAATCTTGCGCGCAATCCATCCGAGGGTTTGCTCGAATCAGCGGATGCATCGCCCACATCGTCGCACTTCATGCTCGCACCTATTCGCATGCGGCTGGTTTCGGCGCATGTTTCGCTGCGATGGTTAGTGCTCAATCCTTCAATGCGAGGCTTGGGGGAAGGCAGGCAACTGATAAAGCAGGCACTCGGCTTCGTCGATTCGCGCTTCACATGAACCTACCTGTGGAACTTCAGCAGGCTCGATGTAGCACGACGCCTCTACGGGTCGGGTGGCTTTGTGTTGACTGAGGAGCGCGGGGGTCAACAGTGGTATGAAACAGTGATCGAGCAACGTTCTGATCGCTCGTCTCTTCGTACCATCCCCGGGGAAACAGGCTGACTGGACTGGTGGGTGCTGAGGGGCTCGAACCCCCGACCTACGCCTTGTAAGGGCGCCGCTCTACCAACTGAGCTAAGCACCCAGACCGCATCAAAGACCTTAACACAGGGCTGTTTGGCCTTTCAAGAAGTCGTGCCCGAGTCGCTCTCGCAACTCGGGCACGACCACCCGACATCAGAACAGGCTAAGAGACCCGCTCAGTGTTTGACCACCACGGTCGGGCCAGCCGCCTCGGCCGCCGGCGTGGCCGTAGCCGCGGCCACGGCCTCGACTGGCGCAGCGACAGCCTCTTCCTCGGGCAATGGAGCCGGCATGCGCTCGAGCGCGACCTCAAGCACCCGATCGATCCATTTGACGGGAATGATTTCGAGTCGATTCTTGACGTTGTCAGGAATCTCAGCAAGATCCTTCGCGTTTTCTTCGGGGATCAGCACAGTCTTGATGCCACCGCGATGAGCGGCAAGCAGCTTTTCCTTCAGGCCTCCGATGGGCAGCACCTCGCCTCGCAACGTGATCTCACCGGTCATGGCGACATCAGCGCGCACCGGAATATCGGTCAGCATCGAGACCAGCGCGGTGGTCATCGCGATACCGGCTGACGGCCCGTCCTTGGGTGTCGCGCCCTCGGGGACGTGGATGTGGATGTCGAGGTTTTCATGGAAGCCCGCTTTGATACCCAGACGCTGCTGGCGTCTGCGCACCACGGTCATGGCGGCCTTGATCGACTCCTGCATCACATCGCCGAGCTTGCCGGTGAAGGTGGTCTTGCCCTTGCCGGGTACCGCAACCGCTTCGATGGTCAACAACTCGCCACCAACCTCGGTCCAGGCAAGCCCGGTGACCTGGCCGACCTGATTCTGTTTCTCGGCAATGCCAAACGAGAATCGACGCACGCCCAGGAACTTGTCGAGATTTTTGGGGGTGACCGCGACCTTCTTGTCGTCCTTCTTGAGCAACAGGGTCTTGACCACCTTGCGACAGATCTTCGAGAGCTCGCGCTCGAGCGCACGCACGCCGGCTTCCCGGGTGTAGTAGCGAACGATATCGCGCAAGGCTGCCTCGGAGACCGTGAGTTCGCCCGGCTTCAGGCCATTATTCTTCTGCTGCTTGGGCAGGAGATAGCGCTGCGCAATGCTCGCCTTCTCGTCTTCGGTATAGCCCGACAAGCGAATGACTTCCATCCGGTCGAGGAGTGCCGGCGGAATATTCAGCGAGTTGGCGGTCGCCACGAACATGACATCCGACAGGTCGTAGTCGACCTCGACATAATGGTCGACAAAGGTGTGGTTCTGCTCCGGGTCGAGCACCTCGAGAAGCGCCGACGACGGATCGCCGCGAAAATCCATGCCCATCTTGTCGACTTCGTCGAGCAGGAAGAAGGGATTGCGCACCCCAACCTTGGCGATGTTCTGCAGGATCTTGCCCGGCATCGAACCGATGTAGGTGCGCCGATGCCCGCGAATCTCGGCCTCGTCGCGCACACCGCCGAGTGCCATGCGCACGAACTTGCGATTCGTGGCACGTGCAATCGACTGTCCGAGTGAGGTCTTGCCCACACCAGGCGGCCCGACCAGACACAGGATCGGCGCCTTGAGTTTGTCGACCCGCTGTTGCACAGCGAGGTACTCGAGAATGCGTTCCTTGACTTTGTCCAGACCGAAATGGTCCTGGTCGAGCACCGCCTCGGCATTGGCCAGGTCATTGTTGACCTTGCTCTTCTTGCGCCAGGGCAGTCCGACCAGCACGTCGATGTAGTTGCGAACAACCGTGGCCTCGGCCGACATCGGTGACATGAGCTTGAGCTTCTTGAGCTCAGCCTCGGCCTTCTTGCGCGCTTCGGCGGGCATGCGGGCAAGGCGGATCTTTTTCTCGATCTCTTCCATGTCGGCGCCGTCTTCACCTTCGCCGAGCTCCTTCTGGATCGCCTTGACCTGCTCGTTAAGGTAGTACTCGCGCTGGCTCTTTTCCATCTGGCGCTTGACGCGTCCACGGATGCGCTTTTCGACCTGCAGGATGTCGAGCTCGGTCTCGATCTGGGCCAGCAGTTTTTCCAGCCGCTCACCAATCGGAAGTGTCTCGAGGATGTCCTGCTTCTGCTCGATCTTGATCGGCAAATGCGCTGCGATCGTGTCGGCCAGACGCCCGGCATCGTCGATGCCGCCAAGCGAGGTGAGGATCTCGGGCGGAATCTTCTTGTTGAGCTTCACGTACTGGTCGAACTGGGCCAGGATCGCGCGGCGCAGCGCTTCAACTTCGGCACCCGGATCGGGGCCTTCGTCGATGCCGGTGACGTCGCAGGTGAAATGCGCACCGCTGTCGTCGATGCCCGACAGCCGAGCGCGATGCGAGCCTTCGATCAGCACTTTGACCGTGCCATCAGGAAGCTTGAGCATCTGAAGAATATTGGAGACGCAGCCGATCTCGTAGATGTCGGCGGCCACAGGATCGTCTTTCGACGCATTTTTCTGAGCGACCAGCATGATGCTCTTGCCGGCCTCCATCGCCGCTTCAAGTGCCTTGATGGACTTGGGGCGCCCGACGAAAAGCGGAATCACCATATGCGGAAAAACCACCACATCGCGCAAAGGCAGCAGCGGCAGTGACTGGAACACAACGGGCGTGGATTCAGACATCAGGAGGATTCCTTTTGGACGGCGAACCATCAGGAGCTTGGGACGAGTATGACCGTTTCAAGCATACGCCGATTGGGAGGCGAGAAAGCCCACAGAAGCAGGAGCGCGCTGCCGATGATCGGTCAATGCAAGCCGGACTGATCCGCGAGGCATTGCACAAAGCACTGCGCCAAGCCTGCTCGTGATGATGCCGGCATGCCCAGGCGTGCTGAGCGTCAGGCGACGCGGTGGCTCGCACTGTGGAACAGGCAAACCACACCACTGGCGAGGATCAAAGTGTTGCGAGTGCTGCGGCCACGCAACGCACCCGGTCGCCCTCGTTCAACTCAGTTGGCGCCAGCCACCTTGGGGGCATCGGCATAGATGATGAGCGGCTTGCCTTCGCCGTCGATCGCGCTCTCGTCAATCACGACCTTCTGCACATTTTGCAAGGTCGGCAACTCGAACATGATGTCGAGCAAGACGTGTTCGAGAATGGATCGCAGGCCTCGTGCACCAGTCTTACGCTTGAGCGCCTTGCGGGCGATCGCGAGCATCGCGGCCGGTCGGATCTCGAGTTCGGCGCCTTCCATCGCGAAGAGCTTTTGATATTGCTTGACCAGCGCGTTTTTAGGCTCGACCAGGATCTCGATCATGGCCTCTTCGTTGAGCTCATCGAGTGTGGCCACCACCGGAAGACGACCGACCAACTCGGGAATCAGGCCGAACTTGATGAGATCCTCGGGCTCGACTTCACGCAGCACCGCACCAACCGCCCGCTCGGAAGCGCTGCGAACCTCGGCACCAAATCCGATACCGCTGCGCTCTGAGCGATTGCGAATGACTTTCTCGAGACCGTCGAAAGCGCCACCGCAAATGAACAGGATGTTGGTGGTATCGATCTGGACGAAGTCCTGGTTGGGATGCTTGCGTCCGCCCTGCGGGGGAACCGATGCCACAGTGCCTTCGATGAGCTTGAGCAAGGCCTGCTGCACGCCCTCACCCGACACATCACGCGTAATGCTGGGGTTGTCGGACTTGCGAGAGATCTTGTCGATCTCGTCGATATAGACGATGCCGTTCTGGGCTTTCTCGACTTCGTAATTACAGTTCTGCAGCAGCTTCTGAATGATGTTCTCGACATCTTCACCGACGTAACCCGCCTCGGTCAGCGTGGTGGCATCGGCGATCACGAAGGGCACATTAAGCATACGGGCCAGCGTCTGGGCGAGCAGGGTCTTGCCGCTGCCGGTGGGGCCGACCAGCAGGATGTTGCTCTTGGCCAGCTCGACCTCTTCTTTCTTGCCCTTGTGGCGAAGGCGCTTGTAATGGTTGTAGACCGCGACCGCGAGGATCTTCTTGGCGATGTTCTGACCGATGACGTACTGGTCGAGAATGGCGCAGATTTCGTGGGGGGTCGGCAGACCGGCCTTGAAGGCAGACTGGGTATCGGCCTGGGTCTCGTCGCGAATGATGTCGTTGCACAGCTCAATGCATTCATCGCAGATGAACACCGAAGGGCCGGCGATGAGCTTTCTGACTTCGTGCTGGCTCTTGCCGCAGAAGGAACAATAGAGCAGCTTTTCGCTCGAACCCTTTTTTTCAGACATGGTCACTCCGCCACAGAACCAGCATTGCCCGAACGCGCCGACCTGAAGATGATCACGCCGGAACCGACTCTGCGCGGCTTGCGAGGGTCCGATCGATCAATCCGTAGCTTACCGCATCTTCCGCCGACAAAAAGTTGTCACGGTCGGTGTCGCGGGCGATGCGCTCGATCGGCTGACCAGTGGCTTCTGCCATCAGCCGGTTGAGCCTTTCGCGCAGATAAAGGATCTCTTTGGCCTGGATCTCGATATCCGAAGCCTGACCCTGCGCGCCGCCCGACGGCTGATGAATCATGATGCGCGAGTTGGGCAAGGCATAACGTTTGCCCTTGGCGCCAGCGGCCAGCAAAAAGGCACCCATGCTTGCTGCAATGCCCATGCACAGGGTCGAGACATCGGGTTTGATGAAGCGCATGGTGTCGAACATTGCGAGGCCAGCCGACACCGAGCCGCCCGGTGAATTGATGTAGAGGCTGATGTCCTTGTCGGGATTCTCCGACTCAAGGAAGAGCAACTGTGCGACGACCAGATTGGCGGTCTGATCCATGACCGGACCAACCAGAAAGATCACCCGCTCGCGCAGCAGCCGCGAGTAGATATCGTAGGCCCGCTCGCCGCGGCCGCTCTGCTCGATCACGATGGGAACCATGCCCAGGCCTCGCGGCGCCTGCGACAGCTGTGCATTGACCAGATCTTCGACCAGGCTGTTGAAAGTCATCGTCGTCTCCTTGTGTTCAGCCGTTAGCGGCCATCAATTCGTCGAAGCTCACCGACTTGTCGGTCACGGTTGCCTTTGACAGCGCCCAGTCGACGACATTTTGCTCGACCACCATTGCCTCGACTTCTGCCAGACGCTCGCGGTCGCTGAAATACCAGCGAATCACCTCGCCCGGATTCTCATAGGACTGGGCAAACTCCTCGATGCGCTTGCGCAATTGATCGGGCTTGGCCTGCAAGCCGCTGCCCTTGACGATCTCGCCAACGATCAGACCCAGACGCACCCGCTTGTTGGCGGCCTCGATGAAGGCGTCGGGCGGGATAGGCATGTTGGCGACATCCATGCCGCGCTGCTTGAAGTCGGCCTTGGCACGCTCGGCGAGCACTTCAGACTCGGATCTTGCAAGGGCCTTGGGCACTTCGAAATCGGCCAGCTTAGGCAAGGCTTCCATGACGGCGGTCTTGTTGATATTCGACAGGCGCTGGCTGACTTCACGCTCGAGATTGCCGCGCACATCGGCGCGCAGCTTGACGAGATCGCCATCGGCTACGCCGAGTGCTACTGCGAAATCGGCATCAAGCGCCGGCAGACGCGGGGACTCGACCTTGCGCACGGTCACCTCGAACTGGGCCGTCTTGCCGGCCAGGTCGGGCGCAGAATAATCGGCCGGAAACGCCACCTCGAACGTGACCGTCGAATCAGGCGACGCGCCACGAACGCCGGACTCGAAGTCGCTGAGCATGCGACCCTCGCCAAGCACGAACGGGAAATCGGTCGCTGAACCGCCATTGAACGCGACGCCGTCGAGCGTGCCGGTGAAATCGATGGTCACCCGATCGCCATCGGCGGCGGCCCGACCAGCCTCATCCCACAGGGTTCGCTGCTTTCGCAGGATCTCGATGGTCTTGTCGATCTCGGCTTCACCGATATCGCAGGTCGTGCGATCAAAAGACAGGGTGGACACATCGCCAAGCACCACCTCGGGATACACCTCGAAGGTTGCCGAAAAACCGGCCGTGCCTTCTTCGGCACCCTCGCGAATGTCGATCTGAGGCTGACCTGCGACACGAAGACCGTGCTCGGCCACCGCGTCGCTGAAGGCTTTGGAGACCGCATCGCCGAGCACCTCGCCCTGAGTCTGAGCACCGTAGGACTGCTCGATCATTTTCATCGGCACCTTGCCGGGCCGAAAGCCGGGCATGCGGACCGAGCGCGCCATGTCGCGCAATTTACGTTCGACCTGCTGACCGACCTCGGCCAGCGAGACCGAGAGGCTGAGGCGACGCTCGAGAGCGCCGGTCGATTCCAGTTGAGTGGCCATCTTGTCGTTATCCAATCGTGTTCGGCAAATGAAAGTGGGACCGGGCATCGGGCGCCTGCAGGCTGACCATCTGAACGCAGACGGCTGCCTGCCGGATGGTGCGGCCGAAAGGACTCGAACCTTCACACCTTGCGGCGCCAGGACCTAAACCTGGTGCGTCTACCAATTCCGCCACGGCCGCGCAGGAGCACCGGTGCTCCGTCAACCCGGCATTGTAGACGAAGGCAGACAGTGACCCGCCGGGACGGTCGCAGGCGGGCATCGGCGCCAGACGACAGGCGCTTGATGGGACGCCTCAGTCGGGCTTGACCCGATACCAGGCCACATAGAGCGCGGGCACGAAGAGCACGGTCATGATGGTCGCAACAATCAGCCCGCCCATGATGGCAAAGGCCATCGGCCCCCAGAGCACGTCGCGCGACAGCGGCACCATGGCCAGTACTGCAGCCGCGGCGGTCAGCAGAATCGGGCGAAACCGCCGCACGGCCGACTCGCGAACCGACTCCCAGACACCATGCCCGTCGGCCTGATACTGGCGGATCTGATCGACCAGGATCACGGTATTGCGCATGATCATGCCGCCCAGCGCCAGGGTCCCGAGCAGCGCGACGAAACCGAAGGGACGCCCCGATGCCAGCAGCGCCGCCGCAACACCGATGATGCCCAGCGGCGCGGTCACCAGCACCATGAAGGTCAGGGAAAAGCGTTGCAACTGGATCATCAGCAGGGCGACGACAATTGCCAGCATGACCGGCAGTCCGGCACCGATCGAGGCTTGCGCCTTGAGGTTGTCCTCGAAGGGCCCGCCGGCTTCGATCCGATAGCCGGGTGGCAGGCTGTCGCGAATTGCAGCCAGTTGCGGATCGATCGCCATGGCGATGTCGGGCGCCTGCACCCCCTCGATCAGGTCGGCGCGCACAGTGAGCGCCAGTTCACGGCTGCGTCGCCAGATGATCGGCTCTTCCATCACCTCCCGAATCGTCGCGATCTGCGACAGCGGCACCGACTTGCCCAGTGAGGTCTGGATCTGCAGATTGCCGATGCTGCCAAGACTCAATCGCTCGGCATCCGGCGCACGCAGCACCACCTCGATCAGTTTGTCGCGCTCGCGATAGGTGCCGATGGTGGCGCCCGACACCGCGCCGCCGATCGATCGGGCAACCTGCGCGCTCGACAGCCCGATGATGCGCGCCTTGTCCTGATCGACTTCGATGCGCACTGCGGGTGCACGATCACCCCAGTCGGCATGCGCATCGATGGTGGTGGGATCGGCACGGATCACCTCGGCCACCTGCTCACCGATGAGCTTGAGACGCGCGGCATCGGGACCGATCACCCGGAACTGGATCGGGTAGGCCACCGGCGGCCCCAGCGGCGTTCGAAAAGCACGCGCCCTGACGCCCGGAAACTGATCGGCCAACTGCGCACGCAGTTTGGGAAGCACCCGGTCGCGAGAGGCGACATCGCGCGTCAGGATCACGAACTGGACGAAATTGCTGCGAAAAAGCTGCTGGTCGAGCGACAGGTAATAGCGCGGCGAACCGTTGCCGACATAACCGACGAAAGTGGCAATGTCGGGCTCGCCGGCGAGCAGCGCCTCGAAGCGCCGCGCCTGTTCGTCGGTGGCCTTGAACGACGACCCTTCTGGCAACCACATCTCGACCAGAATTTCGGCGCGATCGGATGACGGAAAAAATTGTTTTTCGGTCAGCTTCATGCCGAAAATGCCAAGCGCGAACAGCGCCAGCGTCGCAGCGATCGTGATTCGGCGGTAGCGCATGCAGGTCTCGATCAGCGATCGGAGGCGACGGTAAAAACCGCTGTCAAAAACTTCCTGATGCCCGCCCTTAGGCGCCTTGAGCACATAAAAACCGATGAACGGCGTTGCAGCAATCGCTGCCACCCAGGACACCAGCAGTGCAATCGTCACCACCGAGAAAATCGCGAAGGTGTACTCGCCGGTCGAGGACTTGGCGGTGGCGATCGGCAGGAATCCGGCGGCAGTGATCAGGGTTCCGGTGAGCATCGGAAACGCGGTGCTGGTGTAGGCGAAGGTCGCTGCCTTGAAGCGGTCGAGACCCTCTTCCATCTTTCGCGACATCATTTCGACCACGATCATGGCGTCGTCGACCAGCAGGCCGAGCGCGATGATCAGGGCGCCGGTCGAGATTCGGTGCAGGTCGATGCGAAACCAGGCCATCATCAGGAAGGTGCCCGCCAGCACCAGCGGAATCGTGAGCGCAACCACGCCGCCGGCACGCATGCCCAGGCTGAGGAACGAGACCGCCAGAACGATTGCAACCGCTTCGAGCAGCGAATTCAGAAAGAGGCCGACCGCGTTCTTCACGATGCGGGGCTGGTCGGACACCTTTGCAAACTCGATGCCGATCGGCAGGTCGCGCTTGAGGCTCGCCATGGTGAGGTTGATGTTGTCGCCCAGGCGCAGCACGTCGCCGCTGGCCTGCATCGAGACTGCCAGGCCGATCGCGGGTTTGCCTGAAAACCGCATGGTGTAGGCCGGCGGGTCGGCGTAGCCGCGCCAGATGCGGGCAGCATCACCGAGACGCACCGTGCGCCCGCCGATGTTCAGGCGCAGTTCCTGCACCTCGCGCACCGTGTCGAACTGCCCGGTCACCCGCAGCGGCACCTGATAGCTGCTGCCCTGGACGTTGCCGGCGGGCGTGACAATATTCTGTGCGGCAAGCTGGTCGGCGATGCGCTGGACATCGATGCCCAGGTTGGCCAGCGCCTGGGGAGACAGCTCGATGAAGACCTTCTCGTCCTGGACGCCGATCAGCTCGACCTTGGCCACATCGGGCAGCCGCAACAAGGACTGACGTACCGACTCGACGGTGTCTCGCAGCTCGGCCATCGAAAAGCCATCGCCGGTGAAGGCAAAGATTGTTCCGAAGACATCGCCGAACTCATCATTGAAGAATGGCCCGACTGCTTCGGCCGGCAGCTGTCCACGGATATCGCCGACCTTTTTTCGCACCTGGTACCAGATCTGCGGCACTTCCTTAGGCGGCGCGGTATCGAGCAGTTCAATGACGATCAGCGACTCGCCGGGTTTGGAATAGCTGCGAGTCCATTTGAAATAGGGCGTTTCCTGCAGCTTTTTCTCGATACGGTCGGTCACCTGCGTGTCGACCTGCTCGGCGGTGGCCCCTGGCCAGAGGGTGCGCACCACCATGGCGCGAAAGACGAAATCGGGGTCTTCACGCTGCCCGAGGCCGAAAAAGGCCATGGCGCCGGCAATCGCAATCGCAATCAGAAAGAAAATCGTGAGCTGGGGATGACGGATGGCAGCGGCCGAGACATTGAAGCGGCCCGACAGCGCAGGCGTGGCGTCGCTGGCGTCCTGATCGTTTTTCTCGTCAACAGACGGCCTCACCGCGCCGCTCCACCGGCCTGGGGCACCGGTTCGTCGAGCAGGCGAACCGGCTGTCCGGCCAACAGCAGATTGGCGCCGGCGGTGACGATACGATCGCCGGGGTTGATGCCACTGGCGATCCGTACCGAATCATCAAGCAGACCCGCGGTCTTGACCTCAACCGGCTCGACCGTGCGTTTGCCCATATCGACTCGCCAGACCAGCGTCTTGCCATCGCGCGAATAGAGCGCCGACATCGGCAGCACGATGAATGACGGGCCGGTCTGGCCGGTCGACTGCACCAGCGCGGTCATGCCGAGCGCGATGCCGTCGAGATTGCCGCTCAGGGTCAGGCGCGCGGCGTAGGTCCGCGACGCCGGATCGGCAATCGGCGAGAGTTCGCGAATCTTTGCGGCGATTACCCGATCGCCGAGCGCCGGGACCAGCACCGACCAGGCTTTGACGCGACGCACGCCATCGAGATCGGCTTCGGGAATATTGACCGCGACCTCGCGCTCCGCGGTTTGCGCGATGCGGATGACCGGCTGGCCGGCGGTGACCACCTGTCCGACTTCGGCCTCGACTGCGGTGACCACACCAGTTGCATCGGCGCGCATGACCTGAAAGTCGATGGCATTGCGCGCCTGGCGCAACTGGGCCTGCGCCGCAGTCAAGCGTGAAACCGCCGAGTCAAAGGTGGCCTGCTGGCGATCGAGCGAGCCCTGGCTGATGTAGTTCTGATTCTTGAGGCTTCGCAGGCGGTCAAGCTCGACAGCGGCCAGATCGCGGTCGGTGCGAGCCGATTCAAGTTGCGCCTGCTGCGCCTGGAGCGCCGGTGCGAGATCGGTCGGATCGAGCCTGGCAAGCACCTGCCCAGGCACGACGCGGTCGCCCACCGAGACATTGCGCTGCAAAAGCTTGCCGCCGACCCGAAAGCCGAGTCGCGACTCGATACGGGGACGAATTTCTCCTGGCAAGCTGAGCACGCCTGCACTGGCCGAGACCTTCGCCACCACTGATCGCACCGGACGGGGCGGCTCGACTTTCGCCTCAGGCTCCTTACCCTTGCAAGCTACCAGCAAGAAAAGCGCGGCGACCGCCGCCGGCAACAGAGTCAAGCGCATCAAGGATCCCGGGAAAGAGCCGCCAAATAAATAACTGACGCGTCAGTTATAGTAGATGCGGCAGCGCAGCAAGTCAATATGCTCAAGTCTCGCCTGCCTGCAGCAAAGCCTGTCACGTAAGCCTTCAGGCCGACCGCCTACAATCCGGCGTGGCCTCTCCCCTGCACGGCGTCGAACACTACGAAAACTTCCCGGTCGCATCCTGGTTGATGCCGGCTCGACTGCGCCCGGCCGTTATTGCGATCTACCGCTTCGCCCGCCACGCCGACGACATCGCCGACGAAGGCGACGCAAGCAACGAAGCACGGCTCACCGCGCTGGCTGCACTTGAGGCCGATATCCAGCTTGCCCGTGCAGGCGCTACGCCGCGATCGACCTGGGTCGCCGGATTAGTGCCGCATGTCGCCGCCCACCACCTCGACTGGAGTCGTTTCGAGGCACTGCTGTCGGCCTTCAAACAGGATGTTGCAACACACCGCTACGCTGATGTCGCCACCCTGCTCGATTACTGCCGGCGATCGGCCGATCCGGTCGGCCAACTGATCCTCGAGCTGTCCGGACAACTCACCGATGAGAACCGTGTCCTGTCGGATCAGATCTGCAGCGCGCTACAGCTGATCAATTTTCTGCAGGATGCCGCCATCGACTGGCGCCGGGGCCGTCTCTACTTGCCGCTTGAATCGCTGGCAGTCCACGGCCTTACCGAAGCCGATATCGATCTGGCCGCCAACCGGCATCAGGCGGGACAGGCACTGCGTGACTGCATCGCACACGAGGCGCAGCGCGCTCAGGCGATGCTCGCCGGCGGCGCCCCGCTGGCAGCGCGCACCGGCGGGCGGCTCGGGTGGGAATTGCGCGCGATCGTGGCGGGCGGGCAACGCATTTTGCTCAAGCTCGCAGCAGGCGGGCATGATCCCTTTGCCAGTCGACCGGCACTCGAGCGCACAGATGCGCTGCCCCTCGCACTTGCCATCGTCAAACTCGCGCTTCGACCCTTACCAGCCCCCCTTCCCTTTTCGACTCACCCTCACCGATGACGCCGGACGAGTACTGCCAGGACAAGGCCGCGCGCAGCGGCTCGAGCTTCTACTACAGCTTCCTGTTTCTGCCGCCCGAGCGCCGGCGCGCGATCACCGCGCTTTATGCCTTCTGCCGCGAAGTCGACGATGTGGTCGATGAGACCAGCGATCCCGGGGTTGCCCGCGTGAAGCTCGACTGGTGGGTGGGCGAAGTCGACCGCCTCTATGGCGGCACGCCGCAGCACCCGGTCACTCTGGCGCTGGCCGCGCATCTCGGCTCCTACGACATCACGCGGTCGCGGCTGATCGAAGTCATTGATGGCATGCGCATGGATCTCGAGCAGAACCGCTACCTCGACTACACCGGCCTGCGGCTTTACTGCCGGCGCGCGGCCGGCGTGGTCGGCGAAATGGCCAGCGGCATCTTCGGGCGGAGCGATCCGCAGACGCTTCGCTATGCCGACACCCTGGGGCTTGCCTTTCAGCTCACCAACATTATTCGCGATGTCGGCGAAGACGCCCGAAAGGGTCGCATCTACCTGCCGATCGAGGACCTGCAGCGCTTTGGCCTGACCGCAGCCGACATCCTTGCAACCCGCCATAGTCCGCAGTTTGTCGAGCTGATGCGTTTCCAGGCGGCGCGCGCGCGCGACTGCTATCGCGAGGCCTATGCGCTGCTACCCGAGTCCGACCGGCGCAGTCAGCGTCCCGGGCTGATCATGTCGGCCATCTATTCGACCCTGCTCGACGAAATCGAGCGCGACGGCTTTCTGGTACTCGACCGGCGAACCTCGCTCACGCCGATCCGTAAACTCTTGCTGGCCTGGCGCACCTGGGTGAGCGGGCGCCCGCCGAAACTGTCAGTGCCCAGGTCTGCGCCAGTCTCATGAACCACGGCCGATCGCCGGTCATCGTGATCGGTGCCGGCTGGGCCGGACTGGCGGCAGCGGTTGCGCTGGTCGACGCAGGCGAGTCCGTGATCGTCATCGAGGCCGCGCCGCAAGCCGGGGGCCGGGCACGGGCGTTGACGCTGTCCTTCGATGGCAGCCCGGTCGAGGTCGATAACGGCCAGCACCTGCTAATCGGCGCTTATCGCGACACCCTGGCCCTGATGCGCCGGATTGGCGTCGACCCGGCGCAAGTCATGGCCCGAGTACCGATGAACCTGATCGGCCCAGGAGGCTTTCGCCTGCAAGCCGCGACGCTGCCGGCGCCCTTTCATCTCCTGAACCTGGCCATCGGCCTGATCACCGCCCGCGGACTGCCCTGGTCGCATCGATGGTCGATGATCAGGCTGATGGGGCGACTGAAGCGCGAGGGTCCGGCGGCCTGTCCGGCCGACATGACAGTCTCGCAGTGGCTGGCCAGGCAGGGTCAGCCGGCAAGGCTGATCACCCGCATCTGGGCGCCGCTTTGCATCGGCGCACTCAACACACCACCCGATGAGGCCTGCGCGCGCACCTTCGCGCGGGTGCTCGAGGATGCGCTGCTGGGCGACGCGGGCGCTGCCGATTTTCTGATGCCGCACGGCACGCTCAGCGACATCCTGCCGAACCCGGCGCTCTCGTGGCTGCAGGAGCGGGGTGTGCAGGTGCGGATGCGGTGCGTAGGTCGCACGGTGCGCCCGGGCTTGCAAGGCGATTGGCTGGTCGATACCGATGCCGGGGCCTTGTCGGCCTCGCGGGTGATCCTTGCGGTTCAGCCCTACCAGGCGGCACGCCTGCTCGATCAGACGCTGGCGGACGCTCAGCGGGCGCCTCTGGAGGCCTTCGAGTACGAGCCGATCGCAACCGTCTGGCTGGGCTGGGGATCGCCGCTGCGGCTGCCGGCGATCACGATGCTCGATGAGGACATCGCCACCGGTCAGCACGGTCAGTGGCTGTTTGCCCGCACCGCGCCGCACGAGGGGCCGGTACGCAGCCTTGCCGGCGTGGTCGTGAGCGCGGCAGGTCGCGCCGACACGCAAGTCGGGCCACTTGCGCAGGCAGTGGCCGCACAGGTGGCCGCGCAACTCGGCTGCCCGCTGCCGGAGCATGCGCGTGCGATTGTCGACAAACGCGCCACGATTCGATGCAGTCCGGGGCGCCCGCGCATCGACGCCGACTCGCTCGCGCCGCACTGCCCCGGGATTTTTCTGGCCGGGGACTGGGTCTGGCACGCATATCCGGCAACCATCGAATCGGCGGTCAGGAGCGGCCTGGCAGCCGCAGACCATTGCCTCAGGAGCGTGCCTGTTCAGGCCTGAGGCGCGTGCGCGTCGTTCGCACGACGCCGCCTTACCCTTGCCAGGCCGCCGCCAGTGCAGCATCGATGCGCTCGACCGCCACCACCTCCAGGCCCTCGAAGGCCTTCTTCGGCGCATTGGCCTTGGGCGCGATCACCCTCGAAAAGCCGAGCTTTGCGGCTTCGCGAAGACGCTCCTGGCCGCGCGGCGACGGACGGATCTCACCGGCCAGCCCGACTTCACCGAAGACCGCCAACCCGCGTGGCAGGGGCCGGTTGCGCAGCGATGAAACGATTGCGAACAGCACTGCCAGGTCGGCCGCCGGCTCGCCGATGCGAACACCACCGACCGCATTGACGAACACATCCTGATCGAAGCAGGCGATACCGGCATGTCGGTGCAGCACCGCCAGCAGCATGGCGAGCCGTGCCGGCTCAAGCCCGACCGACAGCCGCCTGGGATTCGGGACATGCGCGGTATCGACCAGCGCCTGCACCTCGACCAGCAGCGGGCGCGAGCCTTCCTGTGTGGCCAGCACGCAGGAGCCGGCCACCTGATTCTCGTGCTGCGACAAAAAGAGCGCCGACGGGTTGGACACGCCCCGCAGTCCGCGATCGGTCATCGCAAAGACGCCAAGTTCGTTGACCGCTCCGAAGCGATTCTTGAAGGCGCGAACCAGTCGGAACGACGAATGGGTATCGCCTTCAAAATAGAGCACGGTGTCGACCATGTGCTCGAGCACCCTCGGGCCGGCAAGCGTGCCTTCCTTGGTGACATGGCCGATCATCACGATGATGGTGTCCGACTGCTTGGCCAGCCGGGTGAGCTGCGCGGCGCAATCGCGCACCTGTGCAACCGAGCCCGGTGCCGAGCTGAGCTGATCGGTGCAGACCGTCTGGATCGAATCAATCACCACCACTTTCGGCGCCGAGGACTCGATGGCGGCGACGATGCGCTCAAGGCTGATCTCGGGCAGCAGCGGCACCCGGCTGCCATCGAGCCCGAGCCGCCTGGCACGCAGGGCCACCTGCGCTGCCGATTCCTCGCCGCTGACATAGAGCACCGGCAGATGCTGCGACAGATGCGCCAGCGCCTGCAGCAGCAGCGTCGATTTGCCGATACCGGGATCACCGCCGATCAGGACCACCGAACCCGGCACCAGACCGCCGCCGAGCACGCGATCGAATTCGTCGGTGCCGGTGGGATGGCGCGGCACCTCGGCAGCGACGACCGTGTCGAGCCACTGCACGCCGGCGCTGGCCGCAAGCGGCGCAAAGCGGTTGCCGGGCACTGGCGCGCGAGCCGCCTCGATCATCGCCTCCTGCAAGGTATTCCAGGCGCTGCAGTGCGGGCACTGGCCGGCCCAGCGCGGCGAGGTACCGCCACATTCGCTGCAGACATGATGACTGCGAACCTTGGCCATGAGGCGTCCGTTGTCAGAAAGAAAAATTGTCGGAGAGGAAACGGCTCAGTCTTGCACGATCCGCGGCACCCGGGCCGCGACCGCGCACAGCAACTCGTAGCCGATCGTGCCGCAATGCCCGGCCACCTCGTCGACCGGCAGCAAGGGCCCCCAGAGCTGCACCGGCGAGCCGATGACGGCCGATGGCACCGCAGTGAGATCGACGGTCAGCATATCCATCGACACCCGCCCGACCAGATGGGTCCGGACACCATCGACGATCACCGGCGTGGTCGATGGCGCGCGGCGCGGATAACCGTCGGCATAGCCGCAGGCCACCACGCCGACCCGCATCGCGCCGGGCGCCATGAAGGTCGACCCGTAACCCACCGTGTCGCCCCGCACCAGATTCTGGATGGCGATCAGCCGGGACTCGAAGCTCATCGCCGGACGCAGCCCGATCGACGCTGCACTGCGATCGTCGAAAGGCGAAGCGCCGTAAAGCATGATGCCGGGTCGAACCCAGTCTGCATGGGTCTCGGGATGCAAACCCAAGGCCGCCGAATTGGCGAGCGAACGATCACCGCTCAATCCGCCGGCCGCAGCGTCGAATCGCGCATGCGCCCGTGCCGTGCCATCAGGCAGATCGGCATCGGCAAAGTGGGTCATCAGCGACACCCCTGACACGCCCGGGAAGGCCGACAGCCGGCCATGCAGTTCGACGACCTCGTCAGGACGCACCCCAAGCCGGTTCATGCCGCTGTTGACTTTGAGCCATACCGCGATCGGCGACCCGCGATGATTGCCGAACCAGGCGACCTGCGACCGGTCGTGCACGACCAGGGACAGATCAAGTGCGCAGGCGGTCTCGAGATCGGTCGCTTCAAAGGCGCCTTCGAGCATCAGGATCGGCCCTTGCCAGCCGAGCTCTCGTGCGAGCGCGGCACTGTCGAAATCGAGCAGCGCCAGACCATCGGCCTGACGCAAGCCGCGAACCGCCGCCACCATGCCGTGCCCGTAAGCTCCGGCCTTGACGACCGCCCAGATCCGCGCACTGCCGCTCAGGCTGCGGGCCACGCCCAGGTTGTGTGCAAGTGCAGCAATCGAGATGCGGGCGGCGATGGGACGAGGCATCTCTCAACTATAGCGCCCGAATCCCATCGACCTTCGAACCGCCCGCGCCGAGGCTTCATGGTATAAACCGCGCGACCATAGCTCAGGCGATCCGATGAAGCGCGGCTTCTACACCATCATGGCGGCGCAGTTCTTTTCGTCGCTCGCAGACAATGCATTGTTGATCGCTGCCATCGCGCTGCTGATCGAGATGCATGCGCCTGACTGGATGAAGCCGCTGCTCAAGCTCTTCTTCACGATCTCCTATGTGATGCTCGCGCCCTTCGTCGGGTCGTTTGCCGACTCGATGCCCAAGGGCCGGGTGATGCTGATCACCAATTCGATCAAGGTGATCGGCTGCGCAATGATGTTTGCCTCGGTCCATCCTCTGCTGGCCTATGCGGTGGTGGGCCTGGGCGCGGCTGCCTACTCACCCGCCAAATACGGCATCCTGACCGAACTGCTGCCACCCGAAAAACTGGTCGCGGCCAACGGCTGGATCGAAGGCACGACGGTGGGTTCAATCATCCTGGGCACGGTGCTCGGCGGCGTGCTGATCAGCCCCCGGGTTTCCGGCGGACTGCTCGCTCTGGACCTGCCTTACATCAATACCGGCATCGACACGCCGGCCGAATCCGCAATCGCCGTGATTGCGGCGGTTTATGCACTGGCGGCACTCTTCAACTTCCGGATTCCCGACACCGGCGCACGCTATCCGCGTCAGCAGACCAACCCGCTGCGGCTGATCGCCGACTTTGGAAAATGCCTGGGCTTGCTCTGGCGCGACAAGCTGGGGCAGATCTCGATGGCGGTGACCACCATGTTCTGGGGAGCGGGCGCCACGCTGCAGTTCATCGTGCTGAAATGGGCAGAGGTCCAGCTCGGCATGCCGCTCTCGAAGGCGGCCATCCTGCAGGGCGTGGTCGCTATCGGTGTGGCGATCGGCGCGGTGGTCGCGGCACGGTTCATTCCGTTGCGCGGATCACTGCGCGTGCTCCCTTTCGGCGTGGCGATGGGGGTGCTGGTGCCGCTCATGACGCTGGTTCATGAGCTGTCGGTCGCCTATCCACTGCTGGTGCTGATCGGCGCGATGGCCGGCTTTTTCGTCGTGCCGATGAACGCGCTGCTGCAGCATCGCGGCCATGTGCTGATGAGCGCCGGTCACTCGATCGCGGTTCAGAACTTCAACGAAAATCTTGCGGTCCTGCTGATGCTCGGGCTGTATGCGCTGATGATCAATTTCAACTGGCACATCAATACCGTGATCACGCTGTTCGGCAGCGCGGTCGCGGTCGCCATGCTGCTGGTGATCCGCCGGCACAAGCGCAATCAGGCCGAACGCGACTCGATTGCCGAAATCGGTCACTCGTCGCACTGAGACACAGACAATAAAACCGCAGCGATCGTCTCAGACTGGCTGACCGCGAGACGCCCCGCTGTCGATCGTGCGCCGGGCAAGTCGCAAGTCTGACCAGGCCTGAGCTTTTTCCTGCGGCCGCCGCAGCAGCTCGAGCGGGTCAAGCGTCACCACCACCGGAATCTGCAGCGAGCCGCGCTGCCAGACGTGAACACGCCCGCGCAAATCGCGATCGGCTGTCCCGACCTCGAGCAGGGACTGTGCCGCCGCATTGCCGAGTGCGAGGATGAGCGAAGGCCTGACCAGTTCGATCTGATGTCGCAGATGGCCGGCGCACAGGGCAACTTCATCGGGCTGGGGCCTGCGATCGTCAGCGGCGCGACATTTCAGCGACTGGGTGATAAAGACATCGCGCGCGCGGCTCGCGCCTACGGCATTGAGCATCTGCTCGAGGAGCTGGCCAGCTGCGCCGCTGCAAGGCTTGCCCGAGGCATCGTCGGCCGCGTCCGGCTGATCGGCAACCACCATCCAGACTGATTCCTGGTGCCCGCTGCCAAATACTGGCGCCGAGCGGGACAATGAACGGGGGCAGGCGGTGCACCCAGCGATTGCCCGCTGCAGGCCTGGCCAGCTCGGTGGTGCGCCGGCCAAGCTTACGGTGACGTCGACTGGCTCGATCACGACGACGTCGGCCGGCGCGTTGGCAGCGCCCCCCTGCCGACGCTCCCAGACCGGCCCGAGCGAGAGTGCACGCCAGGCCTCACGCTGGCGCTTATCCATGAGACAGCCCGACTTCATCGACCGGGCCGGCCTCACCGAGCCGTCGGACCATCACGATGGCATCCTCACGCGTGCCGCCCGGCGCGGGGTAGTAGCGGCGGCGCAAGCCGATCCGGGCAAACCCGGTCCGCTCGTAAAGACGCAGTCCGAGGGTGTTGGAGGGTCTGCACTCGAGCAGCATCGAGCGGGCACCGCGCTTTGCCACGCTGTCGAGCAGCCAGCGCAACCAGGCTTCTCCAAGCCCTCTGCCCTGTACCGGCTCATCCACGCTGAGATTGAGCAGGTGCACCTCATCAGGCAACCACATCAGGATCGCGTAGCCGAGCACCTCACCGCTGCGCTCCTCAAAGACCCAGGCATCGTAGCCGGCGGCCAGAGAATCGGAAAAATTCCCGACCGTCCAGGGAAACGCGAAGATGCGGGCTTCGATTCGGGCCACCGACGCGAGGTCCGATGCCTGCATCGGACGAACCTCCCAGAGCGGAGCATCGGGCCGGGGCCGCAGCGAGGCGCTCATCGGATCTGACCGGCATCGCGGGCCGCTTTCATGGTCGCCCGCAGCGCCGCCTGCTCGGTGACATCGAGGGCGACCTTGTCGCGCAGGTAGTCGGGCGCGGCAAGCGCGGCATCGATACCGCGCCCCAGCCGCCACCCGAGCGCGGCCAGACGCGCCACCGCGCAAGCATCGGGCTGAACCGCAGCGCCAGGGCGCTGACGCAGATCGCCTGACTGCTGCGCCCAGGCAGCGAGCGCCGGATAGGTCTGAAAACCGTCACCCGCAAGCCATGCCCGATCGCCGCAGAACGCGTCGAACACCGTGAGCGCCTGCGCGGGCGATCCGATGACAGGCCCTGCCACCGGTTCAGGCCAGGCGTCTTCGCCGGCAAGATCGACATGTCGGAAGACCGCATGACAGGTCTCGCCCATCCGGACATCGAGCGCCACCATCAACCAGTCGGGCGACTGCCCTGCGTCAACCGCCGACTGTGCGGCCTGAAGCGCGAGCGTACGCATCGCATCGACCGCCACCAGCGGGCGATCCCAGCCGAAGCCCAGGCCTTGGGCGACGCCGCAAGCAACCCGCAAACCGGTGAACGACCCTGGCCCGCTGCCAAAACCGATCACATCAATGGCGCCGATGGCGATCCCCGACTCGGCGAGCACAGCGTCGACCATCGGCAGGACAGCCCGCGAATGTCCTTGAATCATGGGCTCGATGCGCATCGCACAGACGTTCGGGCCCAGCAGCGCCACCGAGCACTGCCCGGCAGTGGTATCGATCGCAAGCACTGTCATGGCCATGGCGCGCTCTCGCGGGCCTGCGCAGGATTCGGACATCGCAATAGTTTAGGCCAGACATCGGTTTAGGCCAGAGATCACTCGGCGTTATGATCACCGACCGTCCATTTGCAATCGGTGCCGATGAACCAAGCCCCCAAGCGACTGCTGGTCGTCGATGATGACCCCAAACTGCGCGACCTGCTCAACCGCTATCTCACTGCCCAGCAGTTTGAAGTCGGTCTGGCAGTCGACGGCGCCAGCCTGAATCGCCTGCTTCAACGCGAAACCTGGGATCTGATCATCCTCGACCTGATGCTGCCCGGCGAAGACGGTCTGTCGATCATGCGCAGGCTGAGGGGCGCCAACGTTCGCACGCCGGTCATCATCCTGACCGCCAAGGGTGACGATGTCGATCGCATCGTCGGCCTGGAGATGGGCGCAGACGACTATCTGCCAAAACCCTTCAACCCCCGCGAGTTGCTCGCCCGCATCAATGCCGTGCTGCGCCGCCAGCCCGGGCCCGAATCGCCCGGCGCGCCGGCGACCGATATCGGTGAAGTGCGCTTTGGCCCCTTCGTGTTCGATCCGGCACTGCGCTCGCTCAGCCGTGATGGCCAGGCGGTGCCGCTGACGACCGGCGAATACTCGGTGCTCAAGGTGTTTGCACGCCACCCCCGTCAGCCGCTCAACCGCGACAAACTGATGGTGCTGGCGCGCGGGCGCGAATATGGCGCCTTCGACCGCAGCCTCGATGTGCAGATCTCGCGACTGCGCAAGCTGATCGAAGCCGACCCGACCAACCCGCGCTACATCCAGACGGTCTGGGGCGTGGGCTACGTGTTCGTACCCGACTGATCCGCGCGGTGAGGCTGTCGCTCTTCTGGCGGACCTTCGTACTGATCGCACTGGTGGTCGTGGCCAGTCTGCTGGCGTGGCTGCAGGTCTTTCGGGCCGCCGAAGTGCAGCCCCGGGCCGAGCGCTTCGCCTGGGAGATCGCCGCGGTGGTCAACGTGACCCGCGCCGGTCTGACCAATACGCAAGGCGCGCAGCGGCTCGAATTGCTCAACGCGCTGAGCACTGCCGAGAACATCCGTATCCGTCCGGCCGACTACAAGGACCGCATCGCGGCCTGGCCTGATCCTGAATTCGGAGGCCTGATGGAGGCGAAACTGCTTGAGCTGCTCGGTGACGAGACCCGACTCGCCGGTCGGGTCAACGGCGTCGACGGCCTCTGGATCCGCTTCGAGATGCAGGACGACCCCTACTGGATGTTGCTCGACCCCGAACGTCTCGCACGGCAGGCCAATCGCAACTGGCTCGGCTGGTTCGGCATCGCGCTCGGGCTGGCTCTGGCAGCGTCCCTGGCGATCAGTCGGGTGATCAACCGTCCACTCGCGAGCCTGGCAGGTGCGATCGATCGGGTCTCAAGAGGCGAAACACCCCCCACGCTGGGGGATAACGGGCCGACCGAACTGGCCCTGATCAACCGCCGCTTCAATGCCATGGCCGCCGAACTGGCCGCCCTCGATGCCGATCGGGCCGAGGCGCTGGCCGGCATTTCGCACGACATCCGCACACCGCTCACACGGCTGCGACTCGAGATCGAAATGTCCTCAGCCGACCCGACCACCCGCGATTCGATGGCCGAAGAAATCGACCGTATCGACGCGATCGTCCGGCAGTTCGTGGAGTTTGCCCGGCCCTACGATAGCGAGCCGGCGCTCGACATCGGTGTGCTGCATATCGTCGATTCGGTCCTGGACGCCTATCGGCATGGCCCGGATGCCGACGATCTGATCGTCACCGTGGCGGTCGATCCTTCTCTGAACTGGCGGGGCAGCCCGACGGTTCTCACCCGGATATTGTCGAATCTGGTCGAGAACGCCCATCGCTACGGCAAGGATGCGACCGGCTCAACCCGTGTCGAGCTTGCTGCCCAAAGACGCGCCAACGGCATCGAACTCACGGTCAGAGACCATGGCCCCGGAGTGCCTGCCGATCAGCTGGAGCGCCTGATTAGGCCCTTTACGCGTCTCGATGCCGAACGACACCGCCACGGCGGCTCGGGCCTGGGCCTGTCGATCGTCGTTCGACTGTCACGCCGATACAGCGGTGACCTTCGGCTGGAACTGCCGTCGGACGGCGGTCTGCTTGCCCGCGTCAGGCTCGAAGACGCGTCCCCATCGGCGTCCGACGAGGCCCGATCACGACGGGAAGCAACGGTCGGCAGCTAGAGCGAATCGATCCGAACGGGCAGGTCGATAGACTGAACATATCGTCAGTATATTGACGTTCAATTGGATGCTGTCATCTGCGATCGATAGAATTCGCGAGTTCGCTGCTTCCAGCGATCACCTTGCGCGCACCCCGCGTTGCCAGTCCCCTATCCGGAGATCACGATGCCCAAACTCAATGGCACCAAGACCCATGACAACCTCAAGGCCGCTTTCGCGGGCGAGAGCCAGGCTAACCGCCGTTACCTCTACTTCGCAAACAAGGCTGACGTCGAAGGCCAGACCGAAGTCGCAACCCTGTTCCGCTCGACCGCCGAAGGCGAGACCGGCCATGCACACGGCCACCTCGACTATCTGGCCGAAGTGGGCGATCCGGCGACCGACATGCCGATCGGCTCGTCATCGAACAACCTGAAGGCGGCTGTCGCCGGCGAGACCCACGAGTACACCGACATGTACCCGGGCATGGCCAAGACCGCTCGCGACGAAGGCTTCGATGAGATCGCCGACTGGTTTGAGACGCTGGCCAAGGCCGAGCGTTCGCACGCCAACAAGTTCGCCAAGGCGCTCGAAACACTCGCCGCCTGAGACCGCACCGCGCCAGGCCGGATTCAACCGGCCGGCGCAGGTCGATGGGGGGAGCTTCCGAGCTCCCCTTTTTATTCAGAGTGTCCCCTTGTCATCCAGTTCCCTTCTTCACAACCATCTCACCGACTGCCGCCATGACCGTACGTGAAGGATCTCTCGAAGCGCCCACCCGCCATCCGATCGACTGGCGCAATCCGGCATTCTTCGACCGCGACGCCGCCCTCGACGAAATGGAGCGGGTGTTTGACATCTGCCACGGCTGCCGCCGCTGCGTGAGCCTGTGCAACGCCTTTCCGACGCTCTTCGACCTGGTCGACGAGAGCAAGACCATGGAAGTCGACGGCGTCGATCGCGACGACTACTGGAAGGTCGTCGACCAGTGCTATCTGTGCGACGTCTGCTACATGACGAAGTGCCCCTATGTGCCGCCCCATCCCTGGAACCTCGACTTTCCGCATCTGATGCTTCGCGCCAAGGCGATCCAGTTTAAGGAAGGCACGCCCACCAAGTTTCGCGACACCTCGCTCGCCTCGACCGATCGCAACGGCAAACTCGCCGGCATACCGGTGGTGGTCAGCGCGGTGAATGCACTGGCGCATTCACCTGCGGTGCGCTCAATGCTCGACAGCCAGATCGGCATCCACAAGGACGCCTGGCTGCCCGAGTTCACCTCGAAGCAGTTCAGCAAGACCGCCCGGGCATCGACCGCGCATCCGGTGCGCAACGGCGCCAAGACGCCCGGCAAAGTGGCGGTCTTTGCCACCTGCTATGTCAATTACAACGAGCCCGGCATCGGACATGACCTGATCAAAGTGCTCGAGCACAACCGGATTCCCTTTGTCCTGGTTCAGAAGGAGGCCTGCTGTGGCATGCCCAAGCTCGAGCTCGGTGACCTCGACGGCGTGGCACAGCTCAAGGACAAGAACATCCCGAAGCTGGCGGCACTGGCCCGTGAGGGTTACGCCATCCTGGCGCCGATCCCGTCTTGTGGGCTGATGTTCAAACAGGAACTGCCGCTGATGTTCCCGGAAGACATCGATGTCCAGGCGGTTCGCGGCGCGATGTTTGATCCCTTCGAATACCTGGTCGCCCGCAACAAGGACGGCCTGCTCGAGACCGATTTCACCGGTCCGCTGGGCAAGGTCTCCTATCATGTTGCCTGCCATCTGCGAGTCCAGAACGTCGGCCAAAAGACCCGCGAGCTGCTCTCGATGATTCCGCAGACCTCGGTCAACACCGTGGAGCGCTGCTCGGGTCATGCCGGCACCTGGGGCGTCAAAAAGGAATTCCACGAAACCGCCATGAAGATCGGCCGCCCGGTGTTCCGGCAGATGGCCGAGCATCCGGATGGCGAACCCGACTGGGTGGCCTCCGACTGCCAGCTGGCGGGCCACCACATCGAGCAGGGGATGCAGGGCAAGGCCGACGGCAAGGTCGCCCATCCGCTCACCCTTCTCAGAATGGCCTACGGTCTGCCCGACTGAATCCTGATCGCACAACCCCTGATCGAAAACACCTCACCACCCCGCCACGACCATGACAGGAGTCACCATGCCCGCCATCGCCCGCGAATCACTCATGACGCTCGAGGCCTATGCCAAGGCTCGCCCCGAATTCCGCCGCAGCGTCATCGCCCACAAGAAGCGCCGCAGCATTGCACTGGGCGACCACGTCACCCTGCTCTTTGAAGACGAGCTGACGGTGCGTTACCAGGTCCAGGAGATGCTGCGCATCGAGAAGATCTTCGAGGAAGAGGGCATCGCCCATGAGCTCGAGTCTTACAACCCGCTGATCCCCAACGGCCGCAACCTCAAGGCCACCATGCTGATCGAGTATGAAGACGCGACCACCCGGCGCGCCTCGCTCGGTCGCCTGAAGGGCGTCGAGCAGCGCGTGTGGCTGCAGGTCGAAGGTTCACCGAAAGTCTGGCCGATCGCCGACGAAGACCTGGAGCGCGAAAACGAGGAAAAGACCTCGGCGGTGCATTTCCTGCGTTGGGAGCTGACCGAAGAAATGGCAGCCGCACTGAAATATGGCGTGTCGCTGTCGATGGGCGTCGATCATCCCAATTATCAGGCGAGCGTTTCGCCGCTGAACGACGAGAGCCGCGCCTCGCTCGCGTCCGATCTGGCCTAAGCCGCTGCCACCAGCAGGACCGTGGCGTGGGCCTCGATGCCTTCGCCACGGCCTGCGAAGCCGAGTTTTTCGGCAGTTTTGGCCTTCACATTGACCTGCGACGGCGCAACACCCAGATCAGCTGAGATGGCCGCTACCATCGCGGGAATATGGCTGGACAGCTTCGGCGCCTGAGCCACGACCGTACAGTCGACATTGCCCGGCACCCAACCGGCTGCCCTCACCCGCGCAACTGCCTCACGCAACAGAACCCGGCTGTCGGCACCGGCAAATCGGGCGTCGGTATCCGGAAAATGCCGGCCGATGTCGCCCAGCGCCGCCGCGCCGAGCAGCGCGTCGGTGATCGCATGCAGGAGCACGTCGGCATCCGAATGGCCGAGCAAACCGCGATCGAAGGGCACTGTGACGCCGCCGATCAAAAGCGCGCGCCCTGGCACCAGCGCATGGACGTCCCAGCCTTGTCCGATCCGAAACCGTGCGCCGGCGGCGCCCGCCTCAGTCGTTGGGGAGGCGGCTGGAGACACGGCCGAGGAAAGCCCGGCGAATTCGCGTGTCATCGCGAGCGAGGCTCGCATCGCCTGCAGGTCATCCATCGTGGTCACCTTGAAATTGCGCAGATTGCCGGCCACCAGCGCCGGGGAGAGGCCACTGGCCTCAATTGCCGAGGCCTCGTCGGTCACGCTGTGATGACGCTCCAGCGCCTCGCGCAGCCGACCGAGCCCAAACACCTGGGGTGTCTGCGCAAGCCATAGCCCCTCACGATCGATGGTCTGCAAGGCGCGCTGGTTGCCACCCCGCTTGACGGTGTCGGCCACTGGCAGTGCCAGCAGCGCGCCGATACGCTCGGTGGCCAGCGCTGCATGCAGGCGATGCAGTGATGCAGCGTCGACGCCCGGGCGGGCGGCGTCATGCACCCAGACCCAGTCCTGATCGCCGGCGCCCTGTTGCAAACCGAGTTCGAGCAGCCCGCCGAGCACACTGGCACGGCGGGTCGCGCCGCCGCGCGCGACAATCCGAATTCGGCCATCTTTCAGGCCGGTCAGATCCCGCGCCACGTCATCGTCCGGTGAGACGACCACCATCAGGCACTCGATCCAGGGGCAGGCAAGCAGGGCCTGGACCGTGCGCTCGAGCATGGTGGCGCCATCGAGATCGAGATATTGCTTGGGGCGATCGGCACCAAGTCGCATGCCAACGCCGGCCGCCGGCACGATTGCGAAGTGTCTTGGAAGGGCGGTATCGGCCGCGCTGTCGAAGGGAGAATCGGACATGGCGTCGGTCGGCTGCCTGAGCGTCATTGGCGAAAGCTACAATTATAGGTTTGGATCTGGTCCTCGCTTGAACTCCATCTCTCCCGGCTTGAGCCCTTCGCCAGCCTTGGCTGTCACCGACCCTGCTGCAGGCATCCCGCAGCCAGGCGCAGGCGCGGTCATTACCCTGCCCGCCACACACGGCAGCGGCGACGCCCTGCTGCTGGCAGCGCTCGCCGCACGCCATGCCGAGCAGTCGTGCCTGCTGATGGTGATCACCGCCTCGGCGCTCGATGCCGCGCGCCTCGAAGAAGAAACTAGGTGGTTCGCGCCGACCCTTCGCATCAAATCCCTGCCCGACTGGGAAACCCTGCCCTACGATGCCTTTTCGCCGCACCAGGACCTGGTCTCGGAGCGACTGTCGACGCTATTCGAACTGCAGCAATGCCGCGTCGACCTGCTGATCGTCGCGGCCACCACCGCTTTGCACCGACTGTCGCCGACCGCCTTCGTGGCCGGCCACACCTTTGCCTTCACCAAGTCACAGCGACTCGATGAAGCAGCCCTGCGCAGCCAACTCACCACCGCCGGCTATGAGCATGTGACGCAGGTTGTGCGACCCGGCGAATACTGCGTTCGCGGCGGCCTGATCGATCTCTTTCCGATGGGCTCGGCCCTGCCCTATCGCCTCGATCTGTTCGACGACGAAATCGAATCGATCCGCGCCTTCGACCCCGATTCGCAGCGCAGCCTTTTTCCGGTCGACTCGGTGCGCATCCTGCCGGGGCGCGAGTTTCCGCTCGACGATTCTGCCCGCACCGCATTTCGCGGCCGCTGGCGCGAGCGCTTCGAGGGCGACCCGTCCAAAGCCGGCCCCTATCGTGACGTCGGCAACGGCATCGCCAGTGCCGGCATTGAATACTGGCTGCCGCTCTTTTTCGAGTCGACCGCCACGCTCTTCGATTACCTGCCGGCCGACACCGTCGTGGTCACCCATGGCGATGTCGAGGCCACCGGGCGGCGCTTTGCGCTTGAGACCGGGCAGCGCCATCACTTTCTGGCCCACGACTCGCAGCGACCGCTGCTGCGCCCCGATGAGCTCTTCATCGACATCGAATCGCTCTTCATCGAGGTCAGGCGCTTTGGCCGCTATGCCCTGCGCGACCATCGCGAGGGTGATGCACCGGCCGACACATCCGAGCACCAATCTGCCTCCTCCCCGCGGCGCAACCATTCCCGTGCGCTGCCGCCGCTGATGGTCGAGCGGCGCGCCGATGTGCCGCTGTCGCGCCTGCAAGCCTGGCTCGATGCCACCGATGCCCGGGTCTTTCTGGTCGCCGAGTCGGCAGGCCGGCGTGAAACGCTCAGCCAGCTGCTGGCCGATCACGGCATCGACCTGCCGCAGATCGACGACTGGCGAGGTTTTACCGACGGCGCGCTGCATCGCGCTCTGGGCATCGGCCCGCTGTCCGAAGGCTTTCTGCTGGCAGGCGATCAGCCGGTGGCGGTGGTCACCGAGGCCGAGCTCTTTTCGGGCACCTTCAAGCGACGCGGTGGACGCCGCCAGGGTCAGGCCACCACCGATGTCGATGCGATCATCCGCGACCTGTCGGAGCTCTCGATCGGCGATCCGGTGGTGCATGCGCAGCACGGCATCGGACGCTATCGCGGCCTGGTCAACCTCGACCTCGGCGACGGTCCCACTGAATTCCTGCACCTGGCTTATGCCAGCGATGCCACGCTCTATGTGCCGGTGGCCGCACTGCACCTGATCGGCCGCTATTCAGGCGCCTCGCCCGAAGAAGCCCCTCTGCATGCACTGGGGTCGGGGCAGTGGGAAAAGGCCCGTCAGCGTGCGGCCAAGCGCGCCCGCGACACCGCCGCCGAGCTGCTCAATCTCTATGCCCGGCGCGCCGCGCGCGAGGGCCATGCCTTCGGCTTCAACGCCCAGGACTACGAGGCCTTTGCCGAAGGCTTCGGTTTCGACGAAACACCCGACCAGCTCGCCGCCATCCATGCGGTCACCCAGGACCTGATCTCCGGCCGCCCGATGGACCGGCTGATCTGCGGCGATGTCGGCTTCGGCAAGACCGAGGTGGCACTGCGCGCGGCCTTCGTCGCCGCCTCCGACGGCAAGCAGGTCGCGATCCTGTGTCCGACCACGCTGCTGGCCGAGCAGCATTTCGAGACCTTCTCCGACCGATTCTCGAACTGGCCGCTGCGCCTCGCCGAGCTGTCGCGGTTTCGCTCGCCCAAGGAGATCCGGGCCGCGCTCGACGGCATGGCCAATGGCACCATCGACATCGTGATCGGCACGCACAAGCTGCTGAGCCGCGACATCGTCTTCAAGCGGCTCGGGCTGGTCATCATCGACGAGGAGCATCGATTCGGCGTGCGCCAGAAAGAAGCGCTCAAGGCGCTGCGCGCCGAGGTCGATGTGCTGACCCTGACCGCCACCCCCATTCCGCGCACGCTCGCGATGAGCCTGGAGGGCATCCGCGACTTCTCGGTCATCGCCACCGCGCCGCAAAAGCGACTGGCAATCAAGACCTTCGTGCGGCGCGAAACCGACGGCGCAATCCGCGAGGCCCTGCTGCGCGAGCTGCGCCGCGGCGGTCAGGCTTATTTTTTGCACAACGAGGTCGAGACCATCGAGAACCGCCGTGCGATGCTCGAAAAGCTCGTGCCGGAGGCTCGCATCGTGGTGGCCCACGGCCAGATGCACGAGCGCGAGCTCGAGCGGGTGATGCGCGAGTTTCATGCCCAGCGCGCCAATGTGCTGCTCTGCACGACCATCATCGAGACCGGCATCGACGTGCCGACCGCCAACACCATCATCATGCATCGCGCCGATCGCTTCGGTCTGGCGCAGCTTCACCAGCTGCGCGGGCGGGTCGGTCGATCCCACCATCAGGCTTATGCCTATCTGCTGATCCCGGATGAAGGCGCAATCACCAAAGACGCCACCAAGCGTCTGGAGGCGATCCAGGCAATGGAAGAGCTCGGCTCGGGCTTTTTCCTGGCGATGCACGACCTCGAGATCCGGGGTGCAGGCGAGGTGCTCGGCGACTCGCAATCGGGCGATATGCAGGAGGTCGGATTCGGCCTCTATGCCGAGATGCTCAACCATGCGGTGCGGGCGCTCAAGGCCGGCCGAGAGCCCGATCTGTCGGCGCCACTTGAAGCGGTGACCGAGATCAATCTGCATGTGCCGGCACTGCTGCCCGCCGACTATTGCGGCGATGTCAACGAGCGCCTGACGCTCTACAAGCGGCTGGCCAACTGCGCCGGTCTCGATGCGCTCGAAGCAATGCAGGAAGAACTGGTCGACCGCTTCGGCAAGCTGCCGGATGCGGCCCGCGCCCTGATCGACACGCACCGCCTGCGCATACTGTCGCTGCCCATCGGCGTGTCGCGCATCGACGCCTCGGCCGAGACCATCGTGCTGCAGTTCGTGCCCAGCCCGCCGATTCCGCCCGAGCGCATCATCCGCCTCATCCAGACCCGCAAGGATGCCCGGCTGGCCGGCCCCGACCGCTTGCGCTTTACCATCAAGACACCCGAGCCCGCCCAGCGCATCGTGCGCATCCGCGAGATTCTGAAGGCACTCACGACATGACCCGACTCGTCATCCAGCATCCGACCCTGAGCGATGCGGCCGTGGCCGCGCTCGAGCGCGAGGTCGGCAAGCCGCCGCACCGCCGCACCGCCTGCCTCGCGATCTGGGACACAGTGAGTTTGACCGGCGACCAGGTCGATGGGCTGGCCGCCTCGCTTCAGGTCGATGCCGAAATCGTCAACCCGGCCCTGCGTCTGGGCGACTTCGGTCTGGCGGCCTTCGACATGGACTCGACCCTGATCACGATTGAATGCATCGACGAGATCGCCGATTACATCGGCCGCAAAGCCGAGGTCGCAGCGATCACCGAAGCGGCGATGCGCGGCGAGATCACCGATTACGACGAGAGCCTTCGCCGACGCGTCGCACTGCTCGAAGGCCTGCCGCAGGACACGCTGCAGCGGGTCTGGGACGAGCGGGTACGGCTGTCGCCCGGCGCCAAGGAGCTGATCGACGCAATGAAGCGCGCCGGCCTGCGCGTGCTGGTGGTCTCAGGCGGCTTCACCTTTTTTACCGAGCGCATCAAGCAGCGACTGGGCCTCGATCTGGCGCGCTCCAACGTGCTCGAGGTCAGGGACGGCAAACTGACCGGGCGGCTGGTCGGGCCGATCATCAATGCCCAGGGCAAGCGTCGCGTGGTCGAGCAGACCTGCGCGATGCTGGGCATCACACCCGCTCAGGCGATCGTGGTGGGCGATGGCGCCAATGACCTTGCGATGATGTCGATCGCCGGGATGTCGGTGGCTTACCGCGCCAAGCCGATCGTCCACAGCCAGACTCACCATGCAGTGAACCACAGCGGGCTCGACGCGATCCTGAACTACTTTTCAGATCAGACGACAGGCGCCACTACGCTCGCCTGAAGGTCGTGATCGTCCGAGCCCGAAATCAGGACGGTCGCAAACTGCCCGACCTTGAGCGAGGCATGAGGCGCAATCTGCACCACACCATCGATCTGCGGCGCATCGGCTGAGGAGCGCCCCACCGCGCCTTTGGGGCCGACCGAATCGATGATCACCTTTTGCGTACTGCCCACCTTGCGTGCCAGGCGCGCACGGCTGATCTCCTGCTGCACCGCCATGAAACGGCGGCGTCGCTCTTCGCGCAGCGCGTCGGGCACTGCACCCGGCAGCTCGTTGGCCGCGGCACCCTCCACCGGCGAATAGGCAAAGCAGCCCACCCGATCGAGCTGTGCCTCGCGCAAAAAATCGAGCAGGTGCTCGAACTCGTCGTCGGTCTCGCCCGGAAACCCGGCGATGAAGGTGCTGCGCACGGTGAGCTGCGGCACCGCCGCCCGCCATCCGAGCACGCGATCAAGGTTTTTTTCGCCGCTTGCCGGACGTTTCATGCGCTTTAGCACCTCCGGATGCGAATGCTGAAACGGCACATCCAGATAGGGCAGGATCAGGCCGTCTGCCATCAGCGGCAGGATCTCGTCGACATGCGGATAGGGGTAGACATAATGCAGGCGCACCCAGGCGTCGTGGCTGCGGGCCAGCTCGCCGAGCTCGCGGCACAGCTCGGTCATGCGGGTACGCACCGGTCGGCCCTCGACAAAATCGGTCCGATACCGGATGTCGACGCCATAGGCACTGGTGTCCTGCGAGATCACCAGCAGTTCTTTTGCGCCCGACTTGAACAGGGCCTGGGCCTCGCGCATCACCTCGCCAATTGGTCGGCTCACCAGGTCACCGCGCATCGAGGGAATGATGCAGAAGCTGCAGCGATGATTACAGCCCTCCGAAATCTTCAGATAGGCGTAGTGGCGGGGCGTGAGCTTGATGCCGGCTTCGGGCACCAGGTCGGTGAAGGGATCGTGCGGGCGGGGCAGATGGGTGTGCACATGCCCCATCACCGCCTCGAGATCATGCGGGCCGGTCACGGCCAGCACACTCGGATGGACTTGCGACACCAGATTGCCGCCGGCTTCGCCGGGCTTTGCCCCGAGACAACCGGTGACGATCACTTTGCCATTTTCAGCCAGCGCCTCGCCGATCGCATCGAGCGACTCCTGCACCGCTTCATCGATGAAGCCGCAGGTGTTGACGATCACCAGATCCGACTTCTGGTAAGTGGGCGAGATCACATAGCCTTCGGCACGCAGTTGCGTGACGATGCGTTCCGAGTCGACCAGCGCCTTGGGGCAACCAAGCGACACGAACCCGACCCGCGGTGGCGAGTCGGCTTTGTCGATCGAGGAGGGGGATAACCGCTTTGAAAACTTGGGGCGTTTGATGCTGACAGGAGGCAAGATCGACCTTATTTGCTGCGCTCGCCGGGCCCAGGGCCTTCGCCTGTCGGCTCAGGTCTGGGGCTCTGAGCCGTTGGGATCGGAAACGGGAAACCCGGAAACACTGTCCGGGCCTGTTGCTGCATCTGTTCCTGCATCTGCACGAACAGGTTCTTCGACTGCTCGATGTAATGGCTCATCATGCCCTGAACCATCGGCGTCTGGACCTGCATGAACTGGGTCCAGAGCTCGGGGTTCGAGGGCAATCCCTTGACATCGTAAAAGGCCTTCGACTGCTCCTGGAACTTGCTCTGGATCTCGACGAAAGACTGCATGGTCTTCTCAAGATAGGCGCCCATCATCCCCTGCATCGCATCACCATACGACCGGATGATCTGAGAGAGCATCGGTGCCGAGAAAAGCGGCGCGCCACCGGCCTCCTCCTCGAGAATGATCTGCAACAGGATGCTGCGGGTCAGATCCTCTTCGCTCTTGGCATCGACGACTTTGAAATCTTCGTTGTCCAGAACCAGCTGCTTGACATCGGACAGCGTGATGTAGGAGCTGGTCCGCGTGTCGTACAGACGACGGTTCGGATATTTCTTGATCAGTCGACTTTGGGCAGCCATCCAGCGTCTCCGGGTTTGACGTTAACTGGGAATCATCCCATATGCAGGCCACCGTTACACGTAAAGTCGGCACCGGTGGAAAAACCTGCCTCGTCCGTGCTCAGCCAGCCGCACATCGAGGCGATCTCCTCGGCGCGACCCAGACGCTTGACCGGAATGCTCTGAATGATCTTTTCGCGAACGTCTTCACGCACCGCCATGACCATGTCGGTCGCGATATAGCCCGGCGAGACGGTGTTGACCGTCACGCCCTTGCTGGCCACTTCCTGGGCCAGCGCCATGGTGAAGCCATGCATACCGGCCTTGGCTGCCGAATAGTTGGTCTGGCCGAACTGCCCTTTCTGGCCATTGATCGAGGAGATATTGATGATTCGGCCAAAACCGTTATCCAGCATGCCGTCGATCACCTGCTTGGTCACACAGAACAAACTGTTGAGATTGGTATCGATGACCGACTTCCAGTCGTCGAGCGACATCTTGCGAAACACACCGTCGCGGGTGATGCCGGCGTTGTTCACGAGAATGTCAGGATTGCCATGCTCGGCCTTGACCTTGTTGAAGGCCGCAACCGTCGACTCCCAGTCGGAGACATTGCCAACCGACGCGTAAAACTGATAGCCCTCGGACTTCTGCTGGGCAAGCCACTTGTCGAAGTCGCGGGTCGGGCCACACCCGGCAATCACGGTATAGCCCATGTCATGAAAACGCCGGCAGATCGCCGTCCCGATACCGCCCATCCCGCCCGTCACATAAGCCAGTTTGCTCATTGCATGTCTCCTGTGCCCGCAGGCATCTTTTTTTGTGGTGTGTGTCGAGAAAACTCAGATGCCCGGCAAGCTCGACGGATTACCGGCCTTGACCTTCACATACTGACCCGGCGCCGCTTCGATCGGAGGGTGCGCCGCATCGCCAAGCTGTGTCGGCGCACGCCTCGCGCCACCCTTGAAGTCTTCCAGCCATGTCGACCAGTCGATCCACCAGCTGCCCGGATGTTCGGTGGCCGACTGCAGCCACTTCTCGGCAGTGTCCGCCTGCTGCGAGCCATCGGTCCAGTAGCTTCGGCGATTGCGAATGGCCGAGTTGATCGAACCGGCGATATGGCCACTTGCACCCAGCACGAAACGCACATCGTTGGACATCAGTCGCGTGGATGCAAAGGCCGCCTGCCACAGCACGATGTGATCTTCGCGAGCACCAAAAATATAGGTCGGCACATCGATCAGGCCCAGATCGACTTTTTCGCCCAGGCAGGTCAGCGCACCCGGCACGCGCAGTTCGTTTTGCAGATACATATGGCGCAGATACCAGACATAGAGCGGGCCCGGCAGGTTGGTGCCGTCGGCATTCCAGAAGAGCAGATCGAAGGCGGGCGGCGATTCGCCTTTCAGATAATTCGAGACCACATAATTCCAGACGAGGTCGTTCGGGCGCAGGAATGAGAAGGTGGTGCCAAGGTCTTGCGCACTCATGATTCCGCGCTCGCCGATGGTCTGCTCACGCCAGGCCACCTGAGACTGGTCGACAAAGACGCCGATCGACCCCGGCAACTCGAAATCGAGCAGCGTGGTCATCAGGGTCAGTGACGCCACCGGGCGCTGGCCGCGCGCGGCCAGCACCGCCAGCGCGGTGGCCAGGATCGTGCCGCCGACGCAAAAGCCAAGCGCATTGATGGTGTCGTGCCTGCCGATGGCACGCGCCACCTCGATCGCATCGATCACGCCGCGCTGCACATAGTCGTCCCAGGTCAGCGACGCATGCTCGGGCTGCGCATTGATCCAGGACACCAGGAACACCGTGTGGCCCTGACCCACGGCATGGGCCACCAGCGAGTTGTCGGGCTGCAGATCGAGGATGTAGTACTTGTTGATGAAGGGGGGCACCAGCAGCAGCGGCCGTGCGCCAACGTTTTGCGTCGAGGGCGAATACTGGATCAGCTCGATCACATCATTGCGAAACACCACCGCGCCCGGGGACAAGCCGACATTGACACCGACCTGGAAGGCAGACTCGTCAGTAATCGAGATATGGCCACGACTGACATCGGCCATCATGTTTTCGAGTCCCTTGCGCAGGCTTTCGCCCTGGGTCTCGATCATTTTCTTTTGCGCGTCAGGATTGGTCGTGAGGAAATTCGCCGGCGACATGGCATCGACCCACTGCTGCGTGAGGAAGCGGATGCGATCGCGCGTCAGCGCATCAGAATCGACCGCATCGGCCATATGCCGCATGAACTCGGCATTGAGCAGATAGAGCGCGGCATTCCAGGCGAAGGGGCGCTGCTCCGACCACGCGGGTGAAGCGAAGCGCTTGTCGGACAGGGCCGGCACAGCAAGCTCAGGCGACGCAAAATCAGCCCAGAGCTTTTGAAGTTTGGCGGCGTAATCGGCCTGCAGCGACATCAGTCGCGAGGGATCGATATGCCAGGCGGGCATACCGGCGGCAACCGCAGCCGCCATCTCCTGGATCGGGCTGGTCGGTGAGACCGGTGCGGTCTGCGCAGGCCGCGGGCGTGCCGACGATGATCCGGCTGCAGCACCCGAGCCAAGGTCCTTGAGCACTTGCGCCGACACGGCGGGTGCAGCCTTCGACACGACGACAGCCGGCTTTTTCGCAGCGGGTCTTTTCGCAGCTGGCTTCTTCGGAGCGGGTCTTTTCGCAGCTGACGCTTTTGCAGCAGTACTCACAGCGGCTTTCGCGCCGGTAGACGTCACTGCCTTGCCAGGCGCTTTGACAGCAGGCTTCCTTACTGCCGCAGGCAAGACACCGACCGCCTTAGTGGCCGATCTCGTTACCTTGGTGGCCCTGCCGGCCTTACCCGCTGTGCTGCGCGACTTCGTCGAAACTGCCATGGTCACCCCTGAAAGCGGCCAGCGATGCGATCATTACCCGGCCAGCGTGATCGCATCTTGCATTTCGCGCTTCGGCTTGTCCAATCGGATCGGTGCCTTTTCTATGTACATCGTTGCAATCGCGTGGCTTTACGTTGTTGTCATGATGGCGCTGACCGAAACATCGTTCATCGCCGGCCTGGTGACGCTCGTGTTCTATGGCATCGCGCCTCTTGCGCTGTTCCTCTGGCTGATGGGCACGCCCGAGCGGCGACGCCGACAGCGTTCACGCCAGCAGCCAGATGAGTGAAGCCATTCGCCCGGTGCGTCGATCGCGCCGATGCGAATAAAAGCGCGCCGGATCACGTACGGTACACAAGTCGCCGCCGCTTACTCGGGTCACGCCACGCGAGACCAGTCTGCGCCGAGCGAGTGCGTAAAGATCACACCAGTACTTTCCCTCGGCGGGACCAGGCATGAATGCCGACGATGCCCGGTCGTCCTGTTCGCAAAAAGCCGCCATCACCTCCTGCCCGACCTCAAACGATGCCGGCCCGATGGCGGGCCCCATCCAGGCAGCGAGCTCGGCGTCTTCACCAAGGCGCGTCCGCATCGCATCGACGGTCGCCTCGATGACCCCTGCCGCAAGCCCTCGCCAGCCGGCATGCACCGCGCCGACGATCCGCCCCTGCGCATCGGCGAGAAGAAGCGGCAAACAATCGGCCGTCATGATCGCAAGCACCTGTCCTGCCCGCATGGTGATGGCCGCATCAGCGGTCGGCAGCTTCACCTGGGCAGAGACGGCGCTGTCTGCCTGATGCACGTTGATACCGTGAACCTGCTGCAACCAGCAGATCGGCCCGGGCAGCCCCGCCTGCAGGCGGGCGCGGTTGCGCGTGACCGCCGCCGGATCGTCGCCGACATGCTCCCCCAGGTTGAGTCCGACCGGCGAGCCATCAGCCGCGCCGAAGTCGCCGGCACTGACCCCGCCGGTGCGCAGGGTGACCAAGGTACGGACACGGTCGGAGACGGCCCAGTCGGGCGCGATACCCGGCAGCCGTGCGAACCCCGAGCTGGCAGCCTCATTCATCAGCGCTTTCCTCGGGTCGGCTTGGCCGCAGGCTTGGGAAGAGGACTGCCGCTGGCCGGTGGCGGCACTGGCACAGGCAAGTTCAACGCATCGAGAAGACCCAGGATGTCGGCAGGCACAGGACTGGCCATCTGCAGCCGCACGCCGCTCACCGGATGGTCGAGCTCGAGGCGCCAGGCGTGGAGCGCCTGCCGACTGAAATCGCCGCGCGGACTGCCGCCATACACCGTGTCGCCAATCAGCGGATGGCCGATGCTGGCCAGGTGCACCCTGATCTGATGCGTGCGCCCTGTCTCGAGGCGGCACTCGATCGATGCGACACGATCGCCGGCCGACAGCCGTTCGACATGGGTGATCGCCACCTTGCCTCGCTCCGGCGACACCACCGCCATACGGAGACGGTCGCGCGGATCACGTCCGATCGGTGCGTCGATGGTCAGCCGTTCAGGCGGCAAGCCCTGAGTGACCGCGAAATAGCGCCGACTGATGGTGCGCGCCGCAATCGCCGCGCTCAGTCGCTCAAAGGCACGCTCGCTGCGGGCGACCATCAGCAAGCCACTGGTGTCCTTGTCGAGCCGATGAACGATCCCGGCTCTTGGCAGCGTCGCAGAGTCGGGGCGCGCATGCAGCAAACCATTCATGAGCGTGCCTCGCCAATGCCCCGGGGCCGGATGAGCAACCAACCCGACCGGCTTGTCGATCACCATCAGATCGGCGTCTTCATGAATGATACTCAGTGCGATTTCGTCGGGTTCGAACGAGCGCTCAGCCTCGGTGGGCATCGGCCAGACCTCGATCGTCTCGATGCCGCGCAGTCGATGCCGCGCCAGCACCGCCTGGCCGTCGACCGTGACAGCAGCCAACGCGATCCAGCGCTGAATCCGCGTGCGCGAGACGTCGGCGAGCGCGCCTGCGAGGAAACGATCGAGGCGCTGACCAAGGCCGGCGCGCGCATCGAAGCGAAGCGGCGCCTGGTCAGCAGAGTGGTCCGAGGCCACTGGATCGAACAGATCGGCGCTCACTCAGGCCCCTTGGCTATAATCGACCTTTGCATTGATGGAGCAGTCATGACAACAGCGCGAAGCTGGAATTGGCGGCGGATTGCGACTGCGTTGATGTTGCTGGGAATGCTGGCTGGCTGCGGCGTATTCGGGTCGGGACCCGAATACGATCCTACCGCGAAGATGCCACCTGCCGAAATCTATGCCAGTGCCAAGGAAGAGATGGGTGCGGGTCGCTGGTCGGCGGCAATCAAGCTGCTGATCAAGCTTGAATCACGCTATCCATTCGGGGTCTGGGCTCAGCAGGCGCAACTCGATACAGCCTACTGCCAGTATCGCGACAACGAACGGATCCAGGCGCTGGTCAGCATTGAACGATTCATCCGGCTCTATCCGACCAGCGCCCAGCTTGATTACGCCTTTTACTTGAAGGGCCTGATCAACTTCAACGAAGACCTGAGCCTTCTTGGTGGTTTCGGCGGCCAGGACCTGTCTGAGCGCGACCAGAAGGCCGCGCGCGAATCCTTCGAAGCCTTCCGCCAGGTGCTCACACGGTTTCCGACCAGCATTTATGCGGAGGATTCGAGAGCGCGGATGCAATATCTGGTCAATGCCATGGCCGGCAGCGAAGTTCATATCGCCCGCTACTACTACATCCGGGGCGCTTATCTTGCTGCGATCAACCGGGCACAGAACGTGATCATCCAGTACCAGGGGGCGCCGGCGGTCGAGGAGGCTCTCTTCATCGTGATGAAGGCAAGTGAGCAACTCGGCCTCGACCAGCAGCGATCAGACGCCGAGCGGGTGCTGCTGCTGAATTTTCCGAAGACCCCCCTGTTGGCAACCGGTCTGAAACTCGACGACCGGTCCTGGTGGGAGGTCTGGCGCTGAAGGGTCTGTCGCTAAAGCGTCTGGCGCTGAAGGGCCGGCCGACTGACCACTCCCGGCCGTCGCTCAACGGCCAACTTGGGGCTGCGGCAGGAACGGCAGAGCGTCCTCCCAGTGCTCGACTCGCCGAAACGGCGGCAGACTCGCAATCAGCCTGCGACCATAGCCTCGGGTGATCAGCCGCTCGTCGCAAATCACCAGCACGCCCCGATCCGACTCGGAACGAATCAGACGCCCGACGCCCTGCTTCAGGGCCTGAGCCGCGGCCGGCAACTGATCATGTGAAAACGGATCTCGACCCGATCGGCGCAGGGCTTCCCCGCGAGCTTTGATAACCGGATCATCGGGCGGAGCGAAGGGCAGCTTGTCGATTACTACCAGCGACAGCGCATCGCCCATGACGTCGACGCCTTCCCAGAAGCTCGCGCTCCCCACCAGAACAGCCGCGCCGGCCGATCGGAACCGGTCAAGCAAGGAAGCCCTTGCTGCCTCGCCCTGAACCAGCCACTGCATACCCGCATTGTCTGCAGCATCCAGCGCGCGCAGGGCCTGCGCAATATCGCGCACCGCCCGCAGGCTCGTGCAAAGTACAAAAGCGCGGCCACGGTTGGCAAGAATCAACGGCCAGATGGCCTGCGCAACCCGCGCGGAAAAACCGGGTGCCGAGGCCTCGCCGATACCTCGCGGTATCCAGAGTGCTGCCTGCCCGGCAAAGTCGAAAGGACTGGCAAAGCGCTCGCAGCGCGCATCCGACAGCCCGAGCGCCTCATTGAAGTGGCTGAAGTCATCGCCGACCGAAAGCGTGGCCGAAACGAAAACCCAGGCGCGTGCAGGGCCAGACCGATGGCGACCGAAGGCCGCCGCCACCGACAGCGGCGTGCGCCTGAGCGTGGCGTGGGGCCCGCTGGCTTCGGCCCAGACGATCGCGGGATCCTCGTTCGAATCAGCCTCGATGGCTTGCGCCCCATCGGTCAGCACCGACAACCATCGGGTGACGCGCTCAAGGAGCTCGGTGGCCCGCAGACCGCAGCGGTCGAGTTCGAGCCCCCGACCGGCGTTATTGGCGATGATTGCCGAGATCGACACCAGGTCGCTCGACAAGGCATCAAGTGCGTCGGGAAGATCGGCCAGCGCCTGGAGCTGCGACAGGCTGTAGCGGCGCGCCAGCTGGGCTCGACTTGCCCCTTGCGAGCCAAACCCGCGCCCCCCCGCTGCGGCCGACTCGTTGCCCTCGAGCACCAGGCGCAAGTCGCGACTAGACTGCTCGAGGCGACCGGCGACCGAACGCCAGTCGGCAGCGTCGCGGGCCTCGACAAGCCCTGCTCGGGTCAGGTCGCGAACCAGATCCTGCAACTGGCGGGTCGAGACCGATTCGCCGAAGAACTCGGTCGCCGCCTCCGGCAACTGGTGCGCTTCATCAAAGATGATTGCATCGACCGTTGGCAGGAGTTCGGCCATTGACGATTCGCGCAATGCAAGATCGGCGCAGAAAAGATGGTGATTAACCACCACCACATCGGCTGCCATCGCTTCGCGCCGGGCCTGAAAGACAAAACACCGCTTGAATTCTGGACACTCCTGCCCGAGACAATTGTCGCGAGTTGAGGTGGCATGCATCCAGACCGGATCATCCTCGGCCAGCGCGGTGCAGTCGGCGCGATCGCCGCTCAGACTGATCTGGGCGAACTGCCTGATTTTTCGCAACCTGCCCGGCATCTGCGGATCGGCGAAGCGGCCGTCGGCCATCTGCTGGTCGAGGTGGTGATGACAGACATAATTCGCCCGCCCTTTGAGCAAGGCAATGCGGGTCCCCAAACCGAGCGCCGCTTTCACCGCAGGCAGATCGCGATGAAAGAGCTGGTCCTGCAGGGGACGGGTTCCGGTCGAGATCATCACGCGTACCCCCGACAGCAGCAGCGGCACGAGATAGGCGAAGGTCTTGCCGGTGCCGGTGCCGGCCTCGGCAACCAGACTGCTGCGCTCGGCGATGGCTCGCGCGACGCTGGCAGCCAGGGTCTGCTGACCCTCCCGGGCCTTGAAGGCCGGCATGGCCCGCGCAAGTAAGCCCTCGGCAGCCAGAGCGTCAATGGTGGCTTGCGACAGTGACGCCGCACTCGAATCGGCCTGCGGCCGGTCGTCAGTCACCGCGGACGTCTCATGCAGGCGTATCCGGAACCAGTTGACGCTGCAATTGCATGATGGCGTCCTTGATGACCAGCTTGCGCTTTTTCAGCCTGCGAATCGTCAACTCATCGAGCGGCACGCTCGATTGCAATGCAAGCAGACTCAGGTCGAGATCATGATGCTCGATCTGGAGCTCGACGATACGGTCGTACAAGGGCTGCAACTCTTGCATGGTCAAAGTGGGTCAGCGGTGCAAATGCCATGGCGGCGGCGCGCCAAGCCCACGACTATAGGCTGGCTCGTGACCGCATTCAAAGCGCCATGGCCTTTCGGCTGTGGCATCGAGGCATCGCAAGCAGTCTGAAAGTCTCGCGAGTCGTGCATGACGCCGTGTTCACGGAGCGATCCCTGGTGCGGGCAATGGCGCTCTTCGACGCGCTTCTTCCAGCAAACGCTGGTCACGTTGGGCCCGCTCCCGGGCCTCGCGCGCCTGCACTCGGAGCTGATTTTCCTCGAGGCGCTTTTCGCGTTCGGCAGCGAACACCGGATCTTCAGCTGCGCGTGCCGCGGACTGCGCCCGACGAACGGCGTTTTCCTTCTCGCGCCGCTCACGCTCAGCACGGGCCGCCAGGGCCCGACGTTCGAGTTCGGGCGCCTCGCGTTCGCGCTCGAGACGCACCTTCTCGGCAGCCTCGATGCGGGCCTCGAAGGACTTCAGATTGTCGAGCGCCCTGGCCGCCTCAGCCGCACTCAAGGCCGCACGCTCCTCAAGCGCTCTCGCAGTGCGCTGATTGAGCGCCAGCGCCGCGCTCTCTCTCAGGGTCTGATTCGCAAACACCTCGACCGCATCGATGCGACTGTCGACAAGGCGCTGTCGGGACATCACATCGGCGAGGCAACGCGTGACCATAAAGCGGCGATAGCAGGCAATCCGCTCGCGCAGCAGGGCATCATCCGCCTCATCTCGCGCCAGCCCCGCCGCCTTGAGTGCAGCTTGCGCGGTCTCGTCATCCATCGGACGCGACAGATCGAAAGCCGTGAGGACCAATGCGGGATCGACCGGCACCGGCTCGATTCGCGTTCTCGTACTTGAGCCGATGCTTGAGCAAGCGACTGTTGCCAGCAGCAGCGCCGATATCCACAGCGTGACGAGGCAGGTCCTGATCACGGCAGCACAGCCGGAAGCGCTCAGGCCAGCGAATCAACCAGACCACGCCGCGGCGCAGCCTGATAGTCGGGCGACTGCATTTCGATCAACCGACTCACGGTCCTGTGGAACTCGCTCGACATCGCTCCCGTCACATAGAGCTGCTCCGGCGGCACATCGGCGGCGATCAGCAGCTTGACCCTCTGATCGTAGAAAACATCGACCAGCCAGGTGAATCGTCTGGCCTGAGAGGACATGGCCGCGGTCATCCGGGGCACCGAAGAAAGCATCACGGTATGAAATCGGGTGGCAATCTCAAGGTAGTCGTTCTGCGATCGCGGCCCGTCGCAAAGGGTCGCAAAATCGAACCAGACCACGCCACCCGAGCGGCGCAGGGCCTCGATGACGCGATGCTCGATCGTGAGGCGAGGATCGTCGGCCGTCGGTCCGGCGATCTGCTCGAATGCCCGGGCAAAACGGCGATCTGTCTCGGGGCACAGCGGGCTGAGATAGACATCGACGCCCTGCAGCGCCAGACGCCGATAGTCGGTTCCGGCATCGACATTCAGCACATCAAGATGACGCTTGAGCAGCGCGATCGCGGGCAGGATGGTGTCGCGATTCAGACCATCGGGGTAGAGATCATCGGGCCGATAGTTGGAGGTCATCACGAAAACCACGCCATGACCGAAAAGCCCATTCAGCAGGCGCTCGAGAATCATGGCATCGGCCACATCCGAGACGTGAAACTCATCGAAACAGATCAGGCGATACCGCGCGGCAAGCCTGCGGGCGACCTCATCGAGCGGATCACTCACCTGCCTGAGGTCGCGCAGTTCGCGATGCACGCCGCGCATGAACTCATGAAAGTGCACCCGGGTCTTGCGCACCACCGGCACGGCTTCGTAGAACACATCCATCAGAAGGCTCTTGCCGCGTCCGACGCCGCCATGCATCCACATGCCGCGCGGCACCTGCGGGCGATCAAACAGCTTGCGAAGCAGACCGGATCGCCGGCGCTTGAACTCGAGCAGATCATCGTAGAGTTGCTGCAGCCGCTCGACGGCAGCCTGCTGCGACGCATCGCTGCGATAGCCACGTTCTGCCAGCAGCTTTGAGTAGCGCTCGAGGACGTTCATCTGACTTGAGGTCATCACTGCAGGCTTGCCTGCCGTGCCCCGGCGCTGCCGGCAGCAGGCAGCCGCAGTTACATGTTGAGCGCGCGCTTGTCGACCGCCAATGCTGCCTCGCGCAGCACTTCGGAGAGCGACGGATGCGGATGACAAACCCGGGCGATGTCTTCGCTGGAAGCCTTGAACTCGATGGCCACCGCGGCCTCGGCGATCAGGTCGGACGCACCCGGCCCGATAATGTGAACACCCAGCAACTCATCGGTCGTCGCGTCCGCAAGCATCTTCACGAAGCCATCGGCGGTGGCCATGCCAAGCGCCCGGCCGTTGGCCGCAAAGGGAAACTGCCCGGTCTTGTAGGCCCGCCCCTCGGCCTTGAGCTGCTGCTCGGTACGCCCCACCCACGCGATTTCCGGGGAGGTATAGATCACCCACGGGATCGCGTTGTAGTCGATGTGCGGCTTTTGCCCGGCGATCAGTTCGGCCACCATCACGCCCTCGTCCTCACCCTTGTGGGCGAGCATCGGTCCGCGCACCACATCGCCGACCGCGTAAACCCGCGGCAGCACCGTACGGCAATGATCATCCACCGGAATGAAGCCGCGCTCATCCAGAGCCAGTCCGACCGTCTCGAGCCCTAGCCCATCGGTGTTGGGGACACGACCGACCGAGACGATCAGGCGATCGACCTCGAGCGTCTGAGCGACGCCCTTGGCATCGGTCCAGTCGATGCTGACCGCCTTCTTGCCGACTTTGACAGCGCCGATTTTCGCACCCAGATTGATCGAGAGCCCCTGCTTCACGAAGAGCTTGAGCGCCTCTTTCGAGATCGACTCGTCGCAGGCAGACAGAAAACCCGGCAAGGCTTCCAGGACGGTCACGGTAGAACCAAGCCGCCGCCAGACCGAACCAAGCTCAAGACCGATGACGCCGGCGCCGATCACGCCTAGCCGCTTGGGCACCGACGGCATCGCCAGCGCACCTTCGTTGTCGCACACCAATTGATTGTCAACTGCCACACCCGGCAGATGGCGCGCCTTCGAGCCGGTCGCGATGATCACGCTCACCGCCTCAACCTGAATGGCCCCCTGCGGGGTATCAACCTCGACGCCATAGGCATCGCCACTGACGCCGGTCAGCCGGGCATGCCCCTTGAGCCAATCGATCTTGTTCTTGCGAAACAGGAACTCGATGCCCTTGGTCATCTTCGAGACGATGCCGTCCTTGCGGGCCTGCATCTTCTCGATATCAATCTTGGCACCGGCAATCTCGATGCCATGAACATCGAGGTGCGACTGCGCTTCTTCAAATTTTTCGCTTGAAGCCAGCAAAGCTTTGGAGGGAATGCAGCCGACATTCAGGCAGGTGCCACCCAGCGCCAGCTCGCCTTTGGGATTGGTCCACTTCTCGGCGCATGCCACCTTCATACCGAGCTGCGCCGCGCGAATCGCTGCGATATAACCGGCCGGGCCTGCGCCGATCACCACCACGTCATAACGTTGATTGGCCATCGCTGATCTCAGAGGTCAAGCAGCAGTCGTGAGGGATCCTCGAGTGCATCCTTGACACAAACGAGAAAGAGCACCGCCTCGCGACCGTCGATGATCCGATGATCGTAGGACAGGGCCAGATAATTCATCGGCCGAATCACGATCTGACCGTTCTCGACGACCGCACGGTCCTTGGTGGCATGCACACCGAGGATGGCGGCCTGCGGCGGGTTGATGATCGGGGTCGAGAGCATCGAGCCGAACACACCGCCATTCGAGATCGAGAACGTGCCGCCGGACAACTCCTCGATGCCAAGCTTGCCTTCCTGAGCGCGTTTGCCGTAATCGCCGATCTGGTTCTCGATCTGGGCGAAGTTCATCTGATCGGCATTGCGCACCACCGGCACGACCAGGCCCCTCGGCGAACCAACCGCCACGCCGATGTCGAAATAGCCGTGATAAACGATATCGGTACCGTCGACCGACGCATTGACGACCGGATATTTCTTCAGCGCATGGACGGCGGCCTTTACGAAGAAGCTCATGAAGCCCAGACGCGTGCCGTGTTCCTTTTCGAACCGATCCTGGTACTTCTTGCGAAGATCCATGACCGGTTGCATGTTGACTTCGTTGAAGGTGGTCAGAATGGCATTGGTTGCCTGCGACTGAAGCAGCCGCTCGGCAACGCGCTGACGCAGACGCGACATCGCCACCCGCTGCTCGGGTCGACCTTCAATCATCTTGTTCGGGTCGACCGGCGCAATCACCGACGGCAGACTGCTGGTGGGAGCACCGGTGGGGATCGGCGCCACGACTGCGGCCCTGGCTGGCGACGGCGCACTCGCACCGCCCGCCACCGCACCGATGACATCCCCCTTGGTGACCCGGCCATCGCGCCCGGTACCGGCAACATTCGAGGCCGACAGACCCGCCTCGGCCAGCATTTTGGCAGCAGCCGGCATGGCAACGCCTGCCTGGGCACCGCCGGTCGCGGGAGCCACCGGCGCTGCGGTCGGGGCTGCAACCACCGGCGCGGGCACAGCTGCCGATGTCGATGCAACCGCCTCGGTATCGATGATGGCGATCACTTCACCGGCGACCACGGTTTCACCATCGGCTTTGAGGATTCGTGCCAGCACACCGGCGCTGGAGGCCGGCAACTCGAGCACCACCTTGTCGGTTTCAACGTCAATCAGGTTGTCGTCGCGCTCGATCGCATCGCCCGGCTTCTTGTGCCATTGCAACAGCGTCGCTTCCGCAACCGATTCGGACAGCTGCGGGACTTTAACTTCGATCAATGCCATGTCAGGAAACCTTCCGGGTCTTTGTCTTGGGAGCATCACCCAGCGCAGCGTTGAGAAGATCCTTTTGCTGGGCATAGTGTTTGTCGTAGTAGCCGGCTGCGGGCGAAGCCGACGCCGGTCGACCGGCATAACTCAAGCGCTGGCCGTCTTTGAGTGCATCCTGGATGTGATGCTGCACAAAGAACCAGGCACCCTGGTTTTGCGGCTCGTCCTGGCACCAGACCACCTGCGTCGCACCCGGGTACTTGCGCATTTCAGCCTCAAGCGCCTTGTGCGGGAAGGGATAGAGCTGCTCCACGCGCAGGATCGCCACATCGGTCAGTTCGCGCTCGCGCCGCGCGCCGGTCAGGTCGTAATAGACCCTGCCGCTGCAGATCACGATCTTGCGGACCGCCTTGGCATCGACGCCGGCGCTGGCCTCGCCGATGACTGTCTGAAAGCCGCCTTTGGCAAGCTCCTGGAGGCTGGAGACAGCTTCCTTGTTACGCAACAGCGACTTGGGCGTCATGATCATCAGCGGCTTGCGGAACGGCCTGATCATCTGACGACGCAGCACATGGAAAATCTGCGCCGGCGTGGTCGGCTGGCAGACCTGCATGTTGTTCTCGGCGCAGAGCTGCAAAAAGCGCTCGATTCGCGCTGATGAATGCTCGGGCCCCTGCCCTTCGTAGCCATGCGGCAGCATCATCGTGAGACCGCAGGAGCGCCCCCACTTCGACTCGCCTGAGGAGATGAACTGGTCGATCACGACCTGGGCACCGTTGACGAAATCGCCGAACTGCGCCTCCCAGATCACCAGGGCGTTCGGCTCCGCGGTGGCATAGCCGTATTCAAAACCCAGCACGGCTTCTTCGGAGAGCACTGAATCGATCACCCGGAACGGGCCCTGATCATCGGCAACATGCTCAAGCGGAATGTAGTAACCCGCATCCCAGCGCTCACGGTTCTGGTCATGAAGCACCGCATGCCGGTGAGTAAAGGTTCCACGACCGGAGTCCTGACCCGACAGACGCACCGCATAACCGGCAGCCACCAGCGAAGCAAAGGCCATGTGCTCGCCCATGCCCCAGTCGAGCGCAAGCTCGCCCTGCCCCATCGCACGGCGATCGGCAATGACTTTTTCCACCAGCGGATGCAGCTTCAGTGACTGCGGGACGGTGGTGATCTTCTCGGCGATACGGCGCAACTCGGTGATCGGGACCGCTGTGTCAGCCGTGTCAGACCACTTGCGATTGAGCAGCGGCATCCATTCGACCGCCAGCTTGCTCTTGAAGTTCGAGATCACCGGATTGGACGTCAGACGCCCCTCATCGAGCGCTGCCCGGAACTCCTTGACCAGTCGATCGCCGTCACCCGAGGCCATGAGGCCCTGTGCTTCGAGCCTGTCTGCATAGAGCTTGCGGGTGCCGGGATGCTCGCCGATGCGCTTGTACATCAGCGGCTGGGTCAGGGCCGGCGTGTCCTGCTCGTTGTGGCCGAGCTTGCGGAAACAGACGATATCGACGACCACATCCTTGCTGAACTGAGCCCGAAAATCCATCGCCATCTGGGTGGCAAACACCACGGCCTCAGGATCGTCGCCATTCACGTGCAGGACCGGCGCCTCGATCATCTTGACCACGTCGGAGCAATAGATCGTGGAGCGCGAATCGCGGGGATCGGAGGTGGTGAATCCGATCTGATTATTGATCACGATATGCACCGTACCGCCGGTGCCATAACCACGGGTCTGAGCGAGATTGAGGGTCTCCATGACGACACCCTGGCCGGCGAAAGCGGCATCGCCGTGCACGAGGACCGACAGCACCTGCCGACCTTCGACATCCCCCCGCCGATCCTGGCGGGCCCGCGCAGAACCCTCGACCACCGGATTGACGATTTCGAGGTGCGAGGGATTGAAGGCCAAAGACAGGTGAACCGGACCACCGGGCGTGGAAACATCACTGGAAAAACCCTGGTGATATTTGACATCGCCCGAAGGCAGGTCGTCGGCGTGATGGCCTTCGAATTCGGCGAACAACTCGCTCGGCATCTTGCCCAGGGTATTGACCAGCACGTTGAGCCGGCCGCGGTGAGCCATCCCGATCACGAACTCCTGGATACCCTGCGTTCCGCCATGCTGGACGATCTCGTCCATCGAGGCGATGAAGCTCTCGCCGCCCTCGAGCGAGAAACGCTTCTGGCCCACATAGCGGGTATGCAGGTATTTCTCGAGACCTTCGGCAGCAGTCAGTCGATCGAGAATGCGTTTTTTCTTCTCATCACTGAAATGGGGCTTTGCACGAGTCGACTCGAGCCGCTCCTGAATCCAGCGCTTTTGCGCCGGATCGGTGATGTACATGAACTCGGCACCGATACTGCCGCAGTAGGTCTCCCTGAGAGCACCGAGGATCTCGCGCAGCGGCGCACTCTCGAACCCGAAGAAAGTATTGGCGGCCGAGTAGATATTGGCCTGATCGCCCTCGGTGAAGTCGTAGAAAGCGGTCTCGAGTTCGGGGATCTGCGCACGCTCCTGCCGCTTGAGCGGGTCAAGGTTGGCCCATCGCGAACCGAGGAACCGGTAGGCTGCAATGATCTGCTGAACATAGACCTGCTTGCGTGCAGTGGCCGCATCGCCGCCCATGACGCGGGGCTGAAGGGTTCCTGCTTTGGCGCGCTCGGCGAACGATTCGACAATCGGCGCGTGAGCAATATCGCGCGTCTGCGGGTTGCCATCGGCGGCCGGCACCACCTGCATACTGTCGAAATAACTGCGCCATTGCGCGGAGACCGAGCCCGGGTTGTTCAGATAGCTCTCATAGAGCTCTTCGACGTATGGCGCGTTGCCGCCAAACAGATAAGAGTTGCCCTGAAAGGACCTCATCATTTCGCTTCACCTTTATGAACGAGTTTCTCGTCGAGGATACGGCCGCTGCGTGAAGGATTGACCCTCAAGAATCAAACTCGGGCCTGAGCCCCGCAACAGCCACCCACTCACCGACTCCGGCCGGCTTGCAGTCGCCTCATTGCAGCACGCCGGACACAAGCCAAGCAAGGCTGCTGATTCTGGCGAGGATAGCACGCACAAATTTCTGAGATCCGACAACAGGCCGGGTTTCTTGCCGCTTATTGAGCCTTAAAGGGCGCTTCGTTGACTAAAGTCGGTCGCTGGCGTGCCGTTAAACCAGACAGCGGTCGATGCGGCCGCATCAGCCGCAAGGGGAAGGCCTCCGTGTCTGCAATCGTTGCCAGAGAAGTCGACCACGCCGTCAAGACACCGAGTCATGCTGGTCGTCGCGAATCGCGGCTGGGCCTGTTCAGACCCGACGATTATGTCTACCGACCAGCAGGTGGTGAGCGTCGTGCACTCGTCTGCGACTGGGATGCCGCTCACGGTCGGGAAGGCAAACACGACGCCCTGCGATCTCTCAGTGGTCCGATGTCGCTGTCGGCGGTTCTGGACGCCGCGATCGAGTCTTTACCGAAAGTCGACCGCGCACGTCGCATCGATCGCAGCCTGCACGACCCCGACATCCTATTGACACTCGATCCTGTCCGCACGGCTCAGGCACTGCTGCGCCTGTTAGCTAATGCTTGCCGATTCTCATCGTCAACGACGCCGATCGGCATCCGATCGCGGATCGACACTGCAGACGATGCCGATCATCTGGTCGTGACGATTGCAGATCGGGGCGTCGGCATCAGCCGCGCCCACCTGCACCGAGCCTTTGAACCGTTTTGGCGCGGACCGCAGACCGGGGAGACGCCCGGCCAGGGGATGGGACTGCCGATCGCCAGGCGTCTGATCGAAGCCCAGGGCGGCTGGGTCGAACTGCGCAGCGCCCTCGGTGTTGGCACCGAGGTCGATGTCTGGCTCCCGCCGAACCTCAGCGCTGATCGACCGGCATGACGTCACGCCGCACCGGGCCCATGTAGAGCTGGCGCGGGCGACCGATCTTCTGATCGGGGTCGGAAATCATTTCGTTCCACTGCGCGATCCATCCGACGGTTCGCGCCAGCGCAAAGACGCAGGTAAACATCGAGGTCGGAATGCCGAGCGCCTTTTGCACGATGCCCGAATAGAAGTCGACGTTCGGATAGAGCTTGCGCGAGACGAAGTAGTCATCTTCGAGCGCAATCTGCTCGAGCTTCATCGACAGCGCAAAGAGCGGATCGTTCTGCAGGCCCAGTTCGCCGAGCACCTCGTAGCAGGTCTCGCGCATCAGCTTGGCGCGCGGATCGTAGTTCTTGTAGACCCGATGACCAAAGCCCATCAGCTTGACGCCCGAATTCTTATCCTTGACTTTTTCGATGAACTCGCCGATTCGCTCGACTCCGCCCTGGGCCAGGATATCGTCGAGCATCTCGAGACAAGCTTCATTGGCGCCGCCGTGCGCAGGACCCCATAGCGTGGCAATCCCTGCGGCGATACAGGCGAAAGGATTGGCACCTGACGATCCGGCCAGTCGAACGGTCGAGGTCGAGGCGTTCTGCTCATGATCGGCATGCAGGATCAGGATGCGGTCGAGTGCACGAACCAGCACCTCATTCGGCTCGTATTCCTCGCAGGGCGTGCCGAACATCATGCGCATGAAGTTCGCTGAGTACGACAGATCGTTACGCGGATAAAGGAAGGGCTGGCCTACCGAATACTTGTAGGCCATCGCCACAAGGGTCGGCATCTTGGCGATCAGACGGATCGCCGAAATGTGGCGGTGCTCGGGGTTATTGATGTCGAGCGAATCATGGTAGAAGGCCGACAACGCGCCGACGCAACCGACCAGAATCGCCATCGGATGCGCATCGCGGCGAAAACCCTGGAAAAACCGAGTCATCTGCTCGTGCACCATGGTGTGATGCACGACGCGATAGGTGAAGTCTTTCTGCTGAGCACGATTGGGCAGATCACCATTGAGCAGCAGATGGCAGGTCTCGAGGAAGTCGCAGTTCTGTGCAATCTGCTCGATCGGATAGCCGCGATACAGCAGCTCGCCCTTGTCGCCATCGATGTAGGTGATCTTCGAGTCACATGCCGCAGTCGACAGGAAGCCGGGATCGAAGGTGAATTTGCCGGTCTGCCCATACAGCTTTCGAATGTCGACGACATCGGGGCCCACTGAACCCTCATAAATCGGAAACTCGACGGACGGGCTGCCATCCGAGAACGTCAGCGTGGCGGTCTTTTTAGAGCTCATGGAAGCATCCCCTTTTGAACGATTTTTTTAAATGAAACAGATCCGCCTCAAACCAGACGCAATCGTTGCAGCATCGCCGCTGCATCAGCATCGGTAGCGGGCAATTCTGAATCTGTACGCTGCAGAATCAGGTCAAGTAGCTCGTTGTCGCCGAGTTCAAGCAGCTGATGCAAGCCTGACACCTCGGTATCCGTCAGCGTTTCCTCGTAGAGATCGAGAAAGCGTGTGAGCACCAGATCGTTTTCGAGCAGGCCGCGGCGCGCGCGCCAGCGAAGACGTCGGCGCTGCGCCGGGTCGGCCTGATGACTCGACATGGCTGCAGCATCCGACGTCACCACCGGGTGATCGACCGACATGGCCGCTGAGCTGGGGGAGCCGGGAGTTGTCACTGAGGCGGCAAGTCAGACAGCGCGGCGGACCATCAGGTCCTTGATCTTGCCGATGGCCAAGGTCGGATTCAGGCCCTTCGGGCAGACGTCGACGCAGTTCATGATGGTGTGGCAGCGAAAGAGCCGGTAAGGATCTTCGAGGTCGTCGAGTCGAGCGCTGGTCGCCTGGTCACGGCTGTCTGCGATGAAACGGTAGGCTTGCAACAGCCCGGCCGGTCCGACGAACTTGTCGGGGTTCCACCAGAAAGACGGGCAGGAGGTCGAGCAGCAGGCGCACAGGATGCACTCATACAGGCCATCGAGTTCATTGCGCTCTTCGGGGCTTTGCAGCCGCTCTTTTTCGGGGGGCGGCGCGTCATTGATCAGGAAGGGCTTGATCGAATGGTATTGCTTGAAGAACTGCGTCATGTCGACGATCAGATCGCGGATGACCGGCAAACCGGGCAGTGGCTTGAGCACGATCGGCTCTTTCAGATCGCGCAGATTGGTGATGCAGGCAAGCCCATTCTTGCCGTTGATGTTCATCGCATCGGAGCCGCACACCCCTTCGCGGCAGGAGCGACGATAGGAGACCGAATCGTCGGTCACCTGCTTGATGCGCATCAGCGCATCAAGCAGCATCTTGTCGGTGTCTTCGAGCTGGACCTCGAGATCCTGCATGTAGGGCTTGGCATCCTTGTCGGGATCGTAGCGGTAGATCGAAAAGCGCATGGTCCGTTTGCTTGCCATATGAATTCTCGCGAGTCCGGAAAAAAATACGTGTCAGGCCGAATGTTGGCTGAGATGAAGGGCGTCAGAAAGTTCGGGCTTTGGGCTCGAAGGTCTCGACGGTCAGGGGCTTCATCGAAACCGCCTTGTAGTCGAGTCGGTTGCCTTCGCTGAAATACAGTGAGTGTTTGATCCAGTTCGCATCGTCGCGATTCGGGAAGTCACGGTGCGCATGCGCGCCGCGGCTTTCCTTGCGAGCCTCTGCCGATACGATCGTCGCCTTGGCGGTCTCGACCAGATTGTCGAGCTCGAGCGCCTCGACACGGGCAGTGTTGAACACCTTCGACTTGTCGTTCATGTGAACGTTGGCCGCCCTATCGGCCAAGGTCATGATCTGCTTCACGCCCTCCGACAGCAACTCGCCGGTGCGGAACACGCCACAATGCGCCTGCATCGACTTGCGGATGCCATCAGCGACCTCCTGGGTGTTTTCACCCGAGCGCGAGCCTTCGAGACGGGCCAGGCGCGACAGGGATGCGTCGCCCGACTGAGGCGGCAGACTGCGATGACCCTGATCCTTGAACTTGGCATCGACAATATGGTTACCGGCTGCACGGCCAAACACCAGGAGATCGAGCAGGGAGTTGGTGCCAAGCCGGTTGGCGCCATGCACCGACACGCAGGCACACTCGCCGATGGCGTAAAGCCCTTCGACGACCGCATTGTGATTGCCGCCATGCGGCGCCACCACCTGACCGTGAATATTGGTGGGAATACCGCCCATCTGATAGTGGATCGTCGGCACGACCGGGATCGGGTCGCGAATCGGATCGACGTTGGCAAACTTGATCGCGATCTCGCGGATCGAGGGCAGCTTTTTGATGATTTTCTCGGCGCCCAGGTGATCGAGCTTGAGCAACACATAGTCGCCGTTCGGGCCACAACCGCGGCCTTCCTTGATTTCCTGATCCATTGAGCGCGAGATGAAGTCCCGCGGCGCGAGATCCTTGAGCGTCGGAGCGTAACGCTCCATGAAGCGCTCGCCGTCCTTGTTGAGCAAAATGCCGCCTTCGCCCCGAACACCTTCAGTGATGAGCACGCCAGCGCCGGCCACACCCGTAGGATGGAACTGCCAGAACTCCATGTCTTCGAGCGGCAGACCGGCGCGGGCAGCCATGCCCATGCCGTCACCGGTGTTGATGAAGGCATTGGTCGATGCCGCCCAGATGCGACCGGCACCGCCGGTGGCCAGCACGGTCACCTTCGACTCGAGGACCATCACCTCGCCGGTTTCCATCTCGAGTGCCACGACACCGACCACCGCGCCTTCGGCATCACGGATCAGATCGAGCGCCATCCACTCGACGAAGAACTGCGTGCGCGCGCGCACGTTACGCTGATAGAGGGTGTGAAGCAGGGCATGGCCGGTGCGATCGGCCGCCGCGCAGGCGCGCTGCACAGGCTTTTCGCCGAAGTTGGCGGTGTGACCGCCGAAAGGACGCTGATAGATCGTGCCATCGGCATTGCGATCGAAGGGCATGCCGAAGTGCTCAAGCTCATAGACCACCTGCGGCGCCATCTTGCACATGTACTCGATCGCGTCCTGGTCACCCAGATAGTCGGACCCCTTGACGGTGTCAAACATATGCCAGTACCAGTTGTCTTCACTCATGTTGCCAAGCGATGCGCCGATGCCGCCCTGCGCCGCCACGGTGTGCGACCGGGTTGGGAACACCTTCGACAGCACCGCAACGTTGTAGCCGGCTTCGGCCAGTTGCAGCGAGCAACGCATGCCGGAGCCGCCGGCACCGACGATGACCGCATCGAAACGCCGCCGTGGCAGCCCGTTTGCGAGTTGATTCAGGAGTTCAGCCAACTCAGTTTCTCCAGAGAATGATGACCGCCCAGAAGGCGTAACCAGCCAGCGCCACGACCGTCAAAACCTGCAGAAACAGGCGAACGCCGGTCGGCTTGATGTAGTCCATGTAAATGTCACGGATGCCGACCCAGGCGTGCCACATGAGTGCAAAGACCGCCATGAGGGTTGCCACTTTCATCCAGACGTTGGCAAAAAGCCCGGCCCAGGTGAAATAGGTGAGCTCGGGCGTGAAGGCCACCGCGCCGAGCAAAAGCAGCGTGTAGACCAGCAGTACGACCGCCGAGATCCGTTGGGCCAGCCAGTCGCGCAGACCGTAGTGCGCGCCGACGACGATTCGGTTTGTCGTCATCTCAGAACACTCCAAAAAGCTTCAAGGCAAAAACCAGTGTCAGCAGCAGCGAGACCGCGAGCGCGATCTGGGCAGACCGATTGGACGACGCCTTTTCGATGCCGACATGCCGATCGAGCAGAAGGTAGCGGACACCGGCGACCGCGTGATGCAGGAAGGCCCAACCGAGCACCAGCAGCACGAGTTTGCCCAGCACACTGCCGACTATCGCGCTGTAATTCATGAAGCTCAGCTCGGAGGTAAGACTTTGCTGAAGCAGATAGAGAAAGAAGGGAATGCCGAAGAGAAAAAGCAGCGCCCCGCTGATTCGATGAAGGATCGAGACGATCCCTGCGATCGGGAGCCTGTAGGACAGGATCTGGGAAACACCGATGTTGCGATACTGGGGTCGCGCCTTGCGGACGGCGAGGTCTGTCATGAATGCCTCGAATCAGACTTAATCGTGGATGACAACGCGCCGGATTCACGGACCTGCGCGTTCTTCAGGGCGCATTCTGACTGAAATTTCGCGGCGCACCAATTCTAGTTCAGCTCATTGGCATAGTGATGTTCGCGAGTCAGGTACCAGCCGTGACGCACTTCAACCGGCCGATCACCATAGGTCGACGAGATCCTCACGACCAGCAGCAAGGGCTCACCGGGATCGACTCGCAGCAAAGGCGCTTCATCAGCGCCCGCGGCGACCGCTTTGACCCGCTCGCTTGCACGAATCATGCGAACGCCAAATTCGGTTTCGAGCAGTCCGTAGAGCGGGCCGGTGTAGGCATTAAGCCGCTCCGCGCTCAAGCCTCTGAAAAGTACGCCGGGCAACCAGATCTCTTCAAGCACCGTGGGCGCACCATCGAACTCGAGTAATCGGCGAATCACGACCACGGTTTCGCCCGGCTTCAACTGCAAGGCTCTGGCGATCTCGACCGGGGCCCGCAGCCTGCGACAGTCGATGAATCGGCTCGCGGGCTGCCTCGGGTCACCTTCATCGGGGCGCAGCCTCAAGAAACGAAACTGGGCCAGCTGCTCCTGATGACTGGCAACGAAGGTACCGCGCCCCTGGCGGCGAACCAGCAGATTGTCGGCGGCCAGCGCATCGATCGCCTTTCTGACCGTGCCCTGGCTGACACCATAGCGCTGCGCGAGTTCGCCTTCGCTCGGAATGAGCTCGCCCGGGCGCCACTCGCCCTCATGCAGGCTGTGCACAAGCCGTTCGCGAATTTGCCGATAGAGCGGGCTGAAAGTCACCGTTGACATCGCGCCATGACACCACGCCACGTCACGCTTGTCTAGTAACTGATGTCTTATATAAGTTATAGCTCTGGTTTGACAATGACGCGGACGGCTTCTAAACTCCAGCGCGCATTCGTCAAACCATCAAGGAAACCACATGACCAAGCCTGCCAAACGCGTCGCCATCACCGGGGCCGCCGGCCAGATCGGTTACTCCCTGCTGTTCCGGATTGCCAATGGCGACATGCTCGGTCGCGACCAGCCAGTCATTTTGCAACTGCTCGAAATTCCTGATGAAAAGGCCCAGAAAGCGCTCAAGGGCGTGATGATGGAGCTTGAGGACTGCGCCTTTCCGCTGCTGGCGGGCATGACTGCACACGGCGACCCGATGACCGCCTTCAAGGACGCCGACTATGCGCTGCTCGTCGGTGCACGCCCGCGCGGCCCGGGCATGGAGCGCAAGGACCTGCTCGCTGCCAACGCCCAGATCTTCACCGCACAAGGCAAGGCACTCGACGCGGTCGCAAGCCGTGACATCCGCGTGCTGGTGGTCGGAAACCCGGCCAACACCAATGCTTATATCGCGATGAAGTCGGCGCCGAGTCTGCCGGCACGCAATTTCACCGCCATGCTGCGCCTGGACCATAACCGCGCGTTGTCGCAGATCGCGGCCCGCACCGGCAAGCCAGTGGCGAGCATCGAAAAACTCTGTGTCTGGGGCAATCACTCCCCGACCATGTACGCCGACTACCGTTTTGCCACCATCGGCGGCGCGTCGGTCAAGACGATGATCAATGACGAGGCCTGGAACCGTGATGTGTTCTTGCCGACGGTCGGCAAGCGAGGCGCTGCGATCATCGAAGCACGGGGCCTGTCCTCGGCGGCGTCGGCTGCCAACGCCGCGATTGACCATATGCGCGACTGGGCACTTGGAACGGCCGGAAAATGGACCACCATGGGCATTGCCTCGGATGGCTCCTATGGCATACCCGCCGGCATCATGTACGGATTTCCTGTGACTTGCGCAAACGGCGAATACGAGATGATCCAGGGCCTCGAGATCGATGCCTTCAGCCGCGAAAAAATGGACTTCACGCTCAAGGAGCTACTTGAGGAGCGCGACGGCGTGCAGCACCTGCTGCCCTGACGACCGGTTTGCGCAGGCTTATCGAGCAACGATTTCCATCACTTGAGGCAGCAGCGATGACTCCCGGCCAATTGTTCAGACAGGCACTCCTCGAGGAGCGCCCGCTCCAGATACCGGGTGCCATCAACGCCAACCATGCCTTGCTGGCCAAGCACGCCGGCTACCGGGCGCTCTATCTCTCGGGCGGCGGTGTGGCCGCAGGGTCGCTCGGCCTGCCCGACCTCGGCATCTCGGGTCTTGAAGACGTCCTGATCGACGTGCGTCGCATCACTGACGTGTGCAATCTGCCCTTGCTGGTTGACGTTGATACCGGCTTTGGCGCCTCGGCGTTCAATGTTGCTCGCACTGTGCGTTCGCTCATCAAGGCTGGCGCCGGCGCGATGCATATTGAAGATCAGGTGGGTGCCAAGCGCTGCGGACATCGCCCGGGCAAGGAAATCGTCGGCCAGGACGAAATGGTCGATCGGATCAAGGCAGCCGTCGATGGCAGGACCGATTCGTCGTTTTTCATCATGGCGCGAACCGATTCGCTGGCGGTCGAGGGTTTCGATCGCGCTGTCGAGCGCGCGATTGCCTGTGTCGAAGCCGGTGCTGACGGCATCTTTCCCGAGGCATTGACCGAACTGTCGATGTTCGAAAAATTCTCCAAGGCGGTCGGCGTGCCGATTCTGGCCAACATCACCGAGTTCGGTCAGACACCGCTCTTTACCCTCGAGGAATTGGCCGGTGCCGGCGTGGCCATCGCGCTGTATCCGCTGTCGGCATTTCGTGCCGCCAACAAGGCAGCTGAAAACGTCTACCGAGCGATTCGCACCGACGGCACCCAGGCGGCTGTCGTACCCACCATGCAGACCCGCCAGGAGCTCTACGACACCATCGGCTACTGGGATTTCGAGCGCAAACTCGATCATCTGTTTGCCGCAAAGAAGTAGGGCAATCGGGGACCGATCAGACAAGCTTCAGCATCGATCAGACTGCACCGACACAGACGGTGCAGCGACAGTCATACGACAGGAGAATCGACGACATGAGCAGCACCCCTGAAACAACCGGCTTCAAGCCCAAGAAGTCGGTCGCCCTGTCGGGCGTGACCGCAGGCAACACCGCCCTGTGCACGGTGGGCCGTACCGGCAACGATCTTCACTACCGTGGCTATGACATTCTCGATTTCGCCGAGCAGGCCGAGTTCGAAGAGATCGCCTATCTGCTGGTCCATGGCACGCTTCCGAATGCAGCCGGGCTGCAGGCCTATAAGGCCAAGCTCAGGGCATTGCGCGGCCTGCCGGCAGCGGTCAAGGCGATTCTTGAATGCCTGCCAGCCTCCAGCCACCCGATGGATGTCATGCGCACCGGCGTCTCGGCGCTCGGTTGCCAGTTGCCCGAAAAGGACGACCACAATGGCGCAGGTGCTCGCGACATCGCCGATCGCCTGATGGCCAGCCTCGGCTCGATGCTGATGTACTGGTATCACTTCAGCCATAACGGCCGCCGGATCGAAACCGAAACCGACGACGATTCGATCGCCGGCCACATCCTGCATCTGCTGCATGGACGGGCGCCCTCTGCCCTGTGGGTGCGTGCGATGCACACCTCCCTCATCTTGTATGCCGAGCACGAATTCAACGCATCGACCTTCGCCGCCCGCGTCGTCGCAGGCACCGGTGCCGACATGTATTCGGCAATCACCGGTGGCATCGGCGCGCTGCGCGGCCCGAAGCACGGCGGCGCCAACGAAGTCTCCTTCGAGATCCAGAAGCGCTACCTGACACCGGACGAAGCAGAAGCCGATATTCGCCGGCGGGTCGAAGCCAAGGAAGTCGTGATCGGCTTCGGGCATCCGGTCTACACCATCTCGGACCCCCGCAACAAGGTCATCAAGGAGGTCGCGCGGCGTCTGTCGGCGGACGCCGGCGACATGCGCATGTTTGATATTGCCGAGCGCCTCGAGGGCGTGATGTGGGACGCCAAGAAGATGTTTCCGAACCTCGACTGGTTCAGCGCAGTCTCGTATCACATGATGGGTGTTCCGACCGAAATGTTCACGCCACTCTTCGTGATTTCCCGTACATCGGGATGGGCGGCGCATGTGCTCGAACAGCGTGTCGACAACAAGATCATCCGTCCCAGTGCCAACTACGTCGGTCCCGAAAACCTATCCTTCGTTCCTCTGGAGAAACGTTCATGACATCCCCGATCACTGCCGTTCGCCTCGCTGCTGCCTCACTGGCGCTCGTCGCTCAGGCGGTCATGACCCCCGCGGTTGCACAGACCGCACAGCCCGCGCAGCAGGCCAAACCTGCGGTCAAAAAGCCGGTCGCTAAAGGCGCAGTGCCACCGCCGACCACCGCAGCTCAGCGCGCCGCGCTTCCGACTGCCGATGAGCAGCAGCTTGCAGCCGCCGAGTTGGTTCATTACGGCAGATATGTCTGCGACGAAAAGATCGAGGTTTTTGTCGAGAAAGATCAGCGGGCGCCGGGCTATGTCGATGTCCGCCACAAGAAAGACATCTGGGTGATGAAGCCCGTCGCCTCCGCGACCGGCGCTGTGCGCCTGGAGGATGTCGACCAGAATGTGCTGCTGGTTCAGATCCCTTACAAGTCGATGCTGCTCAACGTCAGGAGCGGACAGCGGATCGTGGACTCCTGCCAGCATGACAACCAGCTGGCGACCGAGAAAGCAGACAAGGCCGCCTCAAGCAAATAAGCTCGCGACCCGCGATCGTCACGAGCGATTGATGCCTTACCCACCATCACCCCCACGAAAGCAGGCAAGACATGGCACATAACGCATTCAAGACCCTCAAGGACTTCAAACCGGGTGGCGGCCGCAGCGGCCAGTTCTATTCGCTGCCCGCGCTCGCCAAGACCTTCCCGAACGTCAAGCGCCTGCCGGTCTCGATTCGCATCGTGCTGGAGGCGGTGCTGCGCAATGTCGACGGCAAGAAAGTGACCGAACAGCATGTCGAGCAACTCGCCAACTGGAAGCCGGGCGCCAATCGGGTCGATGAAATCCCCTTCATCGTCGCCCGCGTGGTGCTCCAGGATTTCACCGGCGTGCCGCTGCTGGCCGACCTGGCGGCCATGCGCGGGGTGGCGAATCAGATGGGCAAGGACCCCAAGCGGATCGAGCCGCTGGTACCGGTCGACCTGGTCGTCGACCACTCGGTGATGATCGACCACTTCGGTACACCGGATGCGCTCGATCTGAACATGAAGCTCGAGTTTTCGCGCAACAAGGAACGCTATCAGTTCATGAAGTGGGGCATGCAGGCCTTCGACACCTTCAAGGTCGTTCCGCCCGGCATCGGCATCGTTCATCAGGTCAATCTCGAATATCTCGCCCGCGGCGTGCACATGCGGCGCGACGACAAAAAAGAAATTTATTTTCCGGACACTCTGGTTGGCACGGACAGTCACACCACCATGATCAACGGGATCGGCGTGGTCGGCTGGGGCGTGGGCGGCATCGAAGCGGAAGCCGGTATGCTCGGCCAGCCGGTCTACTTCCTCACGCCTGATGTGGTCGGCGTGCATCTGAAGGGCAAGCTGCGTGAGGGTGTTACCGCTACCGACCTGGTGCTGCGGGTCACCGAGATGCTGCGCGCCGAAAAAGTCGTCGGCAAATTCGTCGAATTCTTCGGCCAGGGCACGGCGAGCCTGGCACTGCCCGATCGCGCAACCATTGCCAACATGGCGCCGGAATACGGCGCGACCATGGGGTTTTTCCCGGTCGACCGCAAGACCATCGAATACTTCGAAGGCTCTGGCCGCACCAAAGCCGAGATCGAGGCTTTCGAGGCCTACTTCAAAGCGCAAGGTCTCTTCGGCGTGCCAAAGGACGGCAGCATCGACTATTCGAAGGTCGTCGAACTCGATCTCGCCACCGTTGCGCCCTCGCTGGCCGGCCCCAAGCGGCCGCAAGACCGGATCGAGATCGGCAATGTGAAATCGACCTTCGCCGACCTGTTCTCCAAATCGACCGCCGCCGACGGCTTCAACAAGACAGCCGCCGAACTCGACACCGATTACGTCACCACCGCAGGTACCAGCGTCAGCAACGGCGATGTGCTGATCGCTGCCATTACCTCGTGCACCAACACCTCCAACCCGGGCGTGCTGCTGGCCGCCGGCCTGCTTGCCAAGAAGGCGGTGGCCCGCGGCCTGACGGTTTCACCGCATATCAAGACTTCGCTGGCTCCGGGATCGCGGGTGGTCACCGAATACCTCGAGAAGGCCGGCCTGCTCTCGCCGCTGTCGAAACTCGGCTTTTCAGTGGCGGCTTATGGCTGCACGACCTGCATCGGCAATGCCGGCGATCTCACACCCGACATCAACGAAGCAATCACCTCCAATGACATGGTCTGCGCGGCCGTGCTGTCGGGCAACCGCAACTTCGAAGCGCGCATTCATCCGAATCTGCGGGCCAACTTCCTGGCCTCGCCGCCGCTGGTGGTTGCCTATGCCATCGCCGGCAGCATGAAGGTCGACCTGATGACCGAGCCGCTGGGCAAGGACAAGAAAGGGCGTGATGTCTATCTCGGCGATGTGTGGCCGACCTCCGAGGAGGTGCACAAGCTGATGAAGTACGCGATGAATGCCAAGACCTTCCGCAGGCTCTACAGCGACATGACCAAGGATCACCCGCTGTGGAATGCGGTGCCGGCCGCGACAGGGCAGGTTTACGACTGGCCGAAATCGACCTACATCGCCAATCCGCCCTTCTTCGACAACTTCTCGATGCAGCCCTCGGAGTCCGGCTCAATCAAGGGTGCACGGGCGCTGGGCCTCTTCGGTGATTCGATCACGACCGACCACATTTCACCGGCCGGCTCGATCAAGGACACCTCGCCCGCAGGCCAGTACCTGCTGGCCAATGGCGTGCTCAAGGCTGATTTCAACTCCTACGGCGCAAGGCGCGGCAATCACGAAGTGATGATGCGCGGCACGTTCGCCAATGTTCGGATCAAGAATCTGATGCTGCCGGCCAAGGCCGACGGCTCGCGCGAGGAAGGCGGCTTGACGATCCATCAGCCGACCGGCGAACAGATGTACATCTACGACGCCGCCATGAAGTACATCCGCGAAGGTGTGCCCACGGTGGTCTTTGGCGGCGAAGAGTACGGTACCGGTTCGTCGCGCGACTGGGCGGCCAAGGGGACCCAGCTGCTGGGCGTGCGGGCCGTGGTGGCGCGCAGCTTCGAGCGGATCCATCGTTCGAACCTGGTCGGCATGGGCGTGCTGCCGCTGCAGTTCAAGGGCAAGGACTCATGGGTCTCGCTGGGTATCAAGGGTGACGAGTCCATCGATATCGCCTTCCCGGATGAGATGAAGCCGCAGCAGGACATCACCATGACGATCACCGCGCGCGACGGCAGCACGCGCAAGGTCATCCTGCTTTCGCGGATCGACACGCCGATCGAGGTCGATTACTTCCGCCACGGCGGCATCCTGCCGTATGTGCTGCGCGAACTGATGACCGCAGCCTGATGCGCTGGCGCCGCTTGGGGCTGTGCAAACCGCAGCCCCAAGCGCCTCGGTTTGCCAGATGGGCGACAGTCGCCCATCTGGCAGCGACAAGCGGATCTTTCGGTCAGTCCTGGCCCTGAGGGGCTGCGCTAAACTCGACTGAACATTGGGATGACACCGCAAGTGCGATCCGGTTCGGTCACTCTTTCTTCGCAATTGCCCGCTCCGATCAGGATTGCGGGGCTCGTCGCGCTGACCTGCGCGATGTGTTTTGCTGCGAGCATCGGATCGAAAGGCGACCCGTCCCGATTCCTGTGCTGGCCGGCACTCGGCATTGCACTGGCCCTGGCTTGGCGAGGGGGTCTTGTCTGGTCGATGCCTGCGGTCGGTGGCGCTTTCCTGTTCGGGATCCTGAGCTTCGATCAGCCGAGCCTGGCGCTCAGCGGCGCGGTGGCCACGCTGGCGGGTGCAGTGCCAGGGGCGCTTGCCCTCAGACGGCTGAGCCTGTGGAAGCCCGCTGATGACAGCCTGACTGACACGATCCGCTTCTTCCTCGTGACCTTCCTGGTTTGTGCACCAGCCTTCGCTTTGACCGCCGTCGCCGTCGCCTCGAGCACGGCGAGCCTGAGGGGCCTGCCGTCATTTCCGCTTCACGCCGGACTGTGGTTGTCGAGCGCCCTGGGCACCCTGCTTTTGGTCCCTGCCCTGCTGTCGCTCCTGGATGCACCCGCTGCCCAGCCAGCCTCCTCAGGCGATCATCGGCCAGGCTTCGATCTGCCCGGCATGGCGCTCGCGTGCGGTGTCGCCTTTCTCAGCGCGATGCTCGCCCGAACCGGCCAGCCACGCGATGCCACACTGGTGCTCTATCTCTATTTGCCGATCGTGATCTGGGTCGCCATCCGTACCAACGAGCGTGCCAATGCGCTTACCCTGCTGGCATCGGCATGCATCATCCTCTCGACCAGTCTTGTCGGTACACCCGGCGTAGCGGATGAGGCCTGGCGCGCCATCGACGTCGGCGCCCTGGTGATTGCAGCGGTAATTATCAGTCATATTGTTCAGGCATTGGCCGCCGACCGCATGGCCGCGCTCAAGCGGGTTGCTCGGCTGGCGCATGAAGACACCACGACAGCCCTGCTCAATGACCGGGGGCTGCTGTCGGTTTTCGGCGACCTGCTGGTCTCGCCCGAGCGCCCGAATCTTGGGCTGGTCGGTCTGACCATCAGCAACTTCGAATCGATGACCGATCTGTGCGGCACGATCCCGGCGATCCAACTGGAGCAGTCTGCCGCGACACTCCTTCTCGGTCAGCCGGGAGTGCGTTGCGCAGCGCGCTTTTCTGCAGGCCGCTATGCCCTGGTGATCGATGCCGAAACCGTGGCCCAGGTCAGGTCGGTGGCCCGCGATATCTATGCCAATCTCAATGCCCAGCTCTTTGCCACCGCCAACGGCAATCTGCGTCTGCAGGTCTGCGTCGGCGGCCTGCAGATCGACCGCCATGCGCTCATCGACAGCGAAGACTGTCTGGCGGCATTGACCGATGCCCTGACCATTGCAGCCAGCGTGCGCGAACCGCAGCTTTTCGTCGAGCCGCTGTCACAACTGATGATCGATTCGCGCCGCGAGCTTCAGGTCAAAATCGAGCATATCCGCGAGGCACTGCATGAGTCGCGCCTCGAGCTCTATGCGCAGCCGGTGGTTGACCCGGATGCGCCGCCGGGCATGGTCTCGTACGAGGTACTCACCCGGCTGCGCGATCGGGATGGCAGCCTGATTCAGCCGCCGGAGTTCCTCAAGCTCGCCATCAAGGCGCAGATGTCGGTCACCTTCGATCGGGCGGTTGTGCAACGGGCCTTCGGCTGGCTGGCAAGCCAGCCGCGCAATCTCGCACGTACGCACAAGTGCTCGATCAATCTGTCTGGGGCCACGATGAGCGACGGTGCCTTCGCCGAGTTTGTGCGCGAGCAGCGACTGATCAATGGTATTCCGGCGGATCGGATCGTCTTCGAGATCACCGAGAGCGAGGCGATCCGTAATCCGGCTGCCGCCTCGCGTCTGGTCGATGACCTGAAGTCGCAGGGATTTTGCATCGCACTCGACGACTTCGGCACCGGCCTGGCCACCTTTGAATACCTCAAACGTTTTCCGCTCGACTACGTAAAAATCGATGGTTCATTCATCCGCAATCTGACCAGCAACACGATCGACGAAGAAATCGTGATGTCGACGGTCAGGGTCGCGCGGCGGCTGAATCTGCGAACGGTTGCCGAGCATGTGCATAACGAAAGCGTGCACACTCGCCTGCGCGAAATGGGAGTGGTTTATCTGCAGGGCGATCTGTTCGGCGCTGCCCGCCCGATCGATTCGATCTTCGATCAGCTTGCTGAACCCGAAACCCCTGAACCGGCAGTTGAGGAGCAGGTCTCGGACGCTCTGACTTCGCGCTTGATCTGAGGCAGCCGAGGCCCGAGACCGGCCTCGAAACGCGCGAGATCGGCCTCGATATCGACATCCCACAGGCGGCGAAGCAAGGTGACGCTTGCGCCCGACGACTCAAGCCTTGCGAGGCTTTGAGTCATGACCTGATCGCTGCCCCAGGGCATGGCTTCGAATATCTCCGGCATGGGTCGCGACAATCCGACCAGCACATAGCCGCCGTCTTCGGCCGGTGCGAATACCGCATCGCTCTGTTTCAGGGCGTCGAATGCCGCGCCGATATCGGCGGTCTCGAATACCGGGCAATCGGCGCCGATCAGCACCACCGCATCACCCGCCTCCAGGCCAGACTCGATCGCCTGCGCCATGCGCTCGCCGAGATCGCGCCCCTGCTGCGGCGCGATGATCCAGCCGCGATTGGCCAGGCGTCGGAGCAAGGCCGCGTCACTTGCCGGCAACACCCCGGGGGCAGCATCAAAACGCCATTCGCACCGCTCGACCGGGCTCCTGAGCGCCAGCCGCAGCGTGGCCGCCAGCAGCCGCCGATAAACCCGCAGCGCGCGATCGCTGCCGATCGTGGTCGCCAGCCGAGTCTTGACCCGACCGGCCTGTGCCAGCTTGGCAAAAACAATCAGCCGACGTGACTTCACCGCTGTCCGTAATACAGACGATGCAGGCGCTCGGGCGAAGCGCCCATCGCGTAGGCGGCCCGCCAGAGCCACATCTCCAGCACAGTCCGGACCACGCCGCGTTGCTCCCATCGACGCGCGGAGACCACCACCCGATCGCGAAGACAGGCAGGCCTGGCGATGCGGCAAAGCCGGGCACTGAGGTCGATGTCTTCCATCAGCGGGATGGGGGCAAAGCCACCCACCGAGTCAAAGAGCGTGCGGCTCAGGAAAATCGCCTGATCGCCGGTGGCGATGCCGCTGAGGCGCGAGCGCCAGTTCATCATCGCGCCAACCAGCCTGAGCGACCGGCGCGGCGAATCGAGCCTCACATCGAAGCGGCCCCATGCTGCGCCTGACGCCATCGCGGCGCGAATACGCTGCGCCGCATGGTCGGGCAGCCGGCAATCGGCATGCACGAACAGCAGCACGTCACTGCAAGCCTGATGGGCCCCGGCGTTCATCTGCAACGCCCGTCCGCGCGGTGCGCCGATCACAATCGCACCAGCCTCACAGGCCAGGGCAGCGGTACGGTCGGTGCTGCCGCCATCGACAACCAGGCATTCAGCCGCATGGCGTCGGGCGTCAGCCACCGCCGCGGCGATCGAGGCGGCCTCGTTGAGGACCGGCATCACGATCGAGATCGAAGCCTCAGCGCCGGTCATTCAAGCGCCAATCGTAATCGAGGAAACCGATCGGCACGCGCTGCTCAGCAAGCCGGGCGCGGTCGGAGGACGGGATGGCCAGCAGATCGGCATACCGAGCGAAAAACTGTTCGCGCGAACCGATGCCAAGCCAGCCGCGCTCGAAGTCAGCGCGATACCAGTCAAAGATTTTCGAGACCTCCAGGCGCCCTTTGACCGAGTCGTAACGATTGCGACTGGCATCGCGCATGAAGCGGCGCGTGCTGTCTTCGAGCTGCGCCTGCAGGCGCGCGCCGGTGATGGCTTCAGGGCGAAGCGCCGGACAGCCGATCGAGGCGCAATTGACCACGAAATGAATGCGGGGCTCATCGAATACACCGGGAGTTCGAATCATGCCGTGCTCGATGTCATCGAGCGTGCGCAGTTCGCCAAAGAGTCTGACGATGCGCTGCTTCCAGGGCGAACGGATCAGCGACCCCAGGTCACGGATCGACTTCAGTTCGGGATAGGCGCCCAGCACCAGTTCGAGCGTCGCCGCGTTGTAAAGGTTGATCAGAAAGGCCAGGCGCTGGTCGCGACTCATCGCCTCATAGTCGGCACGGCTCACACCGGCGTACAGGTCGAGCACTTTCCCAAGCTCTGCGCGATCTGCCGCCAGCCCCCGGTAGGACACCGAACTGGTCACACCGGCGGTGTCCCAGGCGACATGCCGACGCAGCAGCGCATCGAAGGCGCTGTGCGCCTCGTCGATGGCTGCGTGAGCAGCACCTGCCGCACCAAGCGTGAGGCAGGTCAGCAGCATGAGGATGAGCCGGCTCGCGACCTCCCGGCCCCACACCCTGCGAGACACGCCATGGATGGGTAACCCCCGCATCTCAGCCCCGCTGCCAGCGATGAAAACGCTCGACCCAACCCAGCAGCCGCGTGGGCGCATGCGCGCGTTTCCATTGACCGGCCGCGTACTTGTTGGCTTCGGCAAAGGTCGGATAGATATGAATCGTCCCCAGCAGCTTGTTCAGCCCCAGCCCGCGCTTCATGGCGGTCACGAATTCAACGATCAGTTCACCGGCATGCTCGCCCACGATGGTCGCTCCCAGGATTCGGTCGGTACCGGGACGGGTCAGCACTTTGACGAAACCGCGGGTTGCGCCGTCGACGATCGCACGATCGAGATCGTCGAGCGAATAACGGGTGACTTCGACCGCGATGCCCTGCTCGTCGGCGTCCTGCTCGTTCAGACCGACCCGAGCCACCTCCGGGTCGAGAAAGGTGCACCAGGGCATGACCCGTTCGTCGATTCGAAATTGCCAGAATCCCCCGAAGAGCGCGTTGACCGCGGCGTACCAGGCCATGTTGGCGGCTGCATGGGTGAACTGGTAGCGACCGGCGACATCGCCCGCGGCGAGGATGCTGGGATAGTTGGTACGCAGGAATGGATCGACTTGCACCGTGCCGCGCGGCGTCAGACGGACATCAAGCGCCTCCAGCCCATAGCCGCCGGTGTTGGCGACCCGACCCAGCGCGCACAGGACCTGATCGAATTCAATCAGGTCTATCCTCCCGTCGTGCTCTGCGACCAGCGAGTTGACCGCATCCGCGCCAAGCCCGTCGCGCTCGAAACGGATCGCGCGGGTCGACAGCCGCAAGGTGATCCCCTCTTTGGCGAAGCACTGCGACACCAGCGCTGACACATCGGGATCCTCACGATTGAGCAGACGCGATGCCTGGTCGAGCAGTGTCACCTGCGAGCCGAAACGCGCAAACGCCAAGGCCATCTCGCAGCCGATCGGTCCGGCACCGATCACCAGCAGACGACGCGGCAGTGTACGCAGCGACCAGACGGTATCGGAGGTCAGAAAGCCGGTGCCCTCGATCCCCGGAATCGAGGGCACGGCCGGACGCGCACCGGCCGCGATCACGATATGGCGGGCACTGAGCGTGCGTGTGCCGTCTGGCGTGGTCACCTCCACCTCCCAGGGGCTGCGCAAACGCGCCTCGCCCTCGATGACATCGACCCCGAGGCCGCGATAACGCTCGAGCGAATCGTGCGGCTCGATCTGATGAATCGCCTGCGAAACCCGTGCCATGACATCGGCGAAATCGAACTCGACATGCATCGCCCGGATGCCAAGCGACTGCGAGTCGCGAGCCTGTGCCAGCAGCTTCGCACTTCGCAGCAAGGCCTTGGAAGGTACGCAACCGGTGTTCAGACAGTCACCGCCCATCTTGTGGCGCTCGATGAGCGACACGCTCGCCTTGAGGGTCGCCGCGATATAGGCAGTCACCAACCCTGCACTGCCCGCGCCGATCACGATCAGGTTGCGGTCAAAACGCTTCGGTCGGCGCCATCGCCGGTTTGTCCGACGGGCCGCAAGGATATCGACGGCTTTTCGTGCCAACAGAGGAAATACACCGAGTGCCACAAACGAGGCGATCAGAGTCGGTGACAGGATGCCGCGCAACGAGGTGAGTCGAGCCAGTTCGGTCCCGGCATTCACGTAGACCAGCGTCCCGGCGAGCATGCCGAGCTGGCTGGCGATGTAAAACGTTGCCGTCCGGATCGGGGTCAGTCCCATCAGCAGATTGACCAGAAAGAACGGAAAGAGCGGGATCAGTCGCAGCGAAAACAGATAGAAACCGCCGTCTCGTCGCACGCCGGCATCGATTGCCTCGATTCGCCCGGGGAAACGGGCTCGAACCATGTCGCGCAGCAGATAGCGGGAAATCAGGAAGGCCAAGGTTGCGCCGATCGAGGACGCAAACGACACCAGCACGGTGCCCCACGCCAGGCCGAACAGCGCCCCGCCAAGCAGGGTGAGCACCACCGCCGCGCCAGGCAGCGACAGCGCTGCTGCGATCACATAAAGGACCGAGAAGATCGCGGCGCTGAAAAAAGGACGATCACGAACCAGCGCGAGAAATTCGCCCTGACGCGACTTGATCTCGGCAAGCGTCGCGAAACGCCCGAGATCGAATCCGACAAACACTGCGATCGCCATCGCAATGAAAACAATCAGAAGGAGCTGTCGTCGGGACATCGTGGGGGTGACGGCGCGCGGCGTGGCTCGCAGGCGTCAGGCAGCGCGAAAGCCGCCGCGTGCAGCAACATGCAGCGGATACGCCGGGCCGCACGCCAGCCGATCGCGGTAGGAGACCGCGCCGGGCGAACCGGCAGGCCACTGACGATCGAACCGGGCAAGGAAACGCGTGGCATCGAAGTCCAGTGCAATCGCCGCCACCTCACAGTCAGCCAGTCGGGTGCGATAGAGCACCCTTGAGCCGGCTGGCGGCGCAAGGCCATCGACCGCAATTCGTGTCACAACACCATGGGTGCTGTCTGCAAAGTTGGCCATGCCGGCTGCGCCGTTGTTGATCACCGCCAGACGGCGCTGATCGGTCGGCGACTCGAAGGTATCGGCCACCGGCAGGCAGGTGTGACTGCAGGCAATCAGATCGATCTGCCCGGCATCAAAAGCAGCAGGCAGGCCCTGTGCCCGGCTCGCCGCCAGGGCATCGTGGGCAAGGCGCCATCCGCTCAAGGACTGATCATCGCCATGAACGCATCCGACCCGCAAAGCCCCGACCTGAGCCCGCCTGAGCATCGGCAGCGCGCACAGGGCAGCACTGACCCCAAGGCTTCGGGCTGTCTCACGCAGCCGGCTGATCATGGCATTGGACCGGTCGACATCGGCCTGATCGACCGAATCAGGATAGGCGCAGCCGCATCCGGCATCAGCGCCGTCCACCAGCTCACGCGCCAGTTCGGTTTCGACATTGCCACGCATCGCATGCCAGCGGCCGACACCGGCTTGAATTGCCATGAATTCACCGGGATCAACGTCAAACCAGTGAAAGTCCCCGTTGACGACCACTTCGACCCGGCCTTCGGACTCACGACTGATGAGCGATTGCAGACAGGCCAGGGCCTCGGTGTTGCCATACAGGCCGCCCACCACCCACAGCACATCGCAGCTCAGGGTCGGCGCCTCACGCAGTGCCATAGCGTTGTAGCGGTAGTCGAGCGGACAGCACCGCCCCGGCCCATCGGACGAGCCTGCCTCATCCTGCCCTGAGCGAGCGGCCACGATTGAGCCCTTCACGCCGCGAGCGCCCCGCCGCATGAGCTGCCCTGCCCCGCCGTGCATCCGTAGCAGTGATCGCGAACGACAATCGGCAGCCCGCTCAGGGCGGTCGCGGCCAGATCACGGATGTGCGTGCGCGGTGCATGCGCCGCGCGCAGCGGCAGCCCAAGCATCTGATTGAAATCGCAGTCGTAGAGCCACCCCTGCCAATCGACGCTGACCATGTCACGACACATCACGGCATCGAGGTTTTCAATTCGGTGGGCGCTCTTGAGCAGATTCATATAACCGCTGAAACCGCCCTTTGAAATCAGCATCGAGCCGAAACGCTGGATCGGCATATTGGCCAGCGTCAGCAGCCGGTCGAACCTGATATCGAAACGATCGCCAAGCATCCTTCGATAGTCGTCTTCCAGCGCTTCTTGCGGCGGCGGCAGGACCGGACCGATCGGGTTATAGACAAGATTGAGAACAAGGCCGGAGTCGCCGGCGCCAAAGCCCAGAGCATTGAGCTGGCGCAACGCGCGGATGCTGGCGGCATAGGTGCCTTTGCCCCGCTGCTCATCGACATTGTCTTCGAGATAGCAGGGCAAGGAAGCGGTGACCTCGACGCCCTGCTGCGCCAGAAACTCGGCCAGATCTTCCTGCCCGGGCTCGAAAAGGATCGTGAGATTGCACCGGTCGATCACCCGAACGCCTGCCTTGCGCGCCGCACGCACCAGACGCCTGAAATGCGGATTCAGCTCGGGTGCACCACCGGTGAGATCGAGCGTCGAGACCCGGTTGGCTGTCAGCGCATCGATCACCGCATCGACCGTCCCGGCATCCATCGACTCGGTGCGATTGGGCCCGGCATTGACATGGCAGTGCTGACAGGTCTGATTGCAGACATAGCCGAGATTGACTTGCAGGGTGTGCACCCCGCGTCTTGCGATCGCAGGAAAATCGGTCTTCTGAAGCAGTGGGAGAACCGCATGCATCGGGACATCTCGACAGTCAAAGTGACCCGTGATGGTAACTCGCACAGACAACCGCGACATGGCAGCAGGGGCAGCGAGCGGGGCTCAGCGCTGATCGAAGCGTGCCATGAACCCCCGGTCGATCCGATCCTTCCATCGCCAGGCAGCACGACCGGCCCATGCCAGCGGTCCCCAGTGGGCGATCGCAGTGCCGTCGCAACGGTTAAGCAGGGCGAGTGCCCGACGCTGGGGCCTGTAGCGCGCCAGCGGGTCGATGCGCACGGCGTCGGGTCCGCGAGCCACGCACTGAGCGATCGCGGCTGACAGCGGTTCGCCCTGACGCAAAGCATGGACCCCCGAGCGCGGCACGGATTGCTCGACGAAACTCGCACAATCGCCGACTGCGAACACCCGATGATCGCTGATCGATCGCATCCCGGCGTCGACCGCGATCCCGCCGTCGGCGCCCTGACCAATGCCTTGCCTGGCGGCGCAGGCCCTCAGCCAATCGGGTGGATGGGCACCGGTCGCAATCAGCACCAGGTCGGCGTCGAGCAACAACTCGGCATTCGGGTGACGCATCAGCCGAATCTGATTTCCGACAACGCCGACATACCGGGATGAGTGATGGATTCGCACACCCTTGCGATGCAGGCTCGTCTGGGCAAGTGCGGCGGCCAGGCCTGACTGCCCCGCCAGCAATCGGGAGTCGCTGGTAACCAGATCCACCGAGGCGCCTGCCATCGGACCGTCGCCCGAGCGCAGGCTTGCCAGTGCGCAGGCCAACTCGAAACCGGCAGCACCACCGCCCACAACGAAGCAGCGAGGCTGCGGCGGCGCACGCTTGAGCCAGGCACGCCAGGCCTCGACAAACCCGGCAAACGGCTTGGCGGGCAGCGTCTGCACGCTGCTGCCAACTGCCCGCAGTCCCGGCGGGCTCGCCGACCCGACATTCAGGGAGAGCAGATCGTAGTCGTGCCTCACGCCCTGCTCATCAATCGCCTGGCGCGCGGCAAAGTCGATATCGACCAGAGTGGCCATCTTCCACTGCAGTCCATGTGCCAGCGCCAGTTTCCTGAGGTCGATAGCACAGGCCTCGAAGTCGTATTGGCCTGACAGCCATCCCGGCATCATTCCGGAATAGAGAAGTCTTTCGGAAGACGCCATCAGCGTGATGTCGGGCGAACTGCCGAGACGCCGCGCCAGCAAGGGGCCGGCAATCAGATGCGTATGGCCGCCGCCAGCTAGCAAGACCCGCATCATGACTCCGGATGATAGGCGAAGTGTCGCCGCAGACCGACGCAGACGCACCGTTCGGCGCCTCAGGCTGCAACCCGAACGGCCAGGCTCCCCGGTCACAGCCAAGCCGGGCAACATCGCAGCGTTCAAACGCACGGTGTTTTTCGGAGACCGCAGATGTTGTCGAATATCGAACTGGACCACCTGACTGAGTCGGATATCGGGCGTTGCCTGAACGATGTCGCTGGCCTGAAGGGCTGGGTCCGAATCGAATCGTGCCCCGCGAGGCGCGTGGTCGTCGACTTCTCCATGATCCGGGGCAGCGCAGAGCGTCAGCGCGACCAGAAACTCGGAACATGGCCTGACCGCAGTCTGGCTGATATCCGGCGCACTGCCGAGCAGCTTCGCCAGGCCCCGGTGATTGCCGCGATCGCGCTCAAACAGACCTCCAGCGCTGCAAGCACCCGGGTCAGCGTGCGCGACCTCACCTCGATGACGGTTGCAGAGCTGTTCGACGGCTGGTGCCGCGAGGCTCTCGCCGATCGCAAGGACGCCGGCGAGTCGGTTCGCCGCAGTCTGCTCAAGGACGTGATGCCCCATATCGGCATGCAACTCGCGGCCAGCGTCACCTCGACCGAGGTGCATGCAGTGCTCGAGCGCATCGTCGAGCGCGGGGCGCCGAGACAGGCCGGCTGCGTGCTGGCCGATCTTCGCCAGATGTTCAGATGGGGACTGCAGGCCGGCGCCATTGCAGCCGACCCGACTGCCTCGCTGCGCAAATCGGATTTCGGCGGTGCCGCTCAGGAGCGCAGCAGAACGCTGAGTGCACAAGAGGTCAGTGAGCTCGCTGTCCGGATGCATGCCGGCAGGCTCGCACCGCATGTTCGCCAGGCGGTATGGCTGCTGCTCGCGACCGGCGTGCGCATCGGTGAGCTTGTCCAGGCTCGATGGAACGATATTGATCTGCAACGGCGCACCTGGACGATCCCTGCCCAGTTCAGCCACAGCGGCCGTGCAAACACCCTGCCTCTGTCTGGTTTCGCGGTTCGGCAACTCGAGCCGGGCGTGAGCTTCAAACGATCCGATCAGTGGGTCTTTCCAGGCCGCATACCGAGCGAAGCGCTCTCGGCCAAGGCGCTGGGCAAGCAGATCCGCGATCGGCAACGCGGCACCCAGATTCGAGGTCGCTCAAGCGCGACGCAGACGCTGCTGCTGTCGGGTGGCGCCTGGACGCCGCTGGATCTTCGTCGTACCACTGCCGCACTGATGCTCGAGAACGGTACGGAGGCGGCACTGATCGCGGTTTGCCTCAGTCAGTCGCCGCGCCCCGGCCCGTCGGCAGGCGAGACGGATGCACCTGCTTTCGATCATTGCGTTCAGGCCTTCGAAACCCTGGGGCAGCAGTTGCAGGAGATCGAAAGGCTTTCACACAGTGGCGAGCGCCAGGCAGCCTGAGAGCGCCGCCCAACACTCGTGACATCAGACGCCCGGCATGATGGGCTGACCTGCCGGCATATTGCTGTAGCCCCGAAACTCATCGCCAGATCCTGCAGCGCAGGCTGACAGAAACAAGGAAACGACAAGGGCGATCATCAGTGATCGGTTCATAGTGGATGCTCCGAGAGTTGGCCTGGCCTTAGCCGGGCTTCGAGCGACTGCCATCCGGGCAGCCAGATCGGATCAACCTGCTCATCAATGAAACAGATCGGTCACCTTCCAAAAGCAGGGGCCGTGCCCGCAGCGCAGCATTACCGACGCGTCTGGTTTGGGCGGCGTTGCACGAACAAGGCGCATCAACAAAAAGGCCCGAGTCCTTGTGAGACTCGAGCCTTTCGAAAACCGATGACGATATGGTCGGGACGGAGGGATTTGAACTCTCGACCCCCTGCACCCCATGCAGGTGCGCTACCAGGCTGCGCTACGCCCCGAAGCCAATCAGTATAGCAGGCTGGGCTCAGTCCCGGCGGCCGGTGTCGGATTGCAGCAAGGCCAAGGCCGCCAGCAAGTCGGCCCGCAAGGCCGGAAGATCGATCGTCTGATCGCTTGCCTGAAGATCGCTGCCATCGTGTTCGGTGGCCTGCAGGTCGAGATCGGTGGCCCTGTCAGCCAGATCGCCGGGCGACGCGTCGCGCCTGCGACTGTTCTGGGCCGCCTCGCCAAGCCGGTTGCGGGCCCCGCTGATCGTGAACCCCTGTTCATACAGAAGGTCACGAATCCGTCTGACGAGCAGCACCTCATGGTGCTGGTAGTACCGCCGATTGCCACGTCGCTTCATCGGGCGAAGTTGCGTGAACTCCTGCTCCCAGTAGCGCAGAACGTGAGGCTTGACGCCACACAATTCACTGACCTCACCGATGGTGAAGTAGCGCTTGGCCGGTATCGGCGGAAGCGGCTCAAGCGAATCTGATTTGCTGGGAGCGGTGGAATTCATCTGAGACAAAAGAGACGACCGGGCAACGGCACGGGTTGGTGATCACGGTGATCACGGCGGTCGAGCTGGGCACCATTCATTACTCGGGTGCGATCCGCTCGATCAGTGCCTTGAGTTTCTGGCTGGAATGAAACGTGACCACCCGTCGAGCCGAGATCGGAATCTCTTCACCGGTCTTGGGATTACGTCCTGGACGCTGAGGCTTGTCACGCAGCTGGAAGTTGCCGAAACCGGAAAGTTTCACGCAATCGCCGCGTTCGAGTGCATCCCGAATCTCATCGAAAAAGGTCTCGACCATGTCTTTCGCTTCGCGCTTGTTCAGACCGACGCGGTCGAACAGCATCTCGGCAAGCTCGGCTTTGGTCAGTGTGAAGCCGTCGGCAATCGCCGCTTCATCGGCATCGACACGCATGTCATCCTGATCATTTGCCGCCATGCTGGTGTCGGACAGGGTGTCGATAAGAGGCAGATGACTCATGGTCGATCGTCAGGAGGACCGCAATCTCGCCTGATGCGACTGAGCCAGGCGGGACTCGACTGCCTTCATGGCTGCATCGGCTTGTGCGTCGGAAAGTGTGCCCTGAGTATCTTGCAACCAAAATCGGAAGGCAAGGCTTTTTTCCTTATTTTCCAATCCTTTACCGCGATATTCGTCGAAAATTTTCACGTTTCGGAGCATGGAAAGCGCCGAATCGCTGTGTCGTACCGATTCGATTTGGTGCAGCAGTTCGGCGGCCGAGACCGACTGCGAAACCACGAAGGCGAGGTCTCTTACAACCACCGGAAAACGCGACAGCTCACGATAGGCCGGAAGCGACATCGCCAGCATCGGCTCGAGATCGAGCTCAAAGACAATCGGTGCACTGCTCAGCTCGAGCTCGGGCAGCAGGCGCGGATGAAGCGCGCCCAGCCAGCCAACCTGCGCCCCGCTGCGATCGCGGATCAGGGCCGACTGACCAGGATGCAGCGCGGGATGCGGGCCTGCTTCGAAGCCCAGATCGCTGCCGACGATTGCCTGCAGATCGGCTTTGACATCGAAAAAATCGACCAGGCGAGCGCGTTCTCCCCATTGTTCTTCGTTGACCGGACCCCAGGCAAGGCCTGCAAAACGCAGCGGCTGAACGATTCCTGTCACGGACAGTTCGCCGGCCCGAACAGCGGGATCGCGATGAAAAACGCGACCGACTTCGAAGAATCGAACCCTCGGGCTCTTGCGGTTGAGGTTGTGACGCAAATTGCCGATCAGTCCGCCCCACATCTGGGTACGCATGACGTTCATGGTTTCTGCGATCGGATTGCGCAGGGCAATCGGACGACTGTCGGGCTGCAGCATCGTCTCGATCGATTCGGAAACAAAGGAATAATTGATGACTTCGTTCCAGTCGCGATCGGCCCAGCAGCGCTTGAGCGCAATCAGGGAGCGGCGCTCCTGCGACACCGGACTCATGGTCGCGCGCATCGTTGCCGGCCGCTGCGGCAGTCGCTCATAGCCCCAGACTCGAACGACTTCTTCGATCAGATCTTCTTCGATCGACAGATCGAAGCGCCTGGCCGGCGGGGTCACGGTCAGTACGGTGTCGCCCGCAACACCGGCTGACTGAACGGTGTACGCAAGACCAAGCCGGTCGAAGGCCTCGGTGCAATCAGCCAGCGTGATGTCGGCGCCAATGACACGACGTGCACGCGCCAGTCGCATTGAGACCGGAGCCCGATCGGGCAGCGCGGTGATCTGGTCGTCGACCGGACCGGCCTTGCCACCGCAAATCGCAATGATCAGCTGGGTCAGATACTCGAGATGCTCGACCGTGGTCGAGGCATCAACCCCTCGCTCGAAGCGCTGACCGGCATCGGTCGAAAAGTTATAGCGCCTGGCGCGCCCGGCAATCGCCACCGGCCACCAGAAGGCGGCTTCGAGATAGATGTCGGTGGTGTCGAGTGACACCGCAGTGTCGTCGCCGCCCATAATGCCCGCCAGACTCTCGACCTGCTGCTGATCAGCGATCACGCCCACCGCCAGTCCGTCAGCACTCGGCCCGAGCTCCACGGTCTGACCATTGAGCAGTTTCAGCTGCTCGCCCGCCCTGCCCCAGCGTACGCTGAGTCCGCCATGAATCTTGGCGAGATCGAAGACATGCGACGGCCGGCCGAGTTCGAGCATGACGTAATTCGAGATGTCGACCAGTGCCGAAATCGATCGCTGACCCGAGCGCTCGAGCCGTTCACGCATCCAGTGGGGCGCGGTCGCACGGGCGTTGACACCGCGAATCACGCGTCCGCTAAAGCGCCCGCACAGATCGGGCGCCTCGATCGACACCGGCAGGCGGTCTTCAATCTGCGCCTCGACCGGCGAGAAGGTCGGCAAGGAGAGCACAGACCCGGTCAAGGCGGACACTTCGCGGGCAATGCCGGTGACCGACATGCAGTGCGCAAGATTGGGCGTGAGCTTGAGCAGCCACAGCAAGTCATCAAGGCCCAGCGAATCACGCAGGACACCGCCCACAGGCAAATCAGCCGGCAGGATCAGCAGACCGCCATGGTCCTCGGACAGGCCGAGTTCACGTGCCGAACACAACATGCCTGCGCTCTCGACACCGCGCATTGTGGCAATACCGATCTTCATGCCACCCGGCAATTCAGCGCCGGGCAGAGCACAGGGCACCTTCAGGCCAGGCGCAACATTGGGTGCCCCGCAAACAATCTGGGCCATCGTGCCGGCGCCGACATCGACCTGGCAGACATTGAGCTTGTCGGCATTGGGGTGCCGCTCAACCGACATCACCTGCGCCACGATCACACTCGAAAACGGCGGCGCAACCGGCGACCGCTCTTCCACTTCGAGACCTGCCATCGTCAGGACATGCGCCAGTTCATCGCTGGACAAGGCAGGATCGGCGTAGGTCCGCAGCCAGCGCTCGGAAAATTTCATGGTCGCAATCAGTCCTTGAACTGCTCGAGGAATCGAAGGTCGTTGTCGTAAAAGAGCCGCAGGTCGCCAACGCCATAGCGAAGCATGGCGAGGCGCTCTATCCCGGAGCCGAAAGCAAATCCGATGTAGCGCTCGGGGTCGAGCCCGATGTTGCGCACGACATCCGGATGCACCTGGCCGGAGCCCGACACTTCGAGCCATCGGCCGGCGAGCGGCCCATCCGGGAATCGCATATCGATCTCGGCCGACGGTTCGGTGAACGGGAAATACGACGGCCTGAAGCGAACGTCGATGTCATCGCGCTCGAAGAATCGGCGCAGAAACTCGGTATAGACATTCTTGAGATCGGCAAACGACACATCCTCGTCGATCCACATTCCCTCAACCTGATGGAACATCGGCGAGTGGGTGGCATCGGAGTCGACCCGATAGGTCTTGCCGGGCGCGATCACCTTGATCGGCGGTGAATGCATGCGGGCATATCGGATCTGCATCGGGCTGGTATGCGTGCGCAGCAGCAGCGGCCTGCCAGTGTCATCGTCGCCCTCGACATAGAAGGTGTCGTGCATCGACCGCGCGGGATGATTGTCCGGCGTATTGAGGGCAGTGAAATTGAAAAAATCCTGCTCGATTTCGGGGCCGTCGGCCACATCGAAGCCGATCGACCGGAAGATTGCCTCGACCCGCTCGATCGTCAGCGTGACCGGATGCAATCCGCCCCGCCCTGCACCCCGCCCGGGCAAGGTCACATCGATCGACTCCTGCGACAGTCGGGCATCGAGTTCGGCTTGCTCAAGCGCTTGTTGCCGCAAGGCGAGTTTGGCTTCGATGGCCTGCTTGATCTGATTGAGCGCTTTACCCTGCGCCGAGCGGGCTTCGGGAGACAGGCTGCCAAGGGCTTTCAGACGGGCCGTCAGCAAGCCATCTTTGCCCAGAAAACGCGCCTTCGCATTGGCCAGGCTGTTTGCGTCGGTTGCCGCATCGAGGAGCACGGCCGCCTCGTCGATGAGCGTTTGGGGTGAATCGTCCATCGGGTCCATCCGTCGACATGGCGCAACTTGCGATCGCACCACGGCGGGCTCAAGCAAGCAGCCCGGTCAAAAAAAACGGGGCCCTTATCGGCCCCGCCCATCTCGATGACTCATCCCGATATTGCGCGGGATGAGCGGGCGAAACGCCGGATCGTCACGCCAGTGGCGTCATCAATCCGACGCCACCCGGCTCAGACGCCGAGCGAAGCTTTCACGCGGGCGACGATCGCGGCAAATGCCGGCTTGTCGTTGACCGCCAGCTCAGCCAGCACCTTGCGATCAAGGCCGATCTCCGACTTGTTCAGTCCGGCGACGAAGCGGCTGTAGGTGATGCCGTGCTCGCGGGCCGCGGCATTGATCCGCGTAATCCAGAGCGCACGGAACACGCGCTTGCGGGTGCGGCGATCGCGATAGGCATATTGCCCGGCGCGCATGACCGCCTGCTTGGCGACACGGTAAACATTATTGCGACGGCCACGGAAACCCTTGGCCAGCGCGAGAACTTTCTTGTGACGGGCACGGGCGGTTACGCCACGCTTGACTCTCGGCATCTCGGTCTCCTGGGGTTACGCGTAAGGCATCATGGTGCGGACGCTCAACACGTCTGACTCATGAACCGCAACGGCGCCGCGCAGATGACGCTTGTTCTTGGTGGTCTTCTTGGTGAGGATGTGGCGCTTGAACGCCTGACCCCGTTTGATCGAGCCGCCTGCGCGAACTCGAAAGCGCTTGGCCGCGCTTTTCTTCGTTTTCATCTTGGGCATTTGATGCTCCGATGTCACCACTGCCAGGTGGCCACCCCACCACCCAGCCCGATATCCGGACTGGCAGCACGGCAACACTTATGGAACCCGAGCGGTTCAAATTTCCGACAGTGCGCGGTCGACACCGACCAGACTCTCCCGGTAAGCCTTCGATTATAGCAGAACGCTACTTCTTTTTCTTCGGCGAGATGATCATGATCATCTGACGACCCTCAAGCTTGGGCATCGACTCGACCAGACCAACGCCATCAAGGTCGGCCCTGATACGCTCAAGCAGGCGCAAACCAAACTCCTGGTGAGCCATTTCGCGACCGCGAAAACGCAGGGTGATCTTGGCCTTGTCGCCTTCTTCCAGGAAGCGGGTCAGATTGCGCAACTTGACGTTGTAATCGGCGTCATCGGTGCCAGGGCGAAACTTGACTTCCTTGACCTGGATGATCTTCTGCTTGAGCCGGGCCTCATGGGCCCGCTTCTGCTCCTGGTACTTGAACTTGCCGTAGTCCATGAGCCGCGCCACAGGGGGCTGAGCGGTCGGGGCAATTTCAACCAGATCAACATCGGCCTCTTCGGCCATCCTCAGTGCTTCTCGGGTCGCAACAATGCCAAGCGGCTCGTTTTCGATGCCCATAAGGCGCAACTCAGGAACATTGATCTCACCATTGAGGCGGTGGGACCGTTCGCGTTCATTCGCAGTAGCGATGCTGTTATCTCCAGAGACGGGAATCACACGCCGAACACAGCGGCGCGGAGCCCAACCCTTGCATGGAGTGCCTCAGCGGGAACCAGCCCCCCTGACAGCGACATCGTCGGCAAGGCGTCGGGAAAATTCGTCGAGGGGCATCACACCCAGATCGACGCCTCCGCGGGCACGAACGGCAACCTGCCCAGCCTGCATTTCCTTTTCACCAACCACCAGCAAATAAGGGAGTTTTTGCAAACTGTGCTCCCGGATTTTATACGAAATCTTCTCGTTTCGCAAATCGGATTGCACCCTAAACCCTTGTTTTTTCAGCGCTTGTACAACGTCCGTCGCGTAGGAGGCATGCGCTTGCGTGATGCTCATCACGACCACCTGGACCGGTGCCAGCCAGGCAGGAAACGCGCCGGCATGATTCTCGATCAGGATTCCGATGAAACGCTCCATCGAGCCGACGATCGCGCGATGCAGCATCACCGGATAGCGCCGGGCGTTGTCATCGGCGACATATTCGGCGCCCAGACGCTGCGGCATGTTGAAGTCGACCTGCATGGTGCCGCACTGCCAGTGGCGCCCCAGGGCATCCTTGAGGGTGTATTCAATCTTGGGGCCGTAAAACGCGCCATCGCCCACCGCGATCGTGAATTCGCAACCCGAACGACGAAGGGATTCCATCAGCGCATATTCGGCCTGATCCCAGCTCTCATCGGAACCCACCCGTGCGACCGGACGAGTGGCCACCTTGTAGAGGATGTCGGTAAAGCCGAAATCCCGATAAACCCGATGCAGCAGGTCGGTATAGGCGGTGCACTCAGCCAGGATCTGATCTTCGGTACAGAAGATGTGCCCATCGTCCTGCACGAATCCGCGCACCCGCATGATGCCGTGCAAGGCACCCGACGGCTCGTTACGGTGGCAGGCGCCAAATTCGCCATATCGCAGCGGCAGGTCGCGATAACTGCGCAGACTCGAATTGAAGACCTGAACATGCCCGGGACAGTTCATCGGCTTGACCGCATAGTCGCGATTCTCGGAGGCCGTGGCGAACATGTTGTCCTTGTAGTTCTCCCAGTGCCCCGACCTTTCCCAAAGCGAGCGATCGAGAATTTGCGGGCAACGGATTTCCTGATAACCGTTGTCCTGATAGACCGCGCGCATGTACTGCTCGATCTGCTGCCAGAGCACCCAACCTTTGGGATGCCAGAACACCATGCCCGGTGCGTCGTCCTGCAGATGGAAGAGGTCAAGGCTGCGACCGAGCTTGCGATGGTCGCGCTTTTCGGCCTCTTCAAGCATGTGCAGATAGGCATCCTGATCTTCCTTGCGGGCCCAGGCCGTACCGTAGATCCGCTGCAGCATCTCGTTGCGCGAATCGCCGCGCCAGTAGGCGCCGGCAAGCTTCATCAGCTTGAAGACCTTCAGCTTGCCGGTAGACGGCACGTGCGGCCCGCGACAAAGATCGACAAAAGCGCCCTCACGATAGAGGCCGATGTCGTCGGTTGCCGGGATCGAGGCAATGATCTCGGCCTTGTAGCGCTCGCCGATCGATTCGAAAAAGGCCACCGCCTCATCGCGGCCCCAGACTTCCCGGGTCACCGGTTCGTCCTTGCGGGCGAGTTCGGTCATGCGCGACTCGATCGCCTGCAGGTCTTCTGGTGTGAACGGGCGCTTGTAGGAAAAGTCGTAGAAAAAGCCGTCGTCGATCACCGGACCGATCGTGACCTGGGCATCGGGGTAAAGATCCTTGACCGCATAAGCCAGCAGGTGGGCGGTGGAGTGGCGGATGACCTCCAGACCTTCCGGGTCGCGATCGGTGATGATCGCAACCGCTGCATCAGCCTCGATGCGGTAGGAAGTGTCGACGAGAATGCCATCGACCTTGCCGGCAAGAGCCGCCTTGGCAAGGCCCGGCCCGATCGAGGCAGCAACCTCGGCAACGGTGGGGGCTTGTGCAAATTCACGGACGGAACCGTCCGGCAGAGAAATTTTCGTCAGGGACATGGCAGACCGCTCGAACCCTGTCGCCCGGCCCACCGATGAGCCGCTGAGGCTGCTTCGACGCAGGCCTGCGTGCATCCAGAGCCGTGTGTTTGGCTGCGTTGGAGCCGAAAAGCGCAGGAGAAGAATGTGGGAAGGCGCTCCCGTAGTCGCACCCAGAAAAGCGTTCGATATTGACCTATCAAAAGGGTAATCGTCAAGGACGCCTTCAGAACTCGCGCGGACTGCGAGCCGGGCGAGCGCGGCCAGTCAACGCGGCGAAGCCGGGTCAAACCAGAGATTGATAGTCCGCATGGTTTCGATGTCGAAGTCTTGCGTGGCCAGCGTGAACTTGACGTGATTCAACAGCAGGCCGTGACGCGCTTTGAGCAGGTCGCGCTCCACGGTAAAGAGCTGTTGCTGGGCGTTGAGTACATCGACAAGCGTACGCGCGCCCAGTCGAAAGCTCGTCTGGTTAGCCGCCAGCGCGCTGCGAGCGGCCTCACGCGCAGCGTCAAGGGCCTGAACCTCAGCCAGCCCGCTTGCAATCCCGAGGAATGCCTGTTCGGTGAGCGAGTCAACCTCGCGAAGAACAGACTCGAGCTGCGCCTGAGCCTGAACGACTTCAGCCTGTGTTTCACGTGTACGAGCCGAGATGCCTCCGCCGGCAAAGATGGGAACGGTCAGTTGCAGCATCACCTCGCTCGATCGCGAGCGGCTCGCGTAATTAAGGGGTGTCGCGGTGTTCTCGGTATTCGACATTCCCCCCGTGGAACCGACCAGATCCAGGCGGGGCAGGTGCTCAGCCTGAACCTTTTTGACTTCAACCTCGGCTGCCAGGACCGCGGCACGCTTCTCGCGAACCTGCGGAGAAATATCGCGTGCGCGCTCTGTCCAGAACTCCAGGCCGGCACGTGCTGGCATGCCTGCAGTGACATCCTCCCGCACGCGTTGCAGGGTCTCGGGTACCTTGCCGATGACTCGAGCGAGCTCTGTCCTTTTCACCCTCACTTCGTTGATTGCGGCGATCTGCTGCGCCCGGGCCCCCTCAACCCGCGAGCGACTTTCAAGCAAATCGACCCTCGAGTGCGTTCCTTGAACGAGGCCTTGCTCGGCCTGTCGCAGTTGCTCCAGGTAAGCGCTCAACTGCACGCCGACCAATTCAGCACTGCGGATTGCCAGTTCGACGTCGAGATAGGCTTTGGTCACACGCAGCGCCAGCTCTTGTTCGACCTGCTCGAGACGGGCAAAGGCCTGTCTGGCCTTGACATCAGACTGCTCGAGGGCCTTGGCCTCGGGTACGCGAATAATTCCCTGCGCCAGTTGCAGCTTCCAGTTCCAGTTGCGCGATCGCCGATTGGATTCGTCCTCGTCAAAGGTGTACTTGCCATAGCTGCTGCCGCGCGAACTGCTGATCGATGCGTTGGGCAATAAGGCAGCCCGTGACACATCGACGCGCGCGAGGGCGGCAAGATAGCCTTGCTGGGCATCCAGGAGGGCCGGATCCATCTGGCGCGCAATCCAGTACACATCCATCAGGTCTGCGGCCAACGCCTCGGCGACCGGGCAACTGCACAGCAGGCCGACAACAGCGAGCCTGAACGGCCGCATGATCCAGCGCTCAACGCTCACGCAGACTTTCCGAAGACAGTGCCTGAAGCGGCGACAGGAAATAGCTGATCAGACTGCGACGACCCGTCGCAATATCTGCCGTGACGGACATACCGGGCGAAATCGGCAATTTGCTGTCGTCCTTCAGCACCAGGTCACGCCCCTGCACCTTAATGCGAGCCTGGTAGATCGGACCGCGTTTTTCGTCCTGAACCGCATCCGATGAGACGAGCTTCACTTCACCTTCTACGAGGCCAAACCGGGTATACGGATAGGCGTCGATCTTGACCGCGGCACGCTGCCCTGGCTTGACGAAACCGACATCCTTGTTCTCGACCCAGGCCTCGATTTCCACATGGTCTTCCTGCGGGACCACCACCATCAGCACCTGCGCACTCTGAACCACACCGCCCGCGGTATGCACCGCCAGTTGTTCCACCACGCCGTCGATCGGTGAAGTCAGGCGGGTCAGCGTGTCGCGCTGTCGGCTCTTGACGGTTTCACTTTGCGACTGCGATGTCTGCTGCCGCGAGGTCGCCAGCAGCTCGAGCGCCGTGCGCTTGAATTCAACCTTCAGGCTTTCGATCTGCCGCTCCTGATGGCGCACCGCCGCTTCAGCCTCGACCAGGCGCGAGCGCAAGGTTGCAAGCTCCCCCTCACGCTCGAGAAGGTCCTGTTCTTTTTCCATGTAGGCGTGTCGGGCCACGAGCTGCTGTTCGACCAGCGCCTTGAAATTGGCTGCCCGCTCCCGAACCAATGGCAAAGTCTGCTCGGCACGCCTGACCATTTCGCGCGACGATTCGAGTGCGGCCTGACGTTGACCGAGTTCGGCCTGCAGTGCATTCAAGCGGGCGCGAAATTCACCCAGTTGCGCCTGAGCAAGGCTGATCTGCTCGGCACGCTGCTGATCGGTGGCCTCAGGCAGATCAGGAAAACGAATAAGGCCTTGCCCCAGCTGAGACTCCAGCAAGGCCTTCGCTCGCGCCGCGCCCAGTTGCGCAGTCGCCAGTTCACTTTGCGCTTTCGTCATGTCGGCACCCACGGCGGTGGCGTCCAGTTCGACCAGCAGATCACCGCGCCGAACAACATCGCCATCTTTGACTGCGATGCGCTTGATCACCGCAGGCTCCAGGGGTTGGATAACTTTTGTGCGGCCGCTGGGTACGACCTTCCCAGTCGCGGCAACGACAATCTCAACCTCGCCCCAAATCGACCAGGCCAGCGCCAGCAATGCAAATGCGACAATCAGGCGGGCAACCCACATCGGTGCGGGGCTGATCGGCTTGTCGCGCAACTCCAGATGCGCGGGCAGGAACTCGAGTTCGTGCTCCTGCAATGACGGCGCTGCCATCGATTTTCGTGAACGCCAGGCGTCCTTGAATGCCGTGGCGTATTTCGTCAGCAGACCCGCTACGCCCATCATCGCGACTGGATCTCCCAGAGATGTCGGTAGTAACTGGTCGGTTGACTCATCAGTTCATCGTGCGAACCCTGCTCGGTGACGCGGCCCTCACGCAGAACAATGATCCGGTCTGCATCGCGCAGCGTACTCAGCCGATGGGCAATGATCAGCACGGTTCGCCCACTGACGATCTCGCGCATGTTCTTCTGAATGACCTGCTCGGACTCGTAATCAAGTGCGCTGGTGGCCTCGTCAAAGATCAGGATGCGTGGCTGGTTGATGAGCGCGCGCGCAATGGCAATGCGCTGGCGCTGCCCCCCCGACAGCGAGGCACCGTGCTCGCCGACGATCGTGTCGTAGCCTTCAGCCAAGCCGGTGATGAAATCGTGCGCGCCTGCCAGCCTGGCTGCATGCACCACCGCATCCAGTGCGACCCCGGGGTCCGACAAGGCAATGTTTTCCCGGATGGTGCGGTTAAAGAGCAGGTTGTCCTGAGGCACCACCCCGATCTGACTGCGCAGCCAGGCGCTGTCGGCCAGCGTGATGTCGATGCCGTCCATCATCACCTTGCCGCGCTCCGGGACATACAGCCGCTGCGCGAGCTTGGCCAGGGTGCTTTTGCCCGAACCTGAAGCACCGACCAAGCCGACGACTTCGCCGGGTCGCACCGCAAAGCTCACGCTGCGCAGGACTTCCGGGGAATCGGGTCGGTACCGAAAGCTCACATCGCTGAACTCCACGGCGCCTTGCAGTGGCGGCAGGCTTGCCCGAGGTGTCGTTGCCTCGGTCTTGGTGTTGAGAATATCGCCCAAACGTTCCATCGAGATGCCGGTCTGCTGGAAGTCCTGCCAGAGTTGCGCCAGTCGCAGGATCGGCCCGGCGACCTGGCCCGAGAGCATATTGAAGGCGATGAGTTGCCCGACCGACAGCTTGTTGTCGATCACAAGTTCGGCACCCCAGTACAAGACCCCCACAGTTACCAGTTTGTTGATCAGAGAGATGGTCTGCTGACCGACGTTGGCGACATGGGTCACCTTCAGCGATGCAGAGACATAAGCAGCCAACTGGCGGTCCCAGATCTGGGTTGTCTGCGGCTCGACCGCCATCGCCTTGATGGTCTGGATCCCGTTGAGCGACTCCACCAGAAAGGCCTGATTTTCTGCGCCACGGGCAAACTTCTTGTCCAGACGTTGGCGCAACAGAGGCGTCAGGCCGATCGACACAAGCACGTACAGGACAAGCGACACCACGACGATCAGCGTCAACCAGGGGCTGTACCAGAACATCACCGCCAGAAACACCACTGAAAACGCAACGTCGAGCACCGAACTGAGAGCCTGACTCGTCAGAAAGCTCCTGATGTTCTCGAGCTCCCGTACGCGCGCCACCGAGTCACCCACCCTGCGAGCTTCAAAATACGAGATTGGTAATGCGAGCAGGTGTCTGAACAGTCGGGCGCCAAGTTCAACGTCAATGCGACTCGTGGTGTGCGCAAGGATATAAGTCCGCAGCCCCGACAGCACCGCCTCGAACAGCACCACCGCGAGCAGTCCGACTGTGATCACGACGAGTGTGCTCATCACCCGATTGACCAGCACCTTGTCCATGACCACCTGAAAGAACAGCGGCGTGAGCAAGGCAAACAGATTGAGCACCAGCGAGACAACCATCACCTCGGCTAACACACGCCTGTATTTCACCAGCGCGGGGATGAACCAGGTGAAATCGAAGCGCGCAAGCGACGCTGTGGCGCTCGCACGGGAAGCGGCCAGCAGCAACTCACCGTCCCATTGATCAAGGAACATCTCGCGAGTCCAGATTTCGGGACGCTCACGCGCAGGGTCCTGCACCAGAATCCGGTCGCCTTCAACCGCGGCCAGGATGAAAAATCCTGACCCATCGCGCCATTGCGCAATCGCAGGCAGTGGCGTGGTCAGCAGCCGCTCGCCCCGAACGGTCTGCCGCTTTGCCTTCAAACCCAACTTGCGGGCAGCCCGCAACAGGGTGTCGAGGTCTGCAGCGCTGCCGCCCAGCGCAAACTCATGGGCCAGCCGCTGTGCGTCAGCGGCAATCCCATGAAAGCGCGCGAGCATTACCAGCGCTGCAAGTCCGGAGTCCATAGTCGGTATTGGGATCAGGCGATCGATGCACACTGACGCCGTCGAGGTGCCGGTTGAGAGTGCGCATCGCGGGCCCCCTTGCCAGGCGAATCGCAGGCAAGGGGCTAGCT
>CANKWX010000004.1 GCA_947487165.1 Burkholderiales bacterium
AGCGCTCGAAGGGATTCATGTCAATGTCTCGGGAATCGCCTCGCAGGGCTGCTCGGCAACCTGTGCAAGGCATTGCTGCACCGTGCCGTGGCCCGGGATCTCGAGGTCGGGCGCCAGTTCGGCGAGTGGCCTCAGGACAAATGCCCGAGCGTTCATGCGCGGATGCGGCAGGGTCAGGGCCGGTGTGTCGAGCACCGCGTGTCCATGCAGCAGCAGGTCGAGATCGAGGGTGCGCGGGGCGTTGCGATAGGAGCGCGTTCGACCCTGTGTCAGCTCGATCGCCTGCAATGCGGCGAGCAGTTCGAAGGGATCGAGCGATGTGTGCAGCAGCGCCACCGCATTCAGGTAATCGGGCCCGTCGGCCTCGAGTGGCGGGCTCGACCACAGGGATGAATGACGGACGAGTCGCGTGCCCGGCAGCCTGCCAAGCGCCGCGAAGGCCGCCCCGAGGGCCGCGCGACGTTCGCCGAGATTGGCTCCCAGCGCGACCCAGGCGTCAACCGTTCCGGCCATGTCAGCGCGGCGGGTCGCGGTCGCGCGGTGAGCCGCCGCCCTGCAGGTCAGACGGCCAGTCCCGATCGATGCTCGCGGTGCGATCGACGGGTGCGCCGTCCTCGGTGATGGCGCCATCGCCGCCGTGATCCGAGTCGCCATTGGCGCTGGTCCGACGGGCACTGTTGCGGCGTCTGCGTCGACGGGCCGGACCGGTACGCGCTTCGCCGGGTCGGGCGTCGAGCAACTGCTCACGGGTGGCGGCATCGCCCTCGACGAATTGCGTCCACCACTGGCCGAGCGACGCAGGCAGTTCGCCGGCCTCGACGCGAAGCAGCAGAAAGTCGAAGCCTGCCCGAAAGCGCAGGTGTTCGAGCGCTCGGATCGCCCCGCGCCCGCCTTTTTCGAGCCGGGGTTGCAGGCCCCAGATTTCGCGCATGTCGGCGATGTGGCGCCGCTGGATCGCGAGCTTCGAGGCTTGCTCGTCGAGCACCGAATCCATCGCCTGCATCAGCGCCGGAATCGAATGCTCGCCGCCGGCCATCAGCGCCTGCCAGCGATCCGAGACCAGTTGCCACAATAGGGTTGCAAACAGAAAACCCGGTGAGACCGACTTGCCGGCCCGTACGCGGTCATCGGTATTGGCCAGCGCCACTTCGATGAACCGCTCGCCATGGGGCTGCTCGAGGATGACGTCGAGCAGGGGCAGCACGCCGTGATGCAGGCCTTCAGCGCGCAGGCGGCGAACGCAGGCCAGGGCATGGCCCGACTCGAGCAGCTTGAGCATCTCGTCGAAGAGCCGCGCCGACGGCACATTCTCGATGAGCGAGGCAAGTTCGCGAACCGGAGCAAGCGTGGCCGGGTCGACCGCGAAATCGAGCTTGGCCGCAAACCGGACCGTGCGCAGCATGCGTACCGGATCCTCGCGATAGCGGGTGGCCGGGTCACCGATCATGCGCAGCCTGCGCGCTTTCAGGTCGGCCACGCCACCGAGATAGTCGAGCACCTGGTCGCCGATCGGGTCGTAATAAAGCGCATTGATGGTGAAGTCGCGCCGCAGCGCGTCTTCATGCTGCGAGCCGAAGACATTGTCGCGCAGCACCCGACCATGCTCGTCGGTTTCGGCATCGGTCTGCAGGGCGCGAAAGGTGGAGGTTTCAATGGTCTCGCGCCCGAACATCACATGGACGATCTTGAAGCGCCGCCCGATGATGCGGGCGCGGCGAAAGAGCGCCTGCACTTCCTCGGGCGTGGCATCGGTGGCGACATCGAAATCTTTGGGCTGCAGCCCGAGCAGCGAGTCGCGAACGCCACCCCCGACCACGAAGGCCTTGTAGCCGCCGCGTTGCAGAACCTCGCAGGTTTTCATGGCGGCCGGCGAAATCTGTTCGCGGCGGATACCGAGCTCGGCGCCGCGATAACTCAGCAGTTTTGGGCCGGATGCCGGCGGCGGTTTCGTTGCCGGGCTCGCTGGGGTCGGTGCCGGGTTGGCACCCCCCAGAAGTCGCTTGATGAACTTGACGATCATGGGCGATCGCCGGTTGCACTCGAATTCATGTGTTGCCTTCGAAAAGCCTCAGGACCGGCCATCCTCGCGTCACGGCGGTGGCATGCAGGACCGGATCGGGATTGGTCGCGACCGGATCGGTCACCTGCTCGAGCAAGGCGATGTCGTTGCGCGAATCGCTGTAGAACCAGCTGCGCTCGAAGCCATCGAAGCGCTGGCCGATCGAGCCCAGCCACTCGTGCGTGCGCACGATCTTGCCCTCACGAAACGAGGGCGTGCCCAAAGGTCGTCCGGTGAATTGCCCGTTGACTTCTTCGAGGGTGGTCGCCACCAGATGGTCGATGCCAAAGGCGCGGGCGATCGGCCCGGTCACGAAGGCATTGGTGGCGGTGACCAGGGCGATCAGATCGCCGCGCGCGCGATGCCGGTCGACGAGTTCGCGGGCCTGATCGGTGATCGTGGGGGTGATGACTTCGGCCATGAACTGGGCATGCCAGCGCTCGAGGGTGTCGCGCGGGTGGGCTGCCAGTGGCGCCAGCTGAAACTGCAGGAATTCGGTGATATCGAGCGAGCCGGCCTTGTAATGCTCGTAGAAGCGGTTGTTCTCGCGTTCGTAGTCGTCGCCGTCGAGGACGCCCAGCCGAGCCAGGAATCGGGACCACTCGTAGTCGCTGTCGATAGGCAGCAGGGTGTTGTCGAGATCGAAAAGTGCCAGATGCATATCGGTGCCCATTCTACGGCATGTCCTCTGACCCGCTTGCCGCAGGTTCAGGGGGCTCAGGAGGTTCAGGGGGCGTCGCCTGCAGGAACTCGCGCACCAGCGGCACAGTGAGGGCCCGTTTGCGGGCCAGAGCGAAACAGTCGAGCCGGTCGATCATGGCACGCAACTGGCCGAGATCGCGCGCCGTGCGAGTCATCAGCCAGGGGATCAGGTCGGCGCTGGCGGTGATGCCGCGCTCGGCCAGCGTGACCGCCAGCGCCCGGGCAATATCCTGGTCGCTCAGGCGATGCAGCTGAAAGACCAGCCCCCAGCCCAGGCGGGTGGCCAGCTCCGGGATCACCGGCAGTTGCATCGGGGCGCTCGACCCGGCGCTCACCATCGCACGCACCATCGCGCTCACCACCGTTGTGGCGGCCTCGGCCTGGATGGCATTGAACAGATGAAAGGCGCTTTCCTGGCGTGCTGCGTCGAGCCGATCGCAGTCGTCGACCAGCCACAGGCTGATCGACGGGTCGTAGTCGAAGTCCGGCAGATCGCTCGATGGCGTCAGTAATCGGGCGCGATGGGTCGTGCCCGCGCTCCCGCTCGCCAGGGCATGCAGCAGATGACTGCGGCCGCTGGCCGGCAGGCCCCACAGATAAACGAAGCGCGAGCCGGTTGCTGATCCGATGTCGCGCGCCGGCTCGTTCTGGTCGGGATGACTGCCACTGGCTGTGAGCAGGCGGCGCAGCGAGGCCAGCGCTTCGAGGTTGTCGCCTGCCACGAAGTTGTCGAAGGTCGGTGGCGGTGGTGCGCCGAGATCGAGGGTGAGCTGGTTCAAGACGATGGCGCGGGGACTGACCGTTACAATGCGAGCTGACCCATTGTATCGGTCCGCACCGACGGCCCGCACCCAGCATGAGTGATCAGCACGACGGCACTGCGGCAAACGCTTCAGCTCCCCTTTCCTACAAGGATGCCGGTGTCGACATCGATGCCGGCGATGCCCTGGTCGAGCGCATCAAGCCGATGGCGCGTCGCACACTTCGCGAGGGGGTGCTCACCGGCATCGGCGGTTTCGGCGCGCTCTTCGAGGTGCCCAAGCGCTATCGCGAGCCGGTGCTGGTGTCCGGCACAGACGGGGTCGGCACCAAGCTGCGGATGGCTTTTGCGCTCGGACGCCATGACACCGTGGGCATCGATCTGGTGGCGATGAGCGTCAACGACATCCTGGTGCAGGGCGCCGAGCCGCTCTTTTTCCTCGACTATTTCGCCTGCGGCAGGCTTGATGTCGATACCGCTGCGCGGGTGGTCGGCGGTATTGCAGCCGGCTGCGAACAGGCCGGCTGCGCGCTGATCGGCGGCGAGACCGCCGAGATGCCCGACATGTATCCCGATGGCGAATACGACCTTGCAGGCTTTGCGGTCGGTGCAGTCGAGAAGTCCCTGATCATCACCGGTCGCTCGATCGTGCCTGGCGATGTGGTGATCGGATTGGCCTCCAGCGGCATCCATTCCAACGGCTATTCGCTGGTTCGCAGAATCATTGAGCGGGCCCATGGTGCGCTCGATGCGCCGGCCTTGCAGACCGACTTCGATGGCCGCAGCTTTGCCGACGCGGTCATGGCGCCGACCCGAATCTACGTCAAACCGGTGCTGTCGCTGATTGCGGCGGTGCCGGTCAAGGGCATTGCCCATATCACCGGCGGCGGGCTGGTCGAGAATGTGCCGCGGGTGCTGCCCGATGACTGTCAGGCCATCCTGCATCGCGATGCCTGGACAATGCCGCCGCTCTTCGGCTGGCTGCAGCGCAATGGCCAGGTCACTGACGCCGAGATGCATCGCGTCTTCAACTGCGGTATCGGCATGGTGATTGTGGTGGCGCCGGGCGATGCCCCGGGTGCGCTCGCGCATCTGCAGGCCGCGGGCGAGACCGCCTCGGTGATCGGCAATATTGCCGCGCGAGCGGCAGGTGATGCGCCGACGATCGTGATCTGACAAGCGGGTGCGAGGTGCTGCGAGCGCTGTTATTGGTCGCGTTCATGGCACTTGGCTCAAGCGCTCTTGCGCAGGCGCTCGAGTCCGCGCCACCGCCCCCGGTCAATCCGGTTGTCAATCCTGCCGCCAATCCGCTGTCCAGGCTGCCGCTGATCGGCCGTTTCTTCGGTGAGCCGGCAATGGAAACCGATGCCGCAAACGGCGTGGTGGCCCCGCAATACCTGCTCGAAGTGGATGCGCCGTCGCCGCTCGATCGGCAGATCCGCGAATCGACGCTGCTCGGCCGCTGGCGCCAGCGCGCCGACTTCGATCCCTCGCAGTTGCCGCTCTTCGTTGCCCGTGCACCGGAGGAAGTCGAGGGGCTGCTCGCCGCCGAGGGCTATTTTTCGCCTCAGATCACAGTGGTCGAGATCAGGGGTGGCGCACGGGTCGAAGTGAAACCTGGCCCCCGGACGCTGGTCGACACCGTCAAACTGAATTTCAGCGGCGAGGTGGCAAGCCCCGAGTTTGATGATCTGCGCGCGCGTCTGGCGCGCGAGTGGCTGCTGTCCGATGGGCAGGCGTTTCGATCGCCCGACTGGGAGCGGGCCAAACGCGAAGTGCTGGCGGCGCTGCGCGATGCCGGGTTCTTGCGGGCGAAAATCACCGACAGCGAAGCGCTGGTCGATGTCGATCGGCGCACGGCGAGTCTGATCGTCGATATCGAGTCGGCCGCGCCGCTGCGTTTTGGCGAACTGGTGATCAATGGCCTCGAACGCTACCCCGAGGTGACTGTCGAGGGCCTCTCGACTTTCCGGCGTGGCGATCCCTACTCGGTGCGCCAGATTGTCCAGCTGCAGACCCGGCTGAACGGCTCGGGCTATTTCACCACGGTCAATGTGCGGCCCGATACCGCGGCGCTCACCCGCAATCCCGAGTTGCAGGAGGTGCCGATCCGGGTCGACGTGGTCGAGCGCCAGTCCAAGCGGATTGCGCTGGGCGGCGGCTACGATGCCGCTGCCGGCTTCAATGTGCTGGCCGCGTTCGAGAACCGCAATGTGGGCGGATTGGGCATCCAGAGCCTGACCGGCGTCACGCTCGAGGCGGAGCGCCAGGTCGCTTACAGCAACTGGGACTGGCCGCAGGATCTCGCGGGTTGGCGCTGGCAGGTGGGTGCGCGCGCCGAACACCGCGACATCCAGAACGAACTGGTCGATGCCGCCTCACTGGTGCTGGCCCGGGCGCATCGGGTGGGCGACAACGAATTCACCTATTCGATGCAGTACCAGCGTGAGCAGCAGAACGTGGTCTACAGCGCCACCGACGAGCAGAACTACATCAATACCGCAACCGTCTTCGGTTGGGCCTGGACCCGTCGCCGACTCGATTCGCCGCTTGTGCCCAACAGTGGTTACATCTTTACGCTCCAGACCTCGGCCGCCTCGCAAGCCGTCGAATCGACCCAGAGCTTTGCGCGAGTCTATACATTGGGCTACTGGCTGATTCCGCTCGAAGACCGGCAGCAGCGTCAGTTCGGGCGCATGGTGCTGCGCGGCGAACTTGGAATGGTCGCGGCCGACTCCAGCCAGGGCATTCCCTCGGCCAACCTGTTTCGCACCGGCGGCAGCAAGTCGATTCGCGGCTATACCAACCAGAGCATCGGCGTGGCCGAGGGCCAGGCGACGCTGGGCGGGCGCTATCTCTGGACCGCGAGCACCGAGTATCAGCATCTGATCAGTCGTGACTGGGCAGCCGCGGTGTTCTATGACCTCGGCACGGCAACCAATTCGCTCGATGCGCTGCGGCCCTATGTCGGCTACGGTGTGGGCGCGCGCTGGCGCACGCCGGTCGGCCCGCTCAATATTGACCTTGCCCGCGGCGCGACGCTCGATCAGTGGCGCTTCTATGTCTCGATCGGGGTGGTGTTCTGATGGCCGACGATCCGACCACGACCCGGTCCGACGACAGCGACGATACGAGGCCCGTGCCTGGCTCAGCACCGGTTGTCGCGGCACGCAGGTCGCGCTGGGGCACGGCTGCGCTGTTTGCCTTGGCCGCAATCGTGGCCGGTGTGCTGGGGGCTTTCACGCATTACGCAGGCAATGGTCAGTTGATCCGTCAGATGGCCGCCCAGGCGGTTGCCTATTCGGGTGGGCGACTCGCCATCGAGGCACCCGAGGGTTCTCTCTTCGGTGAAATGCGCGTGCGTCGCATCGTCTGGTCCGATACCGATCTGAGCGTGACCGTCGACGATGCGCGCCTGTCACTCGACTGGTTCGGACTGTTGCGTCTGGCGGTTGTGGTGCGCGAACTGGTGATCGGCGAGGTCGAGGTGATCTCAAAACCCTCGGATGCTGCGGCGACATTGCCCGAGTCGCTCACGCTGCCGATCGCGATCGACATCCGGCAAGCGCGCCTCGCCAGGCTGGTCCTGCGCACTGCGGGCGCACCGGGGCAGGCGTCAGTGGCAGACTCGCCGACCCGCCTGAGCGACCTGTCGGCAAGCCTGCGCTACAACCGGCGCACCTGGACCATCGACAAGCTCGCTGTGCATGGCGATTTCGGCGCGGTCTCGGTGGATGGCACGGTTGGCGACACCCGGCCCTTTCCGGTGGCCGCTCACGCGCTGCTCGAGACCGTCATGACCGACGTGCCGCTGGCAGTCAATGCCACGCTTGGAGGCAATCTGCAGGCCCTGACGCTTGACGCCGGTACGGTGGTGCGCGAGGCCTCGCTCGCCGCTCAGGCTAGTCTGTCGCCCTTTGCCGAGAAGTGGCTGGGCAAGGCGCTTCTCAAGGTCGATCGCCTCGACCTCGCCCGCTTCGGCGAGGGACTGCCCGTCACCAGCCTTCAGGGCACCCTCGATGTCGCCGACGATTTCAGTGGCAGGCTGTCTCTGGTCAATGACGCGGTCGGGCCGCTCGACCGGCAACGATTGCCGATCGCATCGGTGGAGAGCCGCGTGGTTCTGAAAGATGACCGGCTGAGCCTGGAGGCCCTCAGGCTTGAAGGTCCGCCGGGCCTGCTGGCCGGGGAAGCCGCATTGATGCTGGCATCGAATCCGTCTTCGAACCAGTCATCGGCGCAGTCATCGGCGCAGTCATCGGCGCAGTCATCGGATAGGCCCGATTTCACGCTGCGCCTCGCCACCGAGTCGATCGATCTCAGTCGCGCAGTCAGCACGTTGCGCAAGACCGCCCTGCGCGGATCAGTGACCCTCAGGCCGGTCGGCAAGGGCCTGGCCTTCGATGTGGCGCTGGCCGATCGCGAGATCTCGCTGACCACGCAGGCAAGGCTTGAGGGTGAGGTGCTGACGATCGCCAGGGCGACGCTGCAGGCACGCGACGGCATCGCCGAGTTCAGCGGCACGGCCGGCATCGCCAAGCCCTATCGTTTCGATCTGCAGGGCACGCTTGCCCGCTTTGATCCGTCCCGCTTCGCCGATCTGCCCCAGGGCCTGATCAATGGCCGATTCGCAGCATCGGGTGTCGCTGAGCCCAGCGTGTCGGCGCTCGTCAGTCTGAATCTGTCAGACAGCCGCTTCAACGGACTGGCGCTGGCGGGTGCGGTGTCGGCGCGCTACGAGCCCGATCGGCTGCGCGAGGTCAATGCCGCGCTGCAGCTCGGGTCGACCCGACTGAGTGCGCGCGGCGATCTCGGTGCGGTCGCAGACCGCCTCGATCTGTCGCTCGATGCCCGCCAGCTTGCCGAACTCGACAAGCGGCTCGGTGGTCGTTTGAGCATCGAAGGTCAGTTGCGCGATCGGCTCGCCTCGCCGGGGATGTCGTTGACGCTCACCGGCAGTGAGCTCAAGTTCGAGGGCGCCGCGAAGGCTCGCGCGGCAGTCGCACATGTCGAGCTGGCAAGGCTCGATGTGCTGCTGGCGATGCTCGGTCGCATCGGCGTGCCGGGCTTGCCGCCCGGGCCAGCGAAGCTGCCCGCCGGCGACCTGCGCATCGATCTCAAGACCGAGGGCCTGGTGGTGGCCGGCGAATCGGTCGAGCTGTTGAAAGTCGATCTCGCCGGCGACGCCACGAACCATACGCTGTCGGTCCAGGCGGCCTCACGCGCACTGCATCTCAATGCAAGCGCCCGCATCGAAGGCGGGTTCGCAAACGCAAGCGGCAATGGCAGCGATCAGGTCTGGCGCGGACGCCTCACCGAGCTGAATCAGAAGCTCACCCCCACCGTGGCACTGAGCACGCCGGCGGCGCTCGAACTGGGTCGCACGCTGGCCTCCGTCACTGGACTGGCGCTTGCGGTCGATGGCACAAGCGGCGCAGCGCTGCGCATCGAGGAGGCGCGATGGGCGGATCAGCGCCTGCAGTTGCGCGGCAGTGCGACCGGCTTGCCGATCCGCTGGCTGTCTGCGATCGGCGCCGAGCGCTATCTGCAGATCGACGGCGACAAGGCTCTGCGTCTGGGCGCGAAGTTCGATCTGAGCGGCACGCCAGGTAAGGTCGACAGCGTGCGCGGCCAACTGGCGGTCTTTCGTGAGTCTGGGGATCTGCTGATCGCCACCGATGGCCCTGATGGCGCGGTGGCGGTCGGTTCCCCCACTGCGGCGAGCGTGGGTCTGCCTGCCGGTCTGCAGCAGTTCGATCTCAAGGTCGATGCCGGTGGCGATCGACTGACCGCCACGGTTGATATCCGCGGTACCGCGATCGGCAGCATTCGTGGCGAGGGGTCGGCACCGCTGCAATGGCCGGCCGGCAGCGCCTTGCCCGATCTGGCGGTGCCGCTGAACGGGACGGTGAACCTCGAGCTGCCGAGCCTGGCTCTCACCCGTGGCATGGTGGGTGATGCCTGGCGCATCGATGGTGCGCTCAAGGCAGCGCTGACGCTCGCCGGCACGCTGCGTACGCCGCGCATCAGTGGTCGCATCGAGGGCTCGCGGCTCCTGGCGATTCAGCGCGAGCTCGGCATGCGCCTGACCGATGGCGAGCTGGCGGCCACCCTGCAGGACAATGTCGTCACCATCCAGAAGCTGAGATTTGCCAGCGGCAAGGGATCAGTGAGCATGAGCGGTACGCTGCGCGCCGACGATCGCAGCGAAGCGGTGGTGGTCCTCGATCAGATGCCGATTCCGCTTGGTGCCGGGCAGCGCCTGCTGTTGTCGGGCGAAGCGACCGCTACCCTGCAGACCGGACGGCTCAATTTGCGCGGCAGTCTGCGTGCCGATGAGGGCGTCATCGAGATCAGCTCGCCCTCGGGGTCGGACCTGGCCCGCGATGTGATCGTGGTGCGCAAATCGGCTCAGGCGGCATCGCCCGCTGCCGCCGCCGCCGCCGCGCGCGCGGCTGCTGCCGCTGGTGATCCGGCCGATACCAAGGGCTTTCGCATCGTCAGCAATCTGCAGATTGATCTGGGTGATCGCTTCAAGGTCTGGGGCTCGGGCATTGATGCCCGCCTCACCGGGCAGCTCAGCCTGCGGGGGCGCCTGCCCGATGCGCCCCGGATGACCGGTACGGTTCGGGTGGCCAAGGGCACCTATACCGGCTTTGGGCAGCGGCTCGAGATCGAACGCGGGACGCTGGTGTTCAGCGGGCCGGTCGACAATCCGGCGGTCGATATCGAGGCTTATCGGCGTTACCTTCCGGTTGAAGCCGGCGTGGCGATCAGCGGCACCGCCCGCACCCCGCAGCTCAAGCTGGTCTCGCGCCCTGATGTGCCCGATGCCGACAAGCTTTCATGGCTGGTGCTTGGCACAGGCGCTGACTCCGCGCGCGGCACCGGCGGTCAGTCAGCGGCGCTTCAGACCGCCGCGGCAGTTCTGCTGGCATCGGGTGATCCCAACGCCACGGCACCCAGCCTGGCCCGGACCTTCGGGCTGGATGTGCTGTCGGTTCGCACCGGGCAGGGCGGCAGCATCAGTGATCCGGGCTCGGCCGCCAGCTCCGCACAGGACAGCATCGTGACCCTGGGCAAACGGCTCACCGACCGGCTCTTTCTGAGCTACGAGCAGAGCCTGCGTGGCCTGCAGAATCTGGTGCGCCTGCAGTACGAGCTCACCGAGCGATTGAGCGTGCGAGCCAGCGGCGGCACGACCAATGCGGTCGACATGATCTGGAGTTATCGCTACGACTGAGTGGCGGTGGGGCTGAACGCAATGCCCAGCCGTGTGGCCAGGGCGGCGAGTGGCTTGTCGCGCGTCCAGAGCAAGGTGTTCGGCGTCAGGAGGACGCCAGCGAGCAAGGCCATGTCGATGGCGCCGCAGCCCGAGTCATGCAGTCTGTGCCGCTCGATCAAGGCAAGTAATTCGTCTGTCGTCGCAACGACTGCATTTTGCAAGCGCTCCAGATCGGCGATCGTGCGCTCTCGGGGAGTGGGGGGCGTGCCGCAGGCGATTTCAAGCACCACAAGCGGATGGCAAACAATTCCGTCCATTGCAAGCAGTGATTGAAGCAGCCGGTCGGCGCGGCGGAAATGCGCAATCCAGACCGATGTATCGGCGAGAACCAGGCTCATCGTCCAGGTCGTTGAGCGGGTCGTTGAGCGGGTCTGCGGCGAGGAACAGTCTTCATGGTCGGGGCTTTGCCGCCCAGGGCGGCGAGGCGTTTGCCGGCCTGCACCTGTACGAAGACCTTCATCGCCTCACGAAACAGGTCGCCCTTGTCCATTCCCGGGTCGGCGACATCCAATGCCCGCTGATAGAGCTCGTCATCAATGGTGACCGTGGTTCTCATACGCCGCTCCAGCATCAAATCTGATGCAGTTTAGCTTCAAAATTGATGCTCGTGCTCGAAGATTGACGCGCCCGTGTTCCATGCGAAGGTGTCGCGCGGCATCGGCTTGAATCACCGCTGTCGTGAGATGTCGCCCGGTATGTCACCCGGCGTCGTTGACGTTGAGCCTGCCCACCACCTCGCCCGCGCTGGGGCGATGCGCGGGCGGGAGCGCCTTAAGATAACCCTCAAGCCCGAGCGTGGCGAAGCCGTGCACCACCGACCACGTGGCAATCGCTGCCTTGAACACCTCGGGTGAATCCGGCGGCTGATTGCGCACCGCCGCCACAAGCTCGACCAGAGCCATGAACGCGGCGCGGGCTGCCTGGCTCAAGGGTTCGTCCGACTTGAAGCGCCCCCCGCGCCCGAACATCAGTCGAAAGAGCGCCGGCTCCCGGTTCGCGAAGGCGATGTAGGCCTCGCCGGCCGCATTCAGCCTGCTCACCGCGCTCACCACTCCAGCCGCGGCCATCGCATCAAGCATGTCGGCGCGCAGTGCATCGAAGCCGCCCGCCGCCAGCTCCATCAGCATCGCGTCCTTGCTTGCGAAGTGGCGGTAGGTGGCATTGACGCTCACACCGACGCGCGCGGCCAGGTCGCGAAGACTCAGATCGGCTTCCGCAGTTTCGGCAAGACGCTCCCTCGCGGCCTGCAGGAGCGCCTCCTTCAGGTGGCCGTGGTGATAGGGCTTGCTCATGGTTTTAGCGGCCTTTTCAACATGATGTTGACAACGCATACATTCTCGCATACGATGAATGTGTTCGCTGTACACATTGAGCTGAGCTGTCGCTCCGTTGACTGACCCACCACCGCGACCGCCCTGCGGTACTGCACTGATAAAGGAAATTGAAGAGATGGAAATGAGAAAGAGGCAGCAGATCGCTGTGATCACCGGCGCCTCCTCCGGCATCGGTGAAGCCCTGGCCCGGGCGATGGCCGCACGAGGCACGCATGTGGTGCTGGCCGCCAGGTCGGCGGCGAGACTGGAAGAGGTCGCGCAAGCAATCCGGCGTGCCGGCGGTGTTGCGACCGTGCTGCCGTCCGACCTCTCGCAGCCCGATGCCGCGCAGCGCCTGTACGACGAGGTGACGCGCCTCGGTCTCGAGGTCGACACGCTGGTAAACAACGCCGGCTTCGGCTATCACGGGCCCTTCGAATCCGAAGCCCTGGAGCACCTGCACGGGCAGCTCCAGGTGAACATGGTGGCGCTGGCCGAACTGACACGCCTGTTCGTGCCGTCATTACTCGCGCGTCGCGGCACCGTCCTGAACCTCGCCTCGACGTCGGCCTTCCAGCCGGCGCCTTACATGAGCGTCTACGGCGCGACCAAGGCCTTCGTGCTGTCCTTCTCGGAAGCGCTCTGGGCTGAGTACCACGACCGCGGTCTGCATGTCGCAGCGCTGTGTCCCGGACCGGTCGAAACGCCCTTTATCGACGCTGCCGGCCCCGAGGCCCGGGGCACGGCCGTCTTCAAGCACACGCTGTCGATCGACCAGGTGGTCCGCGAATGTCTTGCGGCGATGGCCTCGACTCGGCCTACCCGCGTCGTCGGCTGGCGCAACCGCCTGCTTTGCCTGTCCGGCCGTTTTTCCCCGCGCGAGCTCGTCGCCCGCATGGGTGCTCGAATGATGTTGCCCCGTTCCCTGTCCGTTCCACACTCCAAAGGAGATCTTGCATGAAAGCTTCCCGTTCCCCCATCACCCATCCCGCGTCGCGCCCGACGCTCGGCCCGATCCGTACGTTCGCCTCGCGCCTATTGCCGACCCTCGCCCCGGCCCTCGCTTCGCTGATGCTGATTGCTGCGTCTGGGGCGTCAGCCAGCGGTACCGGCCGGATCGATGTGACCGTCACCGGCGTGTCGAGTGCGCCCGGAATGGTTGGCTGCGCCCTGTTCTCGTCGAAGACCGGATTCCCGATCGAAGTGAAAAAGCACGCAACGACAACGCTCCGGGTCCCGGCGGCCGGCGGCGTGGCAACCTGCAGTTTTGAGAATGTGTCACCCGGCGACTACGCGGTCGCGGTGGTGCACGACACCAACGGGAACGAGCAGGCCGACACCAACCTGCTGGGCATCCCCACCGAAGGCGTCGGCTTTAGCAACAATGTCATCCCTAAGTTGAGCGCACCCTCGTTCGACGTCTGCCGCTTCGCCGTCGCCGCGGGTCAGCCCACGAAGCTGTCCATTGCGATGAAGTACTGAGCGGTTTGGGGGCGCGTTGGCCGCGGCGATTGTCGCGGCTGATGCGCCGGGCCTGTTGCGTCAGGCGTCATCACCATCCAGAACGGGGAAACCGATGAGCAAAATTTTCGCCGGCCGTTTCACAGCGCAGATGGACGGGCCGTTTGTCGTCTTCATCATCGGCATGCGCATCAATCGCCTGTGGGCGGTGAACAAGTGGCTGCCGGTCGCCCGGGCAATGGGCCCGATGACCGAGCATCTGATGGCGCACAAGGAACTCGGGCTGATGCACGCCCAGCCCTTCATCTACTGGCGCGGCGTGGCGCTTGTCCAGTACTGGCGATCGTTCGAGCAGCTTGAGCGGTTTGCCCGCGATCCGGCCTTGAACCACCTTGAACCCTGGAAGCGATTCAATCGCGCTGTGGGTGCCGACGGAAGCGTTGGCATCTGGCACGAAACCTATATGGTCGAGGCCGGCAAGTATGAGTGCGTCTATGGAAACATGCCGCAGTTCGGGCTGGCAGCGGCGGGGGCTCACGCGCCCGCCGTTGGCGCCAAAGAAACAGCCCGGCGACGCCTTGGCATGAAGGGCGAGCCCGCTGTGGCCTCCTATGAGAATCCGCCTGAATAACCCTCAGCTGACCCCATTAGCGCCCGCAGCCTACCTAAACTCCAGCCCATCGAACTGCCCGCTCGCGCGCCACGCATCGAGATACTTGAAGTAAGCAGTCGCCCCCGCCGGGTACCCCACATTCAGCTTCGCAGCCGGTCCCGGGTCTTGGCCTTCATTGTTGTAATAGCCGGGCGTGCAATCGGGCGAACTGGTCATCCGGCCCGGGCTGTTGCGCAGCAGATCAATCCACTCGTTTTCGGCAGCCTCGCTCACCTCGATTTCGCGGTGGCCGCCATCGATTGCATGCCGCACCATGACCGCGATCGTGCGCGCAGCCTCGGTCAGGTTGTGGGGCACATTCGAGATCAGATTGGCGCCCTGGGTCGGCTGCACGAAAAACGCATTCGGAAAACCATGCACATGGATGCCGTGCTTGCTGCGCATGCCCTGCGCCCAGTGGTCCGACAGCTTGCGCCCTGCGCGACCCACCAGATCAAACCCGGCCCGGCGAGCCAGCGACGTCCCCACCTCGAAGCCCGAGGCATAGATGATGCAGTCAACCGGATACTCGGTGCCGCCCACCACAATGCCGGTCTCGGTGATCCGCTCAACGCCCTTGCCGTCGGTGTCCACCAGATGCACCGTCGGGGTGTTGAAGGCTTGCAGATAAGCGTCATGAAAGCAGGGCCGTTTGCACAGCTGCCTGTACCAGGCCTTGAGACTCTCGGCAGTCGCAGGGTCGGTCACGATGTCGTCGACCCGTGCACGGATCTCGCTCATCTTGGCGAAGTCGGCATCCTCATAAGCGGCCAGCATCTTCGGTACGGTGCGCTCAGCGGGTGGCAGCTTGCGGATCTGCTCACGGATGCGCCGCGCCAGATCGGTCCAGCCGTCCTGCACCAGATCGACCTCGGCATTGCCGCCGGCCTGATTCGCGGTGAAGTTCTCGAGCCAGCGCTGCTGCCAGCCCGGTGTGGCAATGCTCGCAAACCAGTCGGGGTCGATCGGCGCGTTGTTGCGGGTATCGATCGAAGACGGCGTGCGCTGGAACACATGCAGCGACTGGCAGCTGCGCGCCAGATGCGGTGTGCACTGCACCGAGGTGGCGCCAGTGCCGATCAGGGCGACGCGCTTGTCGGCCAGCCGTGTCATCGGTGCGCCCTGAGGGTCACCGCCGGTATAGGCATAGTCCCAGCGGCTGGTGTGAAACGAGTGCCCCTTGAAGGATTCGATGCCCGGGATGCCGGGCAGCTTCGGGATATGCAGCGGACCGGTGCCCAGACCGATGTATTGCGCGGTGAAATCGTCCCCTCGGTTGGTCGTGATGCGCCAGCACGAGGCATCCTCCTGCCAGGTGAGTGAGCTGACCTGGGTATGAAAGAGCGCATTGTCGTAGAGCTTGAAGTGCCGCCCGATCCGCTGGCTGTGCGCAAGAATCTCGGGTGCGTGCGCATATTTTTCGGACGGCATGTGGCCGGTTTCCTCGAGCAGCGGCATGTAGACCATCGAGGCGGTATCGCACTGCGCGCCGGGATAGCGGTTCCAGTACCAGGTGCCGCCGAAATCGCCGCCCTTCTCGATGATGCGGACATCGGTGATGCCAGCCTCCACCAGCCGCGCGCCGGTGGCCAGCCCTGCGAATCCGCCGCCGATGAAAGCGAATTGCACATGGTCGGTTTTCGGCGCGCGCTCGATGACCGGCATATAGGGATCGTCGAGGTAGTGTGAAAACTGTCCGGCGATCTCGAGGTATTGGTTGTTGCCATCGGCGCGAAGCCGTTTGTCGCGCTCGGCGAGGTATTTCAGGCGGATGGCTTCTTTGTCGATGACGGGCAGGTTCATGCGTCGGGGTCCTGGGGTGCGTGTGGCGATGGTTCTGGCTTGATACAGAGGGATGATGATCGCTTGGTGTCAGCGCCCAACCTGGGCGCGGCAGGCGGCCTGCATGTCGGGGTTGCGGATGAAGCCGCACTGCGACGCGCCGCCGCCGGTCTGGGCACGGCACATCGCCTGCAAATCCGGATTGCGAATGAAGCCGCACTGGCTGCTGTTGCCGCCGGTGGTGGCGCGGCAATAGGCCTGGCGATCCGGGTCATGGATGAAGCCGCACTGGCTGCTCTGCGATCCGCTTGAGCCCTGATTTGCGGTGCTCGCGCGGCATTCGGCCTGCAGGTCGGCGTCACGGATGAAACCGCACTGACTGCTGCCACCGCCGGTCTCTGCACGACATCGGGCCTGCAGGTCGGGATTGCGGATAAAGCCGCACTGACTGGCGCCGCTGCCGGTGGTCGCCCGGCAATAGGCCTGGCGATCGGGGTCGGTGATAAAGCCGCATTGACTGCTCTGGGCCCAGGCGTTGCCCGTGGCGATCATCAGAGCGAGCGTCGTCAGCATCGTCAGCATGGGCATGATCACCGGCAAGGGCATGACTCGCATTGGGTGTGCGCGACACAGCATGGCGTCAACCCCTGGCATTGGATTCGTGCAGCGAATCATCCGCGGTTCGTTTTTCTCGATCCGGGAAGGTCAGCGCGATCAGCGCCGCGACCTGGTCGGGTGCATCCGGCGCCAGACAATCGATCACGTGCCGTTGGGGCATCGAGCGCAACCAGGTCAGCTGGCGCTTGGCGAGCTGGCGGGTGGCCGCCACTGACTCGTCGATGAAGACCTGCCGACGCGCCGACGCTGCCGCGCCTTGATCGTCGCCGTGCTTCATGACCTGCTTCGTGACCTGCTTAGTGCCTTCACTGTAACCGTACCCCAGATCATCGAGATAGCGCCAGGCCTGCCGGTAGCCCACGCAGCGCATCGAGGGCATGCCGGTATCGAGGTCGCCCCGCGCTCGCAGTGCCGCCACTTCGTCGAGAAAGCCCGCAGCCAGCATCGCCTCGAAACGCGCCGCAATGCGTGCGTGCAGCAGCGCGCGGTCGGCGGGCTCGAGTGCAATCGTGAGCAGCGCGGGTGGCGCTTCGGGGTGTGTGCGCGGGGCGCCGATCAGTTCGCTCATTGGCCGCCCGCTCAGGGCATGAATCTCGAGCGCCCGCTGGATGCGCTGCGAATCACCGGGCTCAAGGCGCGCGGCGGTTTGCGGATCGATCGTTGCCAGTCGTGCGTGCATCGCCGGCCAGCCGAGCTGCGCCGCTTCCTCATCGAGCGCGGCACGCGTGGCCGGGTCGGCAGCAGGCAGGTCATCCAGGCCGCTTGCGAGCGCACGCGCGTAAAGCATCGTGCCGCCCACCAGCAGCGGCAGTCGTCCTCGGCCGCGAATCTCGACAATCAGTTGCCGCGCATCGCGCACGAAACTGGCGGCCGAATATGACTCGCTCGGATCGATCAGATCAATCAGGTGATGCGGCACGGCAGCCAGTTCGGCTGGCGTCGGCTTGGCGGTGCCAATGTCCATGCCGCGATAGACCAGCGCCGAATCGACGCTGATGATCTCGAGATCGAAGCGCTCGGCGAGACTCATGGCGATCGCGCTCTTGCCCGAGGCAGTCGGGCCGAGCAGCACGACCGCATCGGGTGGGGGCGAGCCAGGCACACCTGGCGACAGGCGTGCGTCGGACGGGTTGCGCGCATCGTCCAACGGCGACAACCCCTGCGATGCCACGAGGCTCATCGCCCGCGCAAAAACCAGCGATCGAGTTCGGCCATCGGCACCTGCACCCAGGTCGGTCGGCCGTGGTTGCACTGGTCGGCGCCCGGCGTCGATTCCATGTCGCGCAGCAGGGCATTCATCTGCTCGAGGCTCAGCCGCTGATTGGCCCGCACCGCGGCATGGCAGGCCATGCCGGCCAGCAGCGCATCGCGCCGCTCGGTCAGCAGCCGGCTCGCGCCATGCTCGTGCAGCTCGCCGAGCACGTCGCGGGCAAGGCTCACAGGATCGCCTTTGGCGAGCAATGTTGGCACGGCGCGTACCGCGAGCGTGTCGGGCGCGACCTGGTCGATATCGAGTCCGAAGGCCAGCAGCTGATCGCGTTCGAGTTCGGCAGTACTGATCTCGGTGTCGTCGGCGCGAAAGTGGGCGGCAATCAACAGCGGCTGCGAGGCAATCGCCTGCGCATCGAGCCCGGCTTTCAGACGCTCATAGACGATGCGCTCATGCGCGGCATGCATGTCGACCACCACCAGACCCCCCGCGTTTTGCGCGAGCACATAGATGCCATGCAGCTGGGCAATGGCATAGCCCAGCGGCGGCAGATCTGACTGTCCGGCGGCTGAATCGGCTGACTGTTTGTCTGGGTTCTGGCCTGAGTGCGCCTGGTCGAGTGCCGGCGTACCGACGACCACGTTGGCGTCCGACGATCCGGGCCGATCTGCGTGGCGAGATCCGCCAGACGGTTCGCTGGCATCAGCGGCGTAAAAACGCATCAGCGATGACACTGACTGGTCGGCACCAGATCCGGCGCCGGAGCGCCGGGCTGAGTCGCCAAACGAGCTGCCTGTTGAACCGCTTACTGCGCTGCTTACCAAGCGGCTTCCTGAGCCAGGCCGGTAGGTCTGGTGCGAACTGCCGTTGCCCGGTCCGCTCGCGCCGCGCCCGCCGCCCGCCGGTGTCGCCAGTGGCAGTGTCGACTGCCATCGCGGCTGCACCGCCTCCTGCGGGGTCCAGGAGACAGTGTTGCTCATGGTCATGCGCGAATGGCTGTCATCGGTCGGCGACTGGATACCGGTATCGCCCGCGCCCACCCGAAGTGCCTCGCGCACCGCATGAAACACGAAGGAGTGAATCGCCCGTGCATCGCGAAACCGCACCTCGATCTTGGCCGGATGCACATTGGCATCGACCTCGCGCGGATCGATCCAGAGAAAGAGACACCAGGCCGGATGTCGGTCGCCGTGCAGCACATCGGCATAGGCCTGCTTGACCGCATGCGACAACAGCTTGTCGCGCACGAAGCGGCTGTTCACATAAAAAAACTGTCGATCGGCCCGCGCGCGGCTGGCGGTCGGCACACCGGCCAGGCCCTGCAGGCGCAGCTCGCCCGCGATGCGCTCGATTGGCCGCGTGGCGATGTCTTCGCCGAGAACCTGTGCCACCCGATCCTGCCACCGGCCAGCTGGCCACTGCTCGACACTGCGACCATCGACATGGCAACTGAAGCCGATGTCGGGAAAGGCGAGCGCCACGCGACGAAAGGCATCGAGCGAATGCGCGGTCTCGGTCCCTTGTGCCTTCAAAAACTTGCGTCGGGCAGGGGTCGATGAATAGAGGTCGAGCACCTCGACCGTCGTGCCCCGGGGCCCGGCTGCCGGCTGCAGCCTCGACTGCCTGGCGTCGCTGGATGCGTTGTCGCTCGGTGAATAATCGATAAGTGCACTGTCGATCATCGTGGCCGAGTCGGCGCTGGCCACACGGCTGGTGATGCGCACTCGCGCTACCGAGGCAATCGCGGCCAGCGCTTCGCCGCGAAATCCGAGTGTGCCGACCGACTCGAGTTCGCCGAGCGAGGTGATCTTGCTGGTGGCATGGCGTGTCAGGGCCAGGCTGAGCTGATCGGCCTCGATGCCGCTGCCGTCATCGCTGACCGAGATGCGCCGCACGCCACCTTCCTCGATGCGCAACGCGATGCGCTGCGCACCGGCGTCGATCGCGTTTTCGAGCAGCTCCTTGACCACCGAAGCGGGTCGCTCGACCACTTCGCCGGCCGCGATCTGGCTGACCAGATGATCGGGCAGGGCAGCAATCCTGCGGCGCTCGGTTTTGTTTTCGGTTTGGTCCGCAGTGCGGCCCTCGGACGAGCCGATCGCGTCGATGGATGAGGAAGGGTGGGGAGCCGCCGACCGGCCGAAGGGGATGTCTTGCATGGCGGACCCATTATAGGCGGCGTGTATCATCCGAGCCGCCATGGACATCGCCCAACTCATCGACATCTTTCTGCATCTCGACAAGCATCTCGAGACGGTGGTCAGCCAGTACGGCGTATGGGTCTATGCGCTGCTCTTTGCGATCATCTTCGTCGAGACCGGGCTGGTGGTCATGCCCTTTTTGCCGGGCGATTCACTGCTTTTCGTGTGCGGTGCGCTGGCGGCGGTCGGCGGATTGTCGCTGCCGCTGTTGATCGCTCTGCTGATTACAGCAGCGGTGCTGGGCGATGCGCTCAATTATTCGATCGGCCGTCGCATCGGGCCGCGGGTCTGGACCTTCGAGCAATCTCGCTGGTTCAATCGCAAGGCTTTTGAGCGGGCCAATGCGTTTTATGAGAAACACGGCGCCATCACCATCATCGTGGCGCGCTTTTTGCCGTTTGTACGCACCTTCGCACCCTTTGTCGCCGGCGTGGCCGCCATGAGCTATCGCAAGTTCGCGCTCTACAACGTAGTGGGCGGCGTGATCTGGGTGGTGAGCCTCACCTGGCTCGGCTATCTGATCGGCAATCTGCCCTGGGTGAAAGCCCATTTTTCATGGGTGGCTCTGGCGCTGATCGTGGTGCCCGCATTGCCGGCCCTCATCGAAGTCGCGCGCCACACGGTCTTCAAGCGCCGGGGCGTCTGAGACGTAACACCGGCCGCGAGGCTCAAGCCCCCGGTCCGCGAGCCGCAGGCGGATTGCGCCTGAAGTAGTTCCGGATTCCGATGAAGATCGCATCGGCCAGTTGTGCCTGATAGCGCGGATCGCGCAGCTTGCGTTCTTCATCGGGGTTGCTGATGAAGGCGGTCTCGATCAGGATCGACGGCACGTCGGGGGCACGCAGCACCGCAAACCCCGCCTGTTCGATCTGGGCACTGTGCAAGTCGCCAATGCCGCGCAGCTCGCCAAGCACTGCGCCTGCGAGCTTTCGACTGTCCTTGATCTGCGCAGTCGTCGACAGATCGAGCAGCACCTTGGCCACTTCGCGGTTGCCTGCAGGCAGGTTCACGCCACCGATCAGATCGGCACTGTTTTCGCGACGCGCCAACCACCGTGCGCCCAGGCTGCTTGCGCTGCGGTCAGACAGCACAAATACCGACGAGCCCTTCGCATGAGGCAGTACGAAAGCGTCGGCATGAATCGACACGAAGAGATCGGCCGAGACCGCCCGCGCCTTGCTCACGCGGGTGGCCAGCGGCACGAAGAAGTCGGAGTCGCGGGTCATCAGCACCCGTACGCCGGGCTCCGCCTGCAACTTTTCGCGCAGTCGCAGCGCGATGTTAAGCACCACATCCTTTTCCATCGTGCCGTTGGGGCCGATCGCACCCGGGTCCTCACCACCATGGCCAGGGTCGATCGCAATCGTCAGCAATCGACTGACCTCGGCACCGCGCGCGCGCGGGCGGTCGGGTTCGGCGAGCATCCTGAGTGCGGCTTCGCGCTCGCGGATCAGGGAGGCGAGCGGATCGTCGCCGATGCCTGAGCCAGCCTGAGGTCTTGGCAAAGCGCCTGCCGCCGGGCTGTTGCGGGTCTGCTCGATCAGTGCTGCCAGAGGATCGATCGGCGTCTTCGGATAAAGGTCGAGCACCAGACGATGGCGATAGATGCCGTTGGGCGCGAGCGCAAACACCTGCGGCGACACCGGCACCTTCAGGTCGAAGACCAGCCGCACGACATGGGCGCGGTTCTGGGCCACTCGCACTGTGGCGATATAGGGATCATCGGCCTGCACCTTGGCCACGATCTCGCGCAGGGCCGCATCGATATCCACACCCTCAAGGTCGACCACCACGCGAGGCGGATCGCTCGCCACGAAGTGCGAACTCTTGAGCGATTGGTCGAGTTCGAGCGTGACGCGGGTGTAATCGGGCGCGGGCCAGACCCGCACGCCAAGGATGCCGGCCCCATGGGCACGCGGCAGATCGAGTGCCAGCAATGCGCCGGGCACCGTTCTCAGGAAGCGCCTGCGGCTGCCCTCAGACACTGCCGACCCACCTCGCTGAAGGCAAGCAGACTGACGCGGCGGGGCGACTCGGTGTCGATGTCGGTGCCTGCGGTGTGTGAGTCGGCGGCGAAGTCGAGACTGACCTGCAGATCGGGGTGGGGCAGGTCGGGGCCGGCAAGCTCCGGCCATTCGACCAGACAGACACCGGTGCCCGCGAAATATTCGTCAAAGCCTGCATCACGCCACTCGTTGGCTGCCGAGAACCGATAAAAATCAAAATGATAGACGGGAAATCTCGAAAGCTCATAGGGTTCGAGCAGTGTAAAGGTCGGACTGGCCACCCGAGCGGTATGGCCGAGCGCCGCGAGCAGGCTGCGCACCAGCGTGGTCTTGCCAACGCCCAGGGTGCCCGACAGCCAGATCACCATGCCGGGTGCGATCGAATCGGCCAGACGCCGCGCGAGCGCAGCCGTTGCCGCTTCGTTGGCGATCGCCACCGTGGCCGATTCAATCGACGCGTCGGTGAGGGCACCGAAGGGGGCGTCGCTCATGCTGGCAGCGCCGCTGTCGGGATGACTCGCGCATCGCGCCGAAGGCCGCGCGCATCGGCGCTGCCATCGCTGATCAGACCGCGCTTGTCATCGATGCGGCCACCTACAATGCGTCGATGACTTCTCCGCCACGAGCGCCCCGCGCGCGCGCCTCGCCGAACGCTGATGATTCCATCGGTGATTCGGCCAGCGAATCCGCCAGTGAGTCGGCCATGCAAGCCGGCGATCCGAATTTTGCCGCGCCGCCCTGGATCGATCGCCTGCGCCAGTGGGCCACCGAGCTCGGCTTTGCCGCCCTCGGTGTGTCGGATGTCGATCTGTCTGAGGCCGGGCCGGGGCTCGACCAATGGCTGGCGCAGGGCTGTCATGGCGAGATGGAGTATATGGCCCGCCATCGTGAGGCTCGCACCGAGCCGGCCAGGCTGGTGCCCGGGACGGTCCGTGCAGTGATGGTGGCCCTCGATTACGCCCCCGACGATCCGGCCTGGCTCGATCGGGCCTGGTCGACGCTGGCCGATCATGAGCGGGCTTATGTCTCGCGTTATGCGCTGGGGCGCGATTATCACAAGGTCGTGCGTGCCCGTCTGGCAAGCCTTGCAAGACGCCTGCAGGATGAGATCGGTGCCTTCGGTTGGCGCGCCTTTTGCGACTCGGCACCGGTCATGGAGGTTGAGCTCGCCCGCCGGGCGGGCCTTGGCTGGCGCGGCAAGCACACCCTGCTGCTGGCGCGAGACGGTGGCTCGATGCGCTTCATCGGCACGCTCTATACCGACCTTCCTCTGCCCCTCGATGCCCCGGTCGACGAGCATTGCGGCCGTTGCACCGCGTGCATGACCGCCTGCCCGACCCGGGCGATCGTCGCACCCTACCGGCTCGATGCCAGGCGCTGCATCGCCTATCTCACGATTGAACTGAAGGGCGCCATTCCGCTTGAATTTCGCGAGGCGATCGGCAACCGCATCTATGGTTGCGACGATTGTCAGCTCGCCTGTCCCTGGAACAAATACGCGGCGCTTGCATCGTTGCCCGATTTCGCGGCGCGTCAGCGGCTCGATGAGGTGACGCTGGTTGAGCTTTTCGCCTGGAGTCAGGCGCAGTTCGATTCTCGCTTCGAAGGCTCGGCCATCCGGCGTATCGGCCATGAGCGCTGGTTGCGCAATATCGCGGTGGCGCTTGGCAATGCGCCGTCGAGCGATGAGGTGATTGCCGCCTTGCGCAGCCGCGAAAACGATGCCTCGCCGATGGTGGCCGAGCATGTCGCCTGGGCGCTGGCGCGCCACGGGCAGGCGATCCGGCACTGAGCCTTCAGGAGTCCAGTTCGATCACTCGGTCGGCATTGCCAGGCTTGCAACCCTCTTCGATCGGCTCCCAGCCCTCGCGAATCACGATGCGTCGATCGGCATGACAAAACTCGATCCGCCGTGCGCCTGACGCGCGTGCGCGGGCAAATGACTCGATCGACTGCGGCATGCTCACGCGAAACCGCCATTGCGACAGATCGTCCTGCGGATGATCGTCACGGTGCAGCCAGGGCAGCACGCCACCCAGCCACATCAGCACCGGGTTACCCACCTCGAATTGCGCCGGTTGGTAACCCGCCTGCGCAAGCCAATCCTGCGCCTGCACTCTGAGTTGCGCCGAATCGCTCAATTGACCCCAGGCGACCGCGAGCATTTCTGCCACCCACTGGTTGCAGTTCTGATAGCGCTGCGCAAAGGCATAGGCATTGGCGCTGTAGCTTGCGCCCAGCAGCCCGAGTGCCCGGCGATTGTCCAGCGTGATGCGCTCCAGATCGTCTGCGTTGTCCGGCAGCAGAACCACCGACAGAAAGCCGATCGACGGATCGCCGCTGCCCACCAGAAAGCCTGCAATCCCCTGGTCGAAGATGCGCGGTCGGCGTTCATCGCAATCGAAATAGAGCTGACGAACCGACCACGGGCCGTTCGGATGCGTCCTCAGACTGATCCCGGCATGCGAATAACGCATGTCGAAACGGCTCAGATCAATGCCGGATCGCGAGATCAGGGCGACGCGGGTCGACGAGGATTCGAGCGTTGACTTGACCACCGCAGCGAAGCGCAGCACGGTGTCCTGCTGCCTGGCGTCGAGCTCGGACGGCGGATCACAGTAGTTGAATTGCCCCGCGTGGCACGCGGCCCAGGGGCCGAGTGCCAGCAGGACGACCCCTGCGACCCCTGCAACCGAGCGCGCCAGCGATCGCGCAAGGCGCATCAGATCAAAGCGAGACCGGGGTGGAACGCAGGTCCTGGTGCCAGTCGTCATTGAGCAGCAGGAAGAAGGCCTTTGCGTTACCGGCATCGGCAAACTCCACCCCATACGGGCGCTGGCTTGCATTGATCGTGCCACCTGCCGCAAGGCCGGTGCGCTCGAAGGTCTGCTGCGGCAGGTCAATCACCAGCGGATCGCCGGCTTTGTCGACCGCCGCCAGCGTCATCCGGACCATGCCCTGACGCTGGGGCGTCGGGGTGACCTCGACGATGCGGTAGGGGCCGTTGATGTTGGCCACCACGCGCTTCGAACTGGTGCTCGAATTGTCGACCGAATTGATGCTGGCCGACGAAGCGGATGAACCGCCGGCAGCCGACGAAGCGGCAAGGCCGGCAGCCATGGCCGAGCATGATGCGGCGCCGAGCAATGCTGCAGCGGCGAGGGAGGAGAGGTGCAATGTCATCAGAATTCCTTCACGGTGATCAGCGGACGATTGAAAACAGGAACACACAACGGAAATCAGATCGGTTGCCTTGCTGAGGGTTGCGACGCTCAGCGAGCTTGGGGCGGGCCGGGTGGGCGCCCGCCGCCACCCTGATTCATCGGCGGACGCCCCCCCTGCCCCGGGTTGTAGCCGCTGCCGCCGTTATTGGGCGGCGGACGATAGGCCGGGCGCGGGGGCGGCGGCGGGCGGTAACCCCCACTATTGTGAGGCGGCGGGCGATAGGCCGGCCGTGGTGGCGGCGGTGGCGGCCGATAATGCGGCGGCGGCGGGCGGTAATGCGGCGGTGGCGGCCGGTAACCTGGGCGCCCGTAATAAGGAACAGGACGCCCGTTCCAGTAGCTCGACTGTCCATACCAGGGGCGGTTGTAGTAGTGCTCCCGCCAGTAGTTGTTCAGGATGAAGGTGGTGATGCCGATTCCAATCACCGCGCCTGCGACGTTCAGTGCCGCCTGGTTACCGTCGGGCTGCAGAACCATCAGATTGTTCGCTGCGACCCAGCCGCGATGGGGCGGTGATTGCACGTCACACCACGAGTAGTCGCCCAGACAGCCGAGCACGGTGAAGACCGTTCCGGCATAAAGGGCCGAGACCACCGGGAATTCGCGATTCGGGCCGGCCCGAAGGTTGACGTCGACCCGCGCCTGCGCGGTTTGCTGGGCCTGTACCCCCGAGGTAAGCACCGTCAGGGCAAGCAGGACTGTGATCAGAGCGGCCTTCACATGGCTGAATGGCATCTTGTCTCCTCCAGACTCAACTACAACACGCCTGCTGCCCGACTTTGCGCCGGACGAAGCGTATCTCCCATTTTCGAAACGGGTGGCGCCTGCCGGCCGTGGGTCAATGCGCTCGAGCAGACAACGCCGCTTGTGTTGGCATCGATCGCTCAAACCACCCAGGACAACCAGAACGGGATTGCCACCGCCGAGGCAATCGTGGTCAAGGTGATCAGCCGCGCCACATAGGGGCCATCACCGCCCATTCGCGTGGCCAGGATGTAGCAGGCCGATGCACTCGGCATCGCGCCGAACAGCACCAGGATTTTTGAGGGCAGTGTCTCGAAGCCGGCAAGCCGTGCGATCAGCACGGCGGCAAGTGGCATCGCGACCAGCTTGACCGCCACCGCATAGATCGCAAACTGGTCGTCGCCCCGGGCATCCGAGAGCTTGAGCCCGGCGCCGACCGCGATCAGCCCAAGTGCCAGCGCGGCACCGCCCAATCGGGTGAGATAGGCCGACAGCGGCTCAGGCAGGCTCAGCCCGACCGCATTGACCAGCAGCCCCGATACGGTGGCCACCACCAGCGGATTGCGCAGCAGCGCGCCCCACAGCCCGGTGCCGCTCTGGCGCGCGAGGCTCCACACCGCCGCGATGTTGCCGGTGGGGACGGCCACTGCCACCACCACTGCACAGATCGCCACGCCCGCGTCGCCACCAATGCGCTGCGACAGTGCCAGGGCGACATAGGAGTTGAAGCGAAAGGCGCACTGCACTGCACTCGAAAAGCGCCGTGGCTCGACTTTCATCAGCCGTCCGCCAAGCAGCCCCAGAGCGATGCCGATACACAACACCGCCAGCACCGAGGCGGCAAAGGGCGCGGCCTGCGACAGATCGACCTTGTTGCGAACGATCGCGGTAAAGAGCAGCGCCGGAAAGAGCAGGTTGTAAATCAGCTTTTCAAGCGCGCTCCAGAAGCCCTCGCCCCATTGCGTCAGTCGGGCCAGCAGCACGCCGGTCAGGATCAGCGCAAGGTCGGGCAGGAGGAGGAGGAGAGTCGCCATGCAGGCAGGGTCGGTGGCAGGGTGGGACCCTGAGCTGCTCGGCTATAGTCGGGCGCCGCAACGATAGCAGAGGATCCCAGGGTGCCAGCGCCCGCAGCACGATCAACCACCTTGCGCTCCGGTGTCGGGAAAGCCGCTGGCGCCGGTGCGACCCGCCGAGTGACGGCAAGGCCGCCGGCGGCAGTGCCGCCCGACGCGCTCGACCGCGAGCGGCTGCTGGCCTTTTGCGATGCGATCTGGCTCGAAGACGGCCTGTCGGGCAATACGCTTGCGGCCTATCGGCGCGACCTGTCAATGTTCGCGGTCTGGCTGGTCAGTCGCGATGCCACCCTGCAGACCGCCAGCCAGCTCGATCTGCAGGCCTATATCGCCGCACGCCATGCCGGCTCCAAAGCCACCAGCAGCAACCGTCGTCTGACCGTACTGCGCCGCTTTTACCGCTGGCTGGTGCGCGAACGTTATCGCCCCGACGACCCTACGCTTCGTATCGTCGCGGCCCGCCAGCCGCAGCGGTTTCCGCACACCTTGTCGGAGGGGCAGGTCGAAGCCCTGCTGGGCGCCCCCGACCCTGCCACCTCGCTTGGTCTGCGCGACCGCGCCATGCTCGAGACGCTCTATGCCACCGGCCTGCGGGTGAGCGAGCTGGTCGGCCTGAGCAGTGTGTCGGTCAGTCTGGTTGATGGTGTGATCCGCGTCGTCGGCAAGGGCAACAAGGAGCGACTGGTGCCGCTGGGCGAAGAGGCGCGTCACTGGATCGAGCGATATCTGCGTGAAGCGCGCCCGCAGCTCGTCGGGCCACGCGCAAGCGATGCGCTCTTCGTGACCGCGCGTGCCGCGCCGATGACCCGGCAGATGTTCTGGACCCTGATCAAGCGCCATGCCAAGGCGGCCACGATTACTGCGCCGCTGTCGCCGCACAGCCTGCGCCATGCTTTTGCGACCCACCTGCTGAACCACGGCGCCGACCTGCGGGTGGTGCAACTGCTGCTCGGCCATGCCGACATCTCGACCACCCAGATCTATACCCATGTGGCGCGCGAGCGCCTGAAGTCGCTGCATGCGCAGCATCACCCCCGCGGCTGAGCCCGGTCAGATAAGGAAAAGCATCGGATGAAAATCTGCATCGTTGGCCTGGGCGCCGTCGGTGGCCTGATGGCCCACCATCTCATCGAAGGCGGACGCGAGGTGAGTGCGCTTGCGCGCGGCGCCACGCTGGCAGCGGTCCGCGAACGCGGCCTGGTGCTGCGCGATGCTGCGGCCACCGACCCGCAGCGTCGGCTCGATCGCAGCGTGCCGCTGCGGGCCAGCGACCGCGCCGAGGATCTCGGTGTGCAGGACCTGATCATCCTTGCGGTCAAGACCACCGCGCTGGCCTCGGTGCCGGCTGGCATCGCCCCGTTGATGGGGCCGGACACCCTCGTGCTGTCGGCGATGAATGGCCTGCCCTGGTGGTTTTTTCATGGCTTTGCACCGCCTTGGCAGGGAACTCGGCTCGATGCCTGCGATGCCGATGGCCGCCTCGCCCAGGCGATCGATCCGGCTCGGGTCATCGGCTGTGTGCTGCATATGTCGGCGTTTTCGCCGGCACCCGGCATCGTGACCCGAACCCTGGGCGATCGCTACATCGTGGGTGAGCCGGGTGGCGCGAAGACGCCGCGTCTGGCAGCCGTGGCCGACCAGTTGCGGGTGCCGGGCATCGGGCTGGAGGTGTCGTCACATATCGAGCTCGATGTCTGGCTCAAGCTCTGGGGCAACATGACGATGAACCCGGCCTCGGCGCTGACTGGCGCCACGCTCGATTTGCTGCTCGACGATCCGCTGGTTCGCGAGTTTGTCTCGCGCGCCATGATCGAGGCGGCCGAGATCGGCACTCGCATCGGTTTGCCGATCAGCATGACGCCCGAGGACCGCCATGCGATCACCCGAAAGCTCGGCGCGGTTCGGACCTCGATGCTTCAGGACACCGAGGCCGGACGCCCGCTCGAACTCGATGCCCTGATCGCGTCGGTGAGCGAACTTGGCCGGCGCACCGGCGTGGCCACGCCCAGCCTCGATGCGCTGCTCGGCCTTACACGTGTGATGGCGAAGGCGCGCGGACTGCAGCCGAACTGACCGAGGCGGCAGCGCGGATCAGATCGACCGCGCGCTCGGCGATCATGATGGTCGGCGCATTGGTGTTGCCGCTCACCACCCTCGGCATGATCGAGGCGTCGACCACCCGCAGACCCTCGATGCCCTTGACGCGCAATTCGGCATCGACCGGATCGAGCGCACCCGGCCCCATGCGCACGCTGCCCACCGGGTGATAGACCGTGTCGGCGTTATTACGGATGAACTGCTCGATCTCGGCATCGCTTGTGGCAGTCGCTGAGGCGGCCAGCTCCTTGCCGCCAAGCGTCGAGAGCGCCGGCTGCGACAGAATCGTTCGCATCTGGCGAAAGCCGCTGACCATCTTGCGCAGATCGTCGGCGTCGTCCAGAAAGTTGGGGTCGATCAGGGGAGCCGCCAGCGGATCAGCGCTGGCCAGCCTCACACTGCCCCGGCTTTTCGGCTGCAGCAGGCAGACATGACACGAATAGCCATAGCCGAAGTTGGTCTGCCGACCATGATCTGCGAGCTTGGCGATCGTGAAATGGAACTGCAGGTCGGGCACTGATTCGCTTGGGGCGCTGCGGATGAAGCCGCCGGCCTCGGCAAAATTGGTGGTGAGCAGGCCCGAGCGCTTGTTACGCCACTCGATGATGCCGGCGATCGCGCGCGGCACAAAAGACAGGGCGATCCCGAAGAGGCCCTTGAGATGCGGCGCATCGATCACCTGGATCACGTCGATATGGTCGTGCAGTTGCGCACCCACGCCAGGTGCATCGAGCACCACCTCGATGCCGTGTTCACGAAGATGGTCTGCCGGCCCCACACCCGAGAGCATCAGCAGCTGCGGTGATTGCAGCGCGCCCGCGCTCAGCAGCACTTCGCGACTGGCCTTGACCTGCTTGCGCTCGCCGGCCTGCAGATACTCGACGCCGATCGCGCGGCGCCCTTCGAAGAGGATGCGGGTGCTCATCGCTTCGGTGATGACGGTGAGGTTGGGGCGCGAGAGTGCCGGTGTGAGATAGCCCTTGGCCGCGCTCCAGCGCTCGCCGTTCTTGTGGGTCACCTGATACACGCCGACGCCTTCCTGCTCGGCACCGTTGAAGTCGGGGTTGGCCCGATAGCCGGCTTGCACGCCGGCCTTCACAAAGACCTCAGAAATCCAGGTCGGGCTGCGCAGGTCCATGACATTGAGCGGGCCGCCGCTGCCGTGCCAGGCATCTGCCCCGCGCTCGTTGTGTTCGGCACGCTTGAAGTAGGGCAGCACATCGTCATAGCCCCAGCCCGGATTGCCTTGCGCCGCCCAGTGGTCGTAGTCGGCGCGATGCCCGCGGATATAGACCATGGCATTGATCGAACTCGATCCGCCGATGACCTTGCCTCGCGGCTGATAGCCGCGTCGCCCGTTGAGCCCCTTTTGCGGCACGGTATCGAAGCGCCAGGAGGGGCCGCTTTTGGCCATCAGCGCCAGACCTGCCGGGCAGTGAATGGCGACCGAGTGGTCCCAGGGCCCGGCTTCGAGCAGGCAAACCTTCACCGCAGGGTCTTGCGACAGGCGCCCAGCCAGCACGCAACCGGCCGATCCGCCGCCGATGATCACGTAGTCGTACATGGTGAACGCCTCCTCTGATGCGATGGTCGGATCGCGCAAGCGGCGAGCCTGGTTTCAGGGAAAGCTACCACGGCGAGCAGAGCCGATACACTTGCGCTGCGCGTTCACCTGCTCCTGACCCGCCCCTGACCCGCCCCTTGTCTCGCACCTCAGCCCGTCCGATGGCCCCTCATGACTGATCCCGCTCAATCCGCTCACGCCCAAGCCGAACATCCCAACCAGTTCGCGCTGATGCGGCAGCGCCGTTTTGCGCCCTTCTTCTGGACGCAGTTTTTCGGCGCCGGCAATGACAATCTCTTCAAATTTGCTTTCACCGTGCTGGTCACTTATCAGCTGCAGGTCAGCTGGTTGCCGCCCGAGCAGGCCGGGCTGGTGATCGGTGCGCTCTTCATCCTGCCTTATCTGCTGTTCTCGGCCACCAGCGGCCAACTCGCCGACAAGCTCGAAAAGCGTCGTCTGTTCCGGCTGGTCAAGGACCTCGAGATTGTGATCATGCTGATTGCGGCCTGGGGTTTTTTCACCGCCAATGTGCCGGCGCTGCTGATCTGCGTTTTCCTGATGGGTCTGCATTCGACCCTCTTCGGCCCCGTCAAATATGCCTATCTGCCCCAGCATCTGTCGGAGCAGGAGCTCACCGGCGGCAATGGCATGGTCGAGATGGGCACCTTCGTGGCGATCCTGCTCGGCAATATTGCCGGGGGTCTCTTGATCGCGATTCCGGGCGAGGGGGTGCGCTATGTCGCGATCGGCTGCATCGCGGTTGCGGTGATCGGCCGTCTTTGCGCGCAGTTCGTGCCGTTGTCGCCGCCGACCGATCCGGGTCTGGTGATCAACTGGAATCCGTTCACCGAAACCTGGCGCAATCTGAAGCTTGCGCATGAAAACCTGGTGGTGTTTCGCTCGCTGCTCGGCATCTCATGGATGTGGTTCTTCGGTGCGGTCTTTCTGTCGACCTTTCCGGCCTTCTCCAAGGATGTGCTCCATGGCGACGAGCAGGTCGCCTCGCTGCTGCTGGTGGTGTTTTCGGTTGGCATTGCGATTGGCTCGCTGCTGTGCGAGAGCCTGTCGCGCCGGCATGTCGAGATCGGTCTGGTGCCGCTGGGCGCGATCGGCATGTCGCTGTTTTCGCTCGATCTCTATTTTTCGGTGCGCAGCCTGCCGGTGGTCGAGATGCAGTCGATCGGCCAGTTTGTGGCCGAGCCGCGCCACTGGCGAGTGCTGTTCGATCTCGGCATGCTGGCGCTTTCTGCCGGGCTCTACAGCGTGCCGATGTATGCGCTCATCCAGATGCGCTCGCAGCCCTCGCATCGCGCCCGCATCATCGCGGCCAACAACATTCTGAATGCGATCTTCATGATTGCGAGTTCGGTGATTGCCGGCGCGCTGCTGGGCGCCGGCTTCAGCATTCCGCAGATCTTTTGCCTGCTGGCCATTGCCAACGCGGTCGTCGCTTTCTATATTTTCATGCTGGTGCCGGAGTATCTGCTGCGATTCATCGCCTTTGTGGTCTCGCGGCTGATCTATCGCTTCAAGGTTCAGGGCGAGCACAACATTCCGGTGTCGGGCGCGGCAGTGGTCGTCTGCAATCATGTGAGCTTCATGGACGCGGTGCTGGTCATGGCGGCAAGCCCGCGTCCGATCCGCTTCATCATGGATTATCAGATCTTCGCAATCCCGGGTTTCGGTGCGGTCTTCAGGCTGGCCAAGGCCATTCCGATTGCGCCGCAGCGTGAAGATGCCCGTACCTATGAGGCGGCCTTCGAGACCGCGCGCACCGTGCTTGCCGAGGGCGATCTGCTCGGCATTTTTCCGGAGGGCGGCATCACCCGCGATGGTGAGCTCAAGGAGTTTCGCGGCGGCGTGATGAAGATCCTCGAGGCCGACCCGGTGCCGGTGGTGCCAATCGCGCTGCATAACCTCTATGGGTCGTATTTTTCGCGCATCGAAAACGGCAAGGCCATGGTCAAGCCTTTTCGGCGTGGAATTTTCAATCGGGTGGCGCTGGTGGCCGGTCCGCCGGTGGCGCCCGATCAGGTCTCGCCGCAAGGACTGCATGACGAAGTGGCCCGGCTGCTCGCCGAGCCGGTCAGGCACTGAGACGCAGGCGCCGCGCAACGACTCGCGATCGAGCCGATGGCACCCCGACATGTCTCCGAGACGCCGGCCACCGCGATGCTGCGCGCCCGCGGCATCGACTTCTCCGAGCATGCCTATGACTATGTCGAGCATGGCGGCACAGCCGAGTCGGCCCGTCAGCTCGGGCTTGAAGAGCATGCGGTGGTCAAGACCCTGGTGATGCAGGACGAGACCGGCAAACCGCTGATCGTGCTGATGCACGGCGACTGCAAGGTCTCGACCAAGAATCTCGCGCGTCAGGCCGCCCGCAAGACCATCACCCCCTGCGAGCCGGCAGTCGCCCAGCGCCATACCGGTTTTCAGGTGGGCGGCACGTCGCCTTTCGGTGTGCGCAAGCCGATGCCGGTCTATGTCGAAGCGACTGTGCTCGAGTTGCCTCGTCTTTACATCAACGGCGGTCGTCGCGGCTATCTGGTGGGCATCGCGCCGCAGGTGCTGATCGATCTGCTCAAGGCCACCGCGGTCAATTGCGCGCTGCTCGAATGACCGCGGTGTGCTGCGCTGCCGTTTTTTCGCTGATTTTCTGATCCTCTCCTGTCTATGGATTTCCTCATGTCTTTCACGATGCCCTCGCTTGTCGCCCTGTTGCTGGCCTATCTGATCGGCTCGATCTCGTTTGCGGTGCTGGTCAGCCGTGCGATGGGTCTGTCGGATCCGCGCAGCTACGGCTCGGGCAATCCGGGTGCGACCAATGTGCTGCGCTCGGGCAACAAGCTTGCGGCCATCCTCACGCTGGTGGGCGATGCCGCCAAGGGCGCGGTCGCGGTGCTGCTGGTGCAGGCCTTTGCGTCGCGTTTCGGCTTCACGGCGCTTGTGATCGCCTGCGCCGGGCTGGCCGCGTTCATCGGCCATCTCTATCCGGTGTTTCATCGCTTCCGGGGTGGCAAGGGGGTGGCGACCGCCGCCGGCGTGTTGCTCGCGCTGTCGCCGGCGCTCGGTCTGTGCACGCTCGGCACCTGGCTGCTGGTTGCGATCATCACGCGCTATTCATCGCTGGCAGCGCTGCTGGCGGCGGTGTGCGCCCCGCTTTTTGCGTGGTGGCTCTTCGGTGTCGACGCGCTGATCGTGCCGATCGCGATCATGAGTGCGCTGCTGATCTGGCGTCATCGCCAAAACATCGCCAAGCTTGCGGCCGGCACTGAGAGCCGCATCGTAAAAAAGAAGGCCGGTTGACCCGCTAGGCCGACACGATCGGAATCGTCCTTGCCCTCAGTTGTCCGCAGCCGGCATCGACATCCTGACCGGCCGACTGACGCAGGGTCGCCAGCACGCCGCGTTCGCGCAGCATCCGCACCATGGTGATGGCCCGTTCGTTCGAGGGGCGTGCATAGCCCAGACCTTCGACTGCGTTGTAAGGAATCAGGTTCATGACTGCGTATTCGCCTGCCAGCAGACGGGCAATGCCTTCGACCTCGTCGTCGCCGTCATTGACGCCGTCGATCAGGGTCCACTGGTACTGCACCGGATAACCGGTGGTGCGCGCATAGGCCTGCGCCTGCGCGACCAGATCGTCGGGTGCGATGCGCGGTGCGCGCGGCAGCAGGGTTTCGCGCAGGTCGGCGCGGGTGGTATGCAGCGACAGGGCCAGGGCAGGCTTGACGCGCTGAGTGGGCAGCCGCTTAAAGACCCTGGCATCGCCCACCGTCGAGAACACCAGGCTCTTGTGGCCGATGCCGCCGAGCGTGCCGAGCACATCGATCGCCTCAAGCACATTGTCGAGGTTGTGGGCTGGCTCGCCCATGCCCATGAAGACCACCTTGCGCACCGGCTGACGAGCGCGGGCAGCGATCACCTGCGCCACGATTTCGGCGCTGCCGACCTGTCGCAGCAGCCCCTCGCGACCGGTCATGCAGAACACGCAACCCACCGCGCAGCCCACCTGCGTCGAGACGCACACACCTTCACGCGGCAGCAGCACGGTCTCGACCGACTGGCCGTCGGCCAGCGCCATCAGCAGTCGGGTCGAGCCGTCGCGTGCCGGATGACTTGAGCTGACCCGTGCGATGTCGTCGAGCGAGCGCTGAACCGCAGGCAGGGCTTCACGAAGCCGCAGCGGCAGGAAATCGGCCGGCTTGCGCCCGCCGCTGCCCAAGGGCCGGGTCTCGATCCATTGCCGAAGCAGATGCACGACATGGGGCTCGCGGGCGCCGTGGCCGCGCAGCTGCTCGCGAACCTCATCGATGCGCATCGTCAGGCCGCGGGTCTGGCGGGCCGCAAACGCTCATAGCGTGCCAGCCCGGCGATCGAGGCGACGATGATCGCGCCGCCCAGCAGCGTGCTGGGTCGGATCGGGTCGCTGAAGACGATCCAGCCGATGCCCGCCGCCCAGAGCAGGTCGACGAACTTGACCGACTGGGTGGCCGAGATGTCGGCCGAAGCGAAGGAGCGGGTAAGGCAGTAGTGACCGACGGTTCCAAGAATGCCGCCGATCAGGGCCATCAGCCATTGCCAGGCCGACAGCCCGGTCCAGACGGCGAGCGCCAGCGGCAGCGACAGCAGCGTAACCAGCAGGGTCTGCCAGAAGACGATCACCGAGACCGAGTCGTGCCGGGTGAGGACTTTGGTGAGCAGGAAAGAGGCGGCAAAGACCGGTGCCGAGGCCAGCATCAGCAGGCTGTACCAGCCGCCGCTGCCCGACAGGCCCTGACCGACCACCACCAGCACCCCCATGAATCCGACCGCCACCGACACCCAGCGGGCGGTGCTCATCGGCTCCTTGAGTACCCAGGCTGCGCCCACCAGCACGAAGAGCGGATTGGTGAAGCTGATCGCGGTCATGTCGGCCAGCGGCAGATGCGGCAGGGCGAGAAACCACAGCGACAGGCCGACGGTGTGCAGCATCGCCCGCCACAGCTGGTCTTTCATCGACTCGGGCTGCAATCCGCGCAGGCCGACTCGCCACAGCAGTGGCAACAGCGGCAGCATGCCGAAGGCATAGCGCAGGAATTGCCCCTGCATCGGGTGGATTTCGAGGGTGAGGATGCGCAGCGCCGCGTTGGCGACTGAGAAGGACAGGCCTGCGCCGAGCGCCCACAGGATGCCGCGGGTGCTGGGGGACAAGCCCGAAGCCTGCCGCCGAACCGCGCGGGCTCTGACCCTGAGTCGATGGATAAAGCTTGCGGGCCGCGAAGAATCTGCCGCAGGACGCGTTCGGGCCATCTGCCATTGTATCGTGCGCACCCGCTGGCGATCGGCCGAGGTGATCGCCAGCCGTGGGTGCAGGGCGCGTCAGCGGCGCCGGTTCACGCCGCACCAGCGGGCGATAAAGCGCGCCAGCACCTCGGTACAGGCCATGGTGCTGTCAATCGAGACCCACTCGTCGATGCCGTGAATCGATTCCCCGATCGGCCCGTAGCAGGTCGCCGGAATCGGCCCATAGAGATTGAAGGTGCGTGCATCGGTCGTGCCGGTGCTGACGGTGAGCTCAATGTTCTTGCCGGTCACGTCGCGGTGACAGCGGGCCAGCTCGGTGAGGACCGGCTCGCCGGCGTCCATTACGCAGCCTTCCGACTGAAAACCCTGATAGATCACCCTGTAGTTCACCGAGGCGCGCGAGGGCGAGGCGGCATGCGCTTCGGCCAATCGTGCCTCGACGGCGGCTTTCACCTGCTCGCGGCTCATGCCCGGATAAAACGACAGGCGGATATCAGCCCGCGCGGTGGTGGCGACCGACGAATGCCACTCGCCGCCCATCAAGCGGCCGAGGTTGAAGTTGATCGGATGATCATGATGGCACCACAGGGCGTGGCGTTTCGAGGGCTCGTTCCACTCGCGCTCGAGCAGCTTGAGTTCGGCAAAAAGGTTGCGCGCAGCATCGATCGCGTTGGTGCCGGTATGGGCCACCATCGCGTGTACTGGCACGCCGGTGACTTCGAGGGTCAGCCACATCACGCCGAGCTGCGCGCGCAGCAGGCCGTCGCCCGGCTCGGTGATGATCGCCGCATCGGCGTGATAGCCCTGCACCAGGCAGGCGAGCGCACCGTTGCCGGTGCACTCCTCCTCGATCACCGACTGCAGATAGACCGGCGCAGCCGGCTCAAGGCCGATCGACTGCAGGGCCCGGAATGCGTTGAGCCAGGCGATGATGCCGGCCTTCATGTCGGCTGCGCCACGTCCGTAGAGCCGGTCGCCCTCGACCCGTGGCGAAAAGGGCGGCGTGGTCCACATCGAGTCGTTGCCGACCGGCACCACATCGATATGCCCGTTGAGAATCAGCGATCGGCCCTTGACCTCGCTCGGCCGGTGAACGCCCACCACATTCGGGCGGCCGTCATAGGAGATGATCGACGGCGACCATCCCTTGTGCTGTTTGAGCTTGGCCTCGTCGATGTCGAAGCGCTCGACTGCCAGCCCCATGCTGCCCATGCGGTCGGCCATCCAGTCCTGTGCGCCGGCTTCCGCGCCGAGCAGCGAGGGCAGGGCGACGAGTTCGGAGAGCATCGACACGGTATCGGTGCGCAGGGCGGCGGTGGCCTGCGCAATATCGTCTTCGACATCCTGTGCCAGTGTCTGCATGGTGTGCTCCTGATGGGGTCGCGAAGGTGCTTGAGTGGGGTCTTGAGGGGGCTCGAGGAGGCTTTCGGCCAAGCCGGTAGACTAACAAAGATGCCTGCTTCCGCCCAAGGTCGCGCTGTCGCGCTGATGCTGTCCGCACTCGCTTGTCTGATCCTGCTCGATACCAGCGGGAAATGGCTGGGCATGCGTGGCGTGCCGGTGGCCGCGATCACCTGGTCGCGGTATTTCGGTCACCTGCTGGTGGTGCTTGCGGTCTTCATGCCAAGCCGCGGACTGTCGATTCTCAAGACGGCCCATCCCTTGCGCCAGGGCATGCGAGGCCTGCTGATGGTGACAATCACCATGCTCTATTTCGCGGCCCTGAAGACCATGCCGCTTGCCCAGGGCGCGGCGGTCTTTTTTACCACGCCGATTCTGGTCACCGTCTTTGCCACTGTGTTTCTCGGGGAGCGTCCGGGCTGGCAGACCTGGGCTGCGGTGGCGCTCGGATTCGCCGGTGTGCTCGTGATCATCCGGCCGGGCAGCGACCTGCCGCTGGCCGGATCGCTGCTGGTGCTGGCGGCGGCCGCGGGCAACGCGGCCTATCAGACGCTGACCCGTGCACAGGCCCATGCCGATTCGCCCGAGGTGCAGGTGCTCTACAGCGGGCTGGTGGGTGCCGCCATCATGACCCTGGCTGCACCGCTCTGGTGGTCGCCGGGCTGGTGGGAGATACCCGGCATGCGTGCGCTCGACTGGGCGGTGTTTGGCCTGATCGGTGTGCTTGGTGCCGCCGGGCATCTGCTGCTGGCGCGCGCCTACCGATTGGCAGCGGCTTCGCGCCTCTCGCCCTGGTCCTATCTGCAGATGCTGCTGTCGATTCCGATCGGCTGGATAGCGTTCGGCAATCTGCCGGATGCCATTGCGCTGCTCGGCATGGTCATGATCGCCGTGAGCCCCAATCTGACCCTGCTGCGTCAGCGCCGCGCACCAGAGTCTGCAGCCTGAGTCGGCGCAAGGCACGGGCCATCCTCAGCGCCCCGTACTCAGTCGAGTTCGGCCATCGCAGTCGCGTCGAGTTCGCGAACCAATCCGCGTGCGGCCTGCGGCGAGAGGTTGAGCAATTCGCCGACCGCAGTGAAGTCGTCCGGCAACGCGGCATTGCGCCAGCCGCTCTGGCTGTGACGGGCCAGCGCTGTGGCCAGCATGACATTACGCACCCGGGTCACCGCAGCGTTGTGGTCATCGGTCAGCTGCTGGAGCAGTTCGGGCAAACGCCAGTCCTTCATCAGGGCCTGCTCGAGATCGGCCAGCTCGATATTGAGCACCTCGCGCTGAACCTTCGCTGATCGCAGCGTGGGGTCGGCAGCTTGCCGGCGCGCGATGTCCAGCGCCAGGTCGGGCGCATGACACCACAGCAAAGCCTCGGCGAAGTCGTGCAGCAAGGCGGCTTCCTGAATGATTTCGGCATCGGTGTCCTGCCGGCAGATCGCAAACCCGAGTGCAAAGCGTGCCGCGCGATGCGAGCGGCGCAGCACGCGCTCGAGTCCTTCAATGGCGCCTGGAAAGGCGCTCAGGCGGGTTTCAACGGTTTCCTGCTTGCCGAAGGTTCGAAAGAAGGCGGTGATGCCCATCATCAGGATGGCGCCGGTCACCGTCTCGGTGTCGGTCACCACCCGTGCCGGGCGGTGGCGCGCCACATGGGCCAGCACCTTGAGTGACATCAGAGGATCGTCGAGCACCACTTCGGCGATATCGCGAGCGGCGATGTCGTCTTCGTTTTCGTGCATGGCCTCGATAGCGATCGCCGTCTGGGCAAGCACCGGGATATCGGCGTCATGAATCGCCTCGATCCAGGACTCCAGCGTTGTGGGCGCAATCGTCAACATGGTGTCTCCTGCGGAAATCCGCCTGAAATCGTTATCGGCCGTTTAATCAGGGACTTGAGCTGTGGACTTGACCCATCGCCGTGAGCCTGGCAGTCGATCGCGCTGCCCGCACCCCCGCCCGACCGATGTTACGCAGCGGTGAGCGAGCGCAGCGGCCAGCGCGGCCGGACATCGATCGCACCGGCCTGCGGCAGTGCAGCACCGGCTCGCATCAGCACCTGCAGGCGCAGCGAGCCGGCAAAGGCAATCATCGCGCCGTTGTCGGTGCACAACGCGGGTTCGGGGCAATGCACCTGCAGGTCATGCCGCAGGGCTGCATCGGCAAGGCGCTCGCGCAGGCGCCGATTGGCGCTCACACCGCCGGCGATCACAAGCGTTCTCAGCCCGGTCTGGCGAAGTGCGGCCAGCGACTTGGCCACCAGCACCTCCACGATAGCGGCCTGCGCTTCGCAGGCCAGATCGGCGCGGGCCTGATCGTCGGGCAGTCCGCGGGCGATGCGGGTGGCAACCGCGGTCTTGAGACCCGAGAAACTGAAGTCCAGATCGCCCGAGTGCAGTTTTGGGCGCGGCAGGTCGAAGCGGCCGGCCTTGCCGTGTTCGGCCAGTGCCGCCAGCGCCGGGCCGCCGGGGTAGCCCAGACCAAGAAGCTTGGCGCTCTTGTCGAATGCTTCGCCGGCAGCGTCGTCGACCGATTCGCCCAGCAGCGTGTATCGGCCGATGCCCTCGACTTGCATCAGTTGGGTGTGTCCGCCCGAGACCAGCAGGGCGACGAAGGGAAAGGCCGGCGGGTCGGCCGACAGCATCGGTGACAGCAGATGGCCTTCGAGGTGATGCACGCCAAGCACCGGTTTGCCCAATGCATAGCCCAGCGCCTGGGCTACCGCCGCCCCGACCAGCAGGGCGCCGGCCAGCCCGGGGCCTTCGGTAAAGGCGATCGCGTCGATCGCCGATTTGGCCAGTCCGGCCTGATCGAGCACCTGTCGGGTGAGTGGCAGGAGCCGGCGGATGTGATCGCGTGAGGCCAGCTCGGGGACCACGCCGCCGAAGCGCTCGTGCATCGCGACCTGGGAGTGCAGCGCCTGCGACAGCAGTCCGCGCTCGCTGTCGTAGAGCGCCACGCCGGTTTCGTCGCAGGAGGTTTCGATACCGAGCGTCAGCATCGGGCGAGTTTAGCAAGGGCGGTCGTATTGGCCGACCTCCAGGTGACCGTCCTGGCTGCCGGCGTCATCGAATGCACCGGTGAGCCCAGCCTCAGCGCGGTGCATGCTGCACTTTCATGCGGCATTGGCTGCGGATCGTGCGCGGCGAAGGTCAAATGACGGACCATCGTCGAGTCACCCTCCTGCACCAACGGTTGGCGTCGTTGTTGCTATCCAACACCAGTGCGCTGCAATCGTGCGGTCAGCCCGGCACGGTGCTTGCAACAGACCTCGCAGACGAGGAGGTCCCATGGATGCCCAGCGCTTCATCAAGGAAATCGGCCGCGGTGGCGAGGGCGCCCGCAGTCTGTCTTACGACACGGCAATGCAGATGTTCGAGTCATTGTTCGAAGGACGCTTCGACGACGTCGAGCTTGGCGCGATCCTGATCGCCTTGCGCATGAAGGGCGAGTCGCTCGATGAAGTTCGGGCGGCGCTCGATGTGCTCGAGCCAAGGCTCAATCGCCTGCCGGTCGATCTGTCGCGCCCGTGTGTGTCGATTCCGAGCTACAACGGCGCCCGCCACACCCCCAACCTGGTGCCTTTGCTGGCCTGTCTTCTGGCGGATGCCGGCGTTCAGGTGGTCGTGCACGGAGGGGCTGGCGACAAAAGCCGGACGACGACCGCCGAGATCATGTCAGCCATGGGACTGGGTGCGGTGCGCGGTATCGGGCAGGCGGTCGATGTCATCGGTCGTGGGGTGCCGGCCTTCGTGCCGGTCGAGCTGCTGTCGCCGCCGCTGGCCGGACTGCTTGGCTTGCGCGCCCGACTCGGCGTTCGCAACATCGGCCATACGCTGGCCAAACTCATGAACCCGACCCTCGCGCCCGACTGCCTGCGGATGGCGAGCTTCACTCATCCCGAATTCAACCGGCTGCAGCACGACTACTTCACTGGCAGTAAAAGACCCGCCATGCTGATGCGCGGCACTGAAGGTGAGGTGGTTGCCAGCACGCGTCGAGCCGCTCAGATCGATTGGGTTCACGACGGTGAGTGCGAGGTGGCCGTCTTCGCACAGTCAATCGCAGGCAGCGGACTGCCGGCGCTGCCCGATGCGGCCGATGGGTGTGCGACGGCACGCTGGATCCAGTCGGCACTCGCCGGCGAGCGGCCGGTGCCGCAGGCCATCGACCAGCAGGTCGGCGCAGTGCTTGTCGCGCTCGGGATTCGGTCTGCCCGCCACACCCCGCTATCATCTGACGCTTTCGATCAGGCCTTCGGGTCAGCGAAGGCTCATGGCGCAACAATTTGACGCGGTCATCGTCGGTGCGGGTGCCGCCGGGCTGTTTTGCGCCGGCGTCGCGGCCCAGCTCGGCCTGCGGGTCGCCCTGATCGACCACTCGGCGCGCCTTGCCGAGAAGATTCGCATTTCAGGGGGCGGTCGCTGCAATTTCACCAATCTGCAGGCTGATCTGCCTGAGCGCTTCCTGTCGGAAGATCCGCGTTTTGCACGCCATGCCCTGCGGGCTTATCGGCCGGCACAGTTCATGGCGCTGCTCAAATCGCATGGCGTCTCATGGCACGAGAAGCATCGCGGGCAGCTCTTTTGCGACGACTCCTCCGAGCGGGTGATCGATGTCCTGCGCAGCGAGTGCGAGCGCGGCGGCGTCCAGTGGTTTCGTCCCTGTGCGGTCCACGAGGTGGTGCGACTGTCCGCTGGGCCCGCCGATGCGGCCCACGATGCACCCCGATCGTCCGATGCCTCGACCGATACCGGTCGCCGCGTGCGCTTTGCCTTGCAGACCGATGCCGGTGAGATTCGCTGCGCCTCGCTGGTGGTGGCCACCGGCGGCTTGTCGATTCCGCAGATCGGTGCCACCGACTGGGCCTTTCGGCTGGCGCGACAGTTTGACCTGAAGGTGGTCGAGCCGCGTGCCGCGCTGGTGCCGCTGACCTTCACCGCCCAGGGCTGGCAGCCGTTTGCAGGTCTGGCCGGTCTCGCCCTGGAGGTTGATCTCGCGGTGCCGGGGCAGCGCGACGCACCACGCTTTGCCGAAGACCTGCTTTTTACGCACCGCGGTCTGTCGGGTCCGGCGGTGCTGCAGGTGTCGAGTTATTGGCGCAGCGGCGAGCCGCTGTCGATCAATCTCGCGCCCGACCAGGCCATTGCCGACCGGCTGCTCGAGGCGCGCGAAGGTACCCGCCAGCAACTCGGCACCGCGCTGGCCACGATCGTGCCGAAGCGCCTGGCGCAGGCCTGGCTGTCGCAGGCCGACCTCGGCACGACCGGACCCCTGGCCGGACTCGCGCGACCGCTGTCTGAGCGGCGTCTGGCCGAGCTCGGTAACAGGGCATTGCAGGCTCTGGCGGCGGCCTTTCACGACTGGCGTGTGCTGCCGGCCGGCACCGAGGGCTATCGCAAGGCCGAAGTCACCGCCGGTGGCGTGGCCACTGCCGAGCTCGACCCGAGAACCCTGCAGGTCAACCGGATACCCGGGTTGCACTTCATCGGCGAGTCGGTGGATGTGACCGGCTGGCTGGGCGGCTACAACTTTCAGTGGGCCTGGGCGAGCGGTTATTGCGCAGCCCGGGCAATGGCAGCGGGCGCCACCGGCGCCGCCGGCCCCCTTTAAAAGCCCATCCTCGGCCGCCTCGCATTGCGCCCGGCCAGGTCGTCGGGTGAAATCTCGTCCCGTGATTCGAGTCGAGCATTGCCGAAGGCGCTGACCAGTTCGCGTCGCATTTCGCGCGGCGCAATCGCCGACAGCCGTTCGAGCACTGCTGCCGACGGTGTTTCGGGAAAGGCGCGCCCCCAGTGGTGCGACTCCCGGATGTCGCTGTAGATCGAGGACGCGATCCGTCGCGCGCCGCTGGCGTCGGGCGGCTCGATCTCATACACATTCATCCGGTTGAGGATCGGCTCGGGGATTCGAGAGGCTTCGTTTGCGGTAGCGATCCAGACGATGTCGGAGCAGTTCAGCGGGATATCGGCGAATTCGTCGGTGAAGCTGCGAGCGGTATCGTGCTCAAGGAGCGAGTACAGCGCGCCAAGCGGGTCGTAGTGGCTCTCGCCCGACGCCTTGTCGATTTCGTCGATCACGATCACCGGATTGGCATAGTCGCCATGCACCAGGGTGTCGAAAACCTTGCCCGTGCGCGAGTTTCGCCATTGCGACGAGGCGCCCGACAGCACCCAGCCCGCGGTGAGCGAGCTCATCGAGACAAATCCGTAGCCGGTGCCCAGCAGTTGCGACAGGCGTCTGGCAAAGTGGGTTTTGCCGATGCCCGGTGCGCCCAGCAGCAGCATCGGCGAGACTTCGAGGGGGTCGTCGCTCGCCATGCAAAGCGCCAGTTGCTTGCGCAGGTCGTGCAGGACGTCGCTGAAATTCGGCAGCTCACGCTCGAGCTCATCGAAATCCGGCATCCTGCCCGGCTTGACGCTGAAACGTTCGCCCCCCACCCTGAGCATCTTCTCGTAGGTTGTGCGAAGTCCTTCATTGGCGCCTGGCGGGAGTTCTTCCAGAGCGGTCTCGACGGTCTGGGTCGAATAGATCTGCTTGAAACCGGCGACCGAAAACGGTGATCCGCCTGATGGAAGCGTCAGAGGGTTGTGCATCGACATCCTCCCGAATAGAAACAAAAAAGACACGATTCATTCTGTGCCCAGATGGGTGTCGCAATCAACTATCGTGCCAGGCCATCTGTCGGAGACCGGCGGTGAGCGACTGGGCCTGCTTCCGGGGCTGGTAATTCGGTCCGCGCGCTGCTAAACTGGCGGGCTAAGCTGACGGGCTAAGCTGACGGCAGCAAAAAGGCATCAAAAAGCAAGGCACGTCAGAAAGACAAGGCAGCAACCCAGGGCAGCAACCCAAGGCAGCAACCCAAGTACAAGCCAGCATCACGCACCCGACAGCAAGCGTACAAAGAGAGAACCGAGCTTATGACGACCATCCGTGTGAAAGAGAACGAGCCTTTCGACGTCGCTTTGCGCCGTTTCAAGCGCACGATCGAGAAAACCGGCCTCCTCACGGAGTTGCGTGCACGCGAGTTTTACGAAAAGCCCACCGCCGAGCGAAAGCGCAAGAAAGCGGCCGCGGTCAAGCGCCACTACAAGCGCCTGCGCAGCCAGATGCTGCCCAAGAAACTCTACTGAGCGCTCGGCCGAGTTCTCGCCCAAATGCTCGCCCGGGCCTCCGGTTCACCGGGCAGGTTCTGGCTTGGGTCGATCTGACCATGACCGCATGAATGCTCCGGCCTCTACTTTGAAAGACCGCATCACCGACGATATGAAGTCGGCGATGCGTGCCCGCGAAACCCTCCGCCTTGGCGCGATCCGCATGTTGCTGGCTGCGATCAAGCAGCGCGAGGTCGACGAGCGGATCACCCTCGACGACGCCCAGGTCGCCACCATTGTCGACAAGCTGATCAAGCAACGTCGCGATTCCATCGCCCAGTTCGAGCAGGCCGGTCGTACCGATCTGGTCGATCAGGAAAAAGCAGAAGTCGCCGTGCTGTCGGTGTATCTGCCGGCCCAAGCCGATGCGGCAGAAATCGAAGTGCTGCTCGCCGCAGCAATTGCCACAACCGGAGCCGCGGGGCCTCAGGACATGGGCAAGGTCATGGCTGTTCTCAAGGGCAAGCTCGCCGGTCGGGCCGATCTCACGGCAGTCTCGGCGATGGTCAAGAGCCGGCTTGCTGCGCGCTAGACTCGCGGGGTGATACCCCAGTCCTTCATCCAGGAGTTGCTTGCCCGCGTCGACATCGTCGAGGTGGTCGGTCGCTCAGTCAAGCTGAGAAAGGCCGGCGCGAATTTCCTTGGCTTGTGCCCATTTCACGGCGAAAAATCCCCGTCTTTCACGGTGTCCCCCACCAAGCAGTTCTATCACTGCTTTGGCTGCGGCGTGCATGGCTCGGCGGTCGGGTTTCTGATGGAGCAGGCCGGCCTCGGCTATGTCGATGCGATTCACGAACTTGCCCGCTCGGCCGGGCTGACTGTGCCTCAGGAGTCGTCGCCGGGCGATGCTGTCCGACGTGACCCCGACCTGCTCGAGACCCTGGCTGCTGCCGCCAGGTTCTACAAGTCGCGGCTTCGGGAGGCGAGTGCCGCCATCGACTATCTGAAGGGGCGAGGGGTGAGTGGCGAGACTGCCGCCCGCTACGGTATCGGTTATGCGCCGGAAGGATGGCGCGGCCTCGAGGCGGCCGTGCCCGATTACTCGGCCCAGGCGCTGGTTGCCACTGGGCTGGTCATCGAGTCCGAGCCCGATTCCGACGCCGATGGCGCCGACGGCTCCGGCGCAGGTGGTCCGCGCGAGGCGCAGCGCCGGCGCCGCTACGACCGGTTTCGCGACCGGATCATGTTCCCGATCCGCAATCCGCGCGGTCAGGTCATCGGATTCGGTGGCCGGGTGATGGGTAAGGGCGAGCCGAAGTACCTCAATTCGCCCGAGACCGCGCTGTTCTCGAAAGGCCGCGAACTTTATGGGCTGTTCGAGGCACGTGATGCCATCAGGGCAGCCGATTGCGTCATCGTCGTCGAGGGCTACATGGATGTGGTGATGCTGGCGCAGCACGGCGTACGCAATGCGGTCGCGACCCTGGGCACGGCCACCACCGCCCTGCATGCGCAAAAGCTGCTGCGTCTGGTCGATCGGGTGGTCTTTGCCTTCGATGGCGACGCCGCCGGACGCAGGGCCGCATGGCGGGCGCTGGAGGGCTGCCTGCCCCATGCTGCCGACACCAAGCGGATCGATTTCTTGTTTCTGCCTGCCGAGCACGATCCCGACAGCTTCGTGCGCGCCCACGGTGCCGAGGGTTTTGTCGCCGAATTGGCGGCCACGCAGCCCTTGTCCGAGTTTCTGCTGCGCGAACTGTCGTCACGGGTCGACCTGTCGACCTCCGAGGGCCGTGCCCGCCTTCAGGCCGAAGCCCGGCCCTTGCTGCTGGCGCTTCCGCCGGCCGCCTTGCGCATGCAGCTTGTGCAAACGCTTGCTACACGGGTCGGCATTCGTGCCGAGGATCTTCTGCAGTTCATCCAGCCCGATTCGCCAGCGCAGCGCGCAGGCCCGTCGCGCGCTGACACCGGGGCTCGCGGCAATGCGACCGAGCGACCGGGATGGGCCCGCGACCGGACCGCCCGCCAGTCCGAATGGACCGCCTCTCGCGATTGGCGCCGGACGCCGGTGATGCAGGCTGCGCTGCCCGACCTGCAACGCAGGGCAAGGCTGCTGCTGGCGCTGCATCCTTTTTTGGCTCAGGAGAGTTGGTCAAGCGACTTGCTGCCCGAGCCAATCATCGACTGGACGGCGCGTCTCGCAACGCTGCCGTCGGGCGCGAGCTTTGGCGCGGTGATCGAGTCGATCCGGGAGGCTGATCCGCCGCTGGCGGCGGCGCTCGAGGCCGAGGCGGCTGCCGATCGAGGGCTTCTGTCGGATCTGGACCCGGCCGAGGCCAGGCGTGAGTTCGAAGGCGCCTTGAATCAGCTGCGGCTGCAGCGGGTGCGTGAGGAAATCGATCGCCTGGCCGCGGGAGGGCTGCAGTCGGAGGCCGACCGTGAACGCTATGCGGATTTACAAGCGATGCGCAAAGCCCTCACGTCCGGGTGATCGGCTTAAGTTATAATCAAAGGTTTCCCCGACGTCTCTTCCTTGCGAGGACCGGTTGTGAGCAAATCAAGCAAAATTCAGCGCGAAAAGGCGGCAGATACTCGCGCCACAACCGTTGTGCGGGCAGGGTCGGTTGCAGCAACGAAAGTTCGCGCAGCCAGCCAGACATCCTCAAAAGTGACAAAGGCAAACGTGGCAACGACAAAATCGATGGCGTCAAAATCTGCAGCGGCTCAGATCGAAAAAAAGGCTGCCTCGAGGGTAGTCACGAAGGTTGACACTAAGGTTGAAACTAAAGCGGCAGGCAAATCGCCTGTGGCGGCGTCAGCGGCCAAGGTAGCCAGCGCTCGTGCGGCCACTGCCAAGGGGGCCAGCAAGGTCGCAACGTCATCGCGGTCGGTTGCCGCAAGCTCACGGCCAAGCCCTGCAAAACCCGCGGTCACCAAGCCGGCGTCATCCAAGTCAGCGTCATCTAAGTCAGCATCAGTCAAGCCAGCGTCAGTCAAGCCAGCATCAGCCAAGGCTGCCTCCAGCAAGCCGCCTTCTTCCCGGACCTCGAGCGCGACGGCAGCCGGCAAGCCGGCTGCAAAGGCTCCGACCCTCAAGCCCGCTGTGGTCAAGGCTCCGGCAGCCAAGGCAAGCGCGGTGAAAGCAACGGCAGTGAAGGCAGCAAAGGCTGTGCCGGCCAAAGCCGTGAAGGTTTCTGCACCGAAGGTCGCAGCGTCCAAGTCCGCCCCGACAAAGGCTCCCGCCGCCAAGGCCGCGGCAACCAAGGCGGGCGCATCAAAGCCTTCCGTGGCGGCTGCCAGCGCCGCCCCGGCTGCGGATGCATCAAGCCTCGCCCCGGCTGTCAAATCTAAGGCTGGCGCTGCCAAGGCCGCCCCAGCCAAGGCCGCTGTGGTCCTTGAGTCTGCCGCCGCCCCGGCCGCCCAAAGCCCGTCGGTTCCTGTAAAGGCGCCGGTCGCAGCAGCCAAGCCCGCCAAAGCCGGCAAGGCTGACAAACCCGCAAAGCCGGCAAAGGCTGCGAAGGGTGCAGCCACCGCGACTGCCAAGCGCAATGCAGTCCCGTCCGATGCCGATGACGATCTGGCCGCCGGTGATCCGGTCGATGCGCTCGAGGACGGCGATAACGAGGCGGATAAGGTCGTCATTCCTGCCCCGCCGCCGCCCAAGGCCAAAGCGCGTGACAAACGCGCCCGCGAAAAGGCACTGATCCGCGATGCGCTGGCCTATAACCAGGGCAACTCCGAGGAGGAACTCGAGGTCAAGCGCAACAAGCTCAAGTTGCTGATCAAGCTTGGCAAGGAGCGCGGCTTCCTGACCTATGCCGAGATCAACGACCATCTTCCCGAAGATCTGGTCGATGCCGAGGCGATCGACTCGATCATCACCACCTTCAGCGACATGGGCATCACGGTCTACGAACGTGCTCCCGACGCCGAGACGCTGCTGATCAACGACAACACGCCGGTCGTCTCGTCCGATGAAGACGCCGAAGAAGAGGCCGAAGCCGCGCTCTCGACGGTCGACTCCGAATTCGGTCGCACCACCGATCCGGTCCGCATGTATATGCGTGAGATGGGTTCGGTCGAACTGCTGACCCGTGAAGGCGAAATCGAGATCGCCAAGCGAATCGAAGAAGGCCTGAAGTACATGGTGATGGCGATCTCGGCTTGCCCGACGACCATTGCCGAAGTGCTGGTCGCGGCTGACAAGATTCGTGCCGAAACCATGCGCATCGACGAAGCGGTCGATGGCCTGATCGACCCGAATGCGGTCGAAGACTTTACGCCACCGCAACCGGCGGCTGTTGCCGCCGCGGCTGCCGCCGATTTCGGAGACGACGAAGACGCCGAAGCCGACGCCAACAGCGCGAACACCGCGAAAATGCAGGAGTTGCGTCGCGCATCACTCGAGAAATTCGATCACATTCGCCTGTGGTTCGACCGCATGCGGGTGGCCTACGAAAAAGAAGGCTACAAGTCCAAGCCCTATCTCAAGGCGCAGGCCGAGTTGCAGGAAATGCTGATGACCATTCGCTTCACTGCGAAGATGGTCGAGCGCCTGTGCGACACCCTGCGCAGTCAGGTTGACGAGGTTCGCACCCTCGAGCGCGCTATCGCCGAGATCTGCGTTCACAAGGTTGGCATGCCGCGCGAGCGCTATATCTCGTCATTCCCTGGCAACGAGACCAATCTGCGCTGGGTCGAGCGCGAGGCCGAGATCAACAGTCCCTACGTCGAGCGGCTGCGTCGCAGCATCCCGGCGGTTCAAGACATGCAGCAAAAGCTGATCGACCTGCAGGCCCGCGTGGTGCTGCCGCTGCCCGATCTCAAGGACATCAACAAGCAGATGGCCATGGGAGAGGCCAAGGCGCGCAAAGCCAAGCGCGAGATGACCGAGGCCAATCTGCGACTGGTGATCTCGATTGCCAAGAAATACACCAACCGCGGTCTGCAGTTCCTCGACCTGATCCAGGAAGGCAACATCGGCCTGATGAAGGCGGTCGACAAGTTCGAATACCGTCGCGGCTACAAGTTTTCAACCTACGCCACCTGGTGGATCCGCCAGGCGATCACGCGTTCGATTGCCGACCAGGCCCGCACCATCCGCATTCCGGTGCACATGATCGAGACCATCAACAAGATGAACCGGATCAGCCGCCAGATTCTGCAGGAGACCGGCAACGAGCCCGATCCGCAGACGCTGTCGGTCAAGATGGAGATGCCCGAGGACAAGATCCGCAAGATCCTCAAGATCGCCAAGGAACCGATCTCGATGGAAACCCCGATCGGTGACGACGACGACTCGCATCTGGGCGACTTCATCGAAGACACCGCCACGCTGGCGCCTGCCGATGCCGCACTCCACGGCTCAATGCGCGATGTGGTCAAGGAAGTGCTCGATTCGCTGACGCCGCGCGAGGCCAAGGTGCTGCGGATGCGCTTTGGTGTCGAGATGAGCACCGACCATACGCTCGAGGAAGTCGGCAAGCAGTTTGATGTCACGCGAGAGCGAATCCGTCAGATCGAAGCCAAGGCCCTGCGCAAGCTGCGTCACCCGTCACGGGCCGACAAGCTCAAGAGTTTCCTGGAAGGCGGTCAGTCCTGATCTGATCGGGGCGCTGATGCGCCTCAATCGCTGAAAAAAAAGCCTGCGTTGCACACGCAGGCTTTCTTTTTGCGGCTCGCCCGCCTGCCTCAGACGATGCGGCTCTTGTGTCCGGCCCAGTACTTCTCGCGCAACGGTTTCTTGTAGAGCTTGCCGGTCGGCAGCCGGGGCATGGCGTCGATGAAATCGATCGATCGCGGGCACTTGAGCTTGGCCAGGTTCTGCTGGCAAAACGTGATCAGTTCCTGTGCGAGCTCATCATTGGCGGTCACGCCGGGCATCGGCTGAACGACTGCCTTGACCTCCTCGCCGAGATCGACGTTCGGCACACCGAACACCGCAGCATCGGCGACCTTGGGATGCGTGATCAGCAGGTTTTCGCATTCCTGCGGATAGATATTCACGCCGCCCGAGATGATCATGAAGGTCGAGCGATCGGTGAGATAGAGAAAGCCGTCATCGTCGACATAACCCACGTCGCCCACGGTGCTCATCGTGCCGTCTGCCGAGCGTGTCTCGGCGGTGCGCTCAGGGTCGTTGAAATAGACGAAGGGTGAGCCGCTCTTGAACCAGATCTCGCCAGGCGTACCTTTGGGCGAGGGCTGCATGTTGTCGTCGAGGATGTGCAGATCGCCCATCAGTACCCGACCGACGCTGCCCCGATGCGCCAGCCACTCGGCGCTGTCGCAGGCGGTAAAGCCAAGTCCTTCGGTTGCACCGTAGTACTCGTGAATGATCGGCCCCCACCATTCGATCATCTGCTCTTTCACCTGCGCAGGGCAGGGCGCCGCCGCATGGATCGCGATTTCGAGCGAGGACAGGTCGTAGGCCTCGCGTGTGGCCTGCGGCAGCTTGAGCATGCGGCTGAACATCGTCGGCACCAGCTGCGAATGGCTGACCTTGTATTTCGGGATCAGGGCCAGGTATTGCTCGGGGTCGAAGTGCTCCATGATGATCACGGTGCCGCCATTGCGGATCGTGAGCGACACCGCCGCCTGCGGAGCGGAGTGATAGAGCGGCGCCGGTGACAGATAGATCATGTCCGGGCGATAACGCCACAGTTTCGACAGGAAATCGAAGAGCGGCAGCGCTTGGGAGGGGGGCGATTCGGGCAGAGGCCTGACAATGCCTTTTGGCCGGCCGGTGGTGCCTGAGGAATAGAGCATCGGCGTGCCGAGCCATTCATCGGCAATCGGTGTGGGCGGGAATTCCGCCAGGGCGGCCGCGTAATCGCTGACCAGGCAGTCGCCGATACGCGCCGGCAGTTCGGCACCCGCGCCACCCACCACCAGGCAGCGCTTGATGCGAGGCGCTTGCGCAATCGCTTTCAGCGCGACCTCCACCTTGCCGATCGAGGTGATCAGCACCTGAGACTCGCTGTTGTTCAGGATGTAGGCCAGCTCGTCTGCGGTCAGAAAGGAATTGATGCAGGTGCAGTAGAGCCCCGATCGTTCGCCGGCACCACAGGCCTCGAGGAAGCGGGAATTGTTTTCCATGAACACCGAGTAATGGTCGAGCCGCTTGAGGCCCTCCCCGCGCAGCAGATGCGCGAGCCGATTGGTGCGGGCGTCGTACTCGGCGTAGGACACCGATTCACCGCTCGACGCCATGATGAAGGCGGGGCGGTCAGGGTTCAGTTGAGCGTAATGGCCGGCGTACATGAGGTCTCCTCAGCTTTGTTTGAGGCGAATTTAACACGGGCGAATGAGCTGCCACCGAGGTGCCACCGAGGTGCCACTGAGGTGCCGCTGAGGTGCCGCTGAGGTGCCACTGAATGGCTACCGAGAGGTCATTGGCGGCCCTTGCGACCGCTGTCTCGCGGCTGGGCTGCGATCAGATCAGATCAGACCAGACACCACAAGCCCACGCAGACGCCGAAGATCCACTGCACGAACAGATCGAGCAGTGATCCCAGCACCAGCACGGGAACGCTCACGGCGAGTGCCAGCAGCAGGGCGCCGGCGAGCGTGATCCGGGGTTCGGGCAGCGCGTGGCCGAGCACGTTTTCGGGACGTTTGATCAGCAGGGGCATGGCAGCGGTCAGCGCTTCATCACAGGCGGTTTATCGTGGCATCGGCAACCGAGGGTCCGGCAGCTTGCCGGTTCGCCGTACACTTGAACGATGCAGGTGATCTGGACCGGAATCGAGCGCACGACATGGGATGCGCTGCATCGTACCGCGGCGGCAGCGCTTCAGCAGGACTGGGCCTACGGCGAGGCGATGCAGGCGTTGGGCACGCGCTGCCTGCGCGCGGCCGTCATTCACGATGGGCGGCTGGTCGGCATTGCCCAGTTTCTGGTCAGGCGCATCGGCGGAATCGCCGCACTCGCCCTGTGTTCGCATGGGCCGGTCTGGTCTGCCGATCTGTCGCCCACCGACCGCGAAGCCGCCTGTCGACTGCTCAAGCGCAGTGCACCGGTGCGCTGGCCGCGGGCGATCCTGCTCACGCCCGATGCGGTGAGTGCCGATACAGCCGGTGTTCGTCGCCTGATCCGGGTCATGACCGGCCATGCCACGGTGCGCATCGACCTCACGCAGGACGTCGCTGCCTTGCGCGCGGCCATGCACGGCAAGTGGCGTAACCGTCTGGCCGCCGCCGAACGCTCGACCCTCAAAGTGCAAAAGGTCGGCGGCAAGCCCGCGCAGTATCGGTGGCTGCTCGATCGTGAGCTCGCGCAGCGCAGCGAAAAACGTTATATCGCGCTGCCAGACGGATTCGTCGAGGCCTGGCAGGTGGCCTGTGGCCAGGCCGGGCGCGACCGTCGCACCGATGCGATGCTCACCTTGCGGGCCGATCTCGGGCGTGATGCAGTGGCCGGGATGCTCTTTCTCATCCACGGCGAAGCGGCGACCTATCAGGTCGGCTGGGTCGGCGACGCGGGTCGCGATCTCGGTGCCCACAATCTGCTGCTGTGGCAGGGCCTGCAGATGCTCAAGGCGCAGGGCATCCGGATGCTTGATCTGGGCGGTGTCGATACCGCGCGCGGTGCCGGCATCGCACGGTTCAAGATCGGCTCGGGCGGCGAGGTGCTGATGCTCGCCGGGACATACCTCTAAGCCGCTCGGTTGCTGCGGCCGCCTGAATTCAGGCGCCGCGCTGCGCCTCGAGGCGCAGGGCCTCGTCGCGCTGCATGCTCGAGAGCAGCTCCGACAGGACCCGATCCGACATCGAGTGTTCGACCTGGCAGGTGCCGGCGGCCGCATGCCCGCCGCCGCCATATCGCAGGCACAGGTCGCCCACGTTGGTGGCACAGGTGCGCTCGAAGATCGATTTGCCGATGGCAAAGACCGCGTTCTGTTTGTGCAGGCCCCACATCCGATGAATCGAGACATTGCACTGAGGGAACAGCGCATAGATCATGAACCGGTTGGTCGCCCAGATCGGATCCTGGTCGCGCATGTCGACCACGACGACATTGCCGTGCACGGTCGATGCCGACAGCAGCTGGTCGACCGCCTTGCCTTCGTGTTCGAAATAGAGGTCGATGCGTTCGCGTACATCGGGCAAGGCCATGATTTCCTTGACCGTCAGCGTTCGACAGGCATCGATCAGCGCCATCATCAGCTGATAGTTCGAGATCCTGAAATTGCGAAAACGGCCGAGGCCGGTGCGGGCATCCATCAGGAATCCGAGCATCGTCCAGTCTTTCGGATGCAGCACTTCCTCGACGCTGTACTGGGCCGAGTCGGCCTGGTCGACCGCACGCATCAGCTGCTCGGTGACATTCGGAAAGGCTTCACGGCCGCCGTAGTACTGCCACACCACGCGCGCCGCCGAGGGGGCGTTCGGGTCGATCACATGGTTGCCGACCTGTGAGGTGTTGCGAACGATCTCCGACGAGTGATGGTCGAAGGCCAGTCGGGCCGTCGCGACATAGGGCACGTTGGTGGTGATGTCGCGCTCGGTGATCTCGATCTTGCCGTCCTGCATGTCCTTCGGATGAACGAACAGGATCTCGTTGATCAGGCCGATTTCGCGCAGCAGCACGGCGCACACGAGTCCGTCGAAGTCGGAGCGGGTGACAAGTCGATATTGGGGCTGAGCCATGGTTTCTCCGCGTAAGCCCTGCCAGTCTTCGTCATCCGACAGGCCGCAACAACCGCTGAACCGACAAGCGGTGCTGTCCTGCGCCCGATCGGATCGCTTTTTTCAGCATTTGTGTCGAAGTTGGCACTTTGCCTGAATCGCTGCGCATGCCGTCATGCGGCCCGGATGCGGATTCCGATCTCCCTTGGCGAGGTCACCTGTCACGGCTCCGCTAGGATGCCAATATGACCCGCGGTTTTCTCATTGCCTTCCTGCTCTCCTTCGGCCCCGCGGTCTCAAACTCCTTTGCCCGGTTCGCTTATGCGCTGGTGCTGCCTGCGATGCGCACCGACCTTGCGCTCGACTGGTCGCAGGCCGGCGGGCTCAACACCGCCAATGCCGCCGGCTACCTGATCGGTGCGGTGGCGGTGCGGGCGGTGGTCGGGCGGCTGGGCAACCGGCGGCTCTTTGCGATCGGCATGGTGCTGACCTCGCTGACCGTGCTGGCCACCGGTTTTGTGCGCGACGTTCCGCTGCTGTCGTTCCTGCGGGTGCTGTCTGGCATCGGTGGCGCCTGTGTCTTCATCTGCGGCGGCGCGCTGTCGGGCAATGTCTTTCCGGGTCGCCCCGAGCGCGCCACCACAACCATTGCGATGTTCTTTGCCGGCGCCGGCATCGGCCTGATGCTGTGCGGTGTGGCGATCCCGCTGCTGCTGCAGCAGGTCGGTGATGCGGCCTGGCCACTGGCCTGGCGCGCTATGGGGGTTGCCGGGCTGGTGATGTCAGTGGCGGCGATCTGGGCGGCCTGGCAGATCGACGAGCCGGGTGCGGCCGCCGGCAGTGCCCGCTGGGCGGTGCTGCCTTTCATGAGGCAGCTGCTTGCCTATCTGTGCTTCGGTCTGGGCTACATCGGCTATATGACCTTCGTGATCGCCTGGATGCGCATCAATGGCGCGGGCGTCGGCTTGGTGATGTCGGTCTGGGTGGTGCTGGGCGCGGCGACCCTGCTGGCACCGATGGTGTGGGCCGGGCCCTGCGAGCGCTGGCGAGGCGGCCGCCCGCTTGCTGCGATCTTGGCCACTTCTGCGATCGGCGCGATGCTGCCGATGGTGTCGATTCACCCAATTGCGCTGCTGAGTTCGGCGGTGCTCTTCGGGCTGTCGATGTTCAGCGCCCCCTCGGCAATCAGCAGCCTGATCAAGCACTGGCTGCCCAAGCCAGCCTGGGGCTCGGCAATGGCCACCTTCACCATCGTCTTTGCCGCCAGCCAGATGGTTGGGCCGGTGGCGACCGGCTGGGTCGCCGACCACTGGGGGTCGCTGCGACCGGGGCTGACTGCGTCGGCCCTGGTGCTGGCCCTTGGTGCCCTGCTCGCGCTGACCCAGGGGGAGCCGAAAAGCCGGCGTGTGGCCTGATCGCCAAGCCTGCCATACCGTTTATCGGCCGGTATTGTCCGTGCAGAGGGGGTGTGGAAGAAATGCCTGTTTTTCAACAGCCTCGTCCGATGGAATAACTCCGCGAATTCAATGACCGGAGATCAAATTGACTTTCACCCCCAAACGCCTGACCCTCGCCCTGCTGGGCGCCGGATGTATCGCCCTTGCCGGATGCGGCGGCTCAGATTCCTCGACGACCACCGGATCGACATCGACCGGCGGCACGACTACCACCGGCGGCACCACCACGATTCCGACGACGCCCAGCTCGGTCGTGCTGTCCGGCACCGCTGCCACCGGCGCCGCGCTGGCCGATGCCGACCTGAAGATCTATGACGCCACCGGTGCGGTGGTGTGCGAGGTCAAGACCGGCTCGGACGGCGCCTACACCTGCGATCTCGGCACCTCGCCCAAGCCGCCTTTCGTGCTGGTCGCTACCCTCGATGACACCAGGCTGGTGAGCGTCGCGCCCGATGCAAACACCGGCACGGTCAACATCACCCCGCTGACCAACCTCATTGCCTCGACCCTGGCCTCCAACGGCAACCCGGAGCAACTGGTCGACGACATCAAATCCACCCCGGCGAGTGTCGATGCGGCCAAGGTCAAGGCCTCGGTCGATCGGGTCATGACCGCGCTCAAGCCGCTGCTCGATGCGCTCGGCACCCAGGGCGACCCGATCACCACCGCCTTCAAGGCCGACGGCACCGGTCAGGACCGGCTGCTCGATCTTGTGCAGGTGAGCGTGCGTCCGGACGGCACCGGCGCCAACAATGAAGTCACCGTGAAAGCGGCGCCCAGTGCCAGCGATTCCGATCCGATTCGGATCAGCTTCAAGAGCAGCGACACCGTGATCGCGCCGCTGCCGACCGGCTCGGTCAGCGCCGAATCGCTTGGCAACGACAATGTGGCGGTGCTGGTGAGCGACATGCTCAAGCGGATGACCGCCTGCTATGCGGTGCCGCTGGCCGATCGGGTCACAAACGGTTCGGCGACCGGGTCGATGCCCAAGTCGCCAGCCTGCACCAGCCTCTTCCTCAATAACGACCCGGCGAGCTTCCTGAGCAACGGTGCGACCGTCAGCCCCACCAGCGCCTTCAGCGGCATGTTCAAATCGGGCAGCCCCGGTGTCGTCTTTGACCGCGGCGCTTTCGAATTCAAGCGGGTCAACGGCGACTATGTCTTTTCCTATCGCTGGACCGCTGCCGACGGCAGCACCGACAACGAGAACATGGTGGCGCGCAAGGTCGACGATAGCTTCAAGCTGATCGGCAACCAGTACAAATACAACGCCACTGTCAGGCCTTACGCCCAGATGCGCGATCTGGTTAACACGCCGGCCTTCTCGAGCATCAACACCGGCTACAACATCTGGATTGCCAATCGCACTGTCGGCGGAAACGCAGTCTTCAGCAAGGTGCTGGTGACCACGCCCAAGGGCAATGTCGTGACCTACCGGCCGACCTCAGGGCTGTCATATCTGGTGATCGAAAAGCAGCCTGCTCAAGGTGGCAACCCCGCAGTGCTCGCATCGACCAGCGTGCTGCGCCTGGCCGGTCGCTATATCGATCCGACGACGCCGGGCCTGCCGAAGGACAAGGAAACTGCGATCGTCTTCTCCGATCCGGCGACCGCGACCGACGACATCATCCGGACGATCCCGGACCAGTCGGTCTGGAAGCTCGAGTTCTTCCATGCCGATGGTGTCACGCCGAACGTGGTGCAGACCTATCGCACCAACAGCCGTGCCATGACGCTGGCCGAGGTGGCGGCGACGACCTTCGTCGACCTCACCGCGCCCGCCCGCGCCGCCGTGATCGAGGGATCCAGTGCCCTCGGTGCTTTCCCCTTCGATGCGCCTGATGCGGCTTCGCCCAATTGGGTCGACATTGGCACCAGTGGCACCGCTTTCTGGCGGGTTCCGTCGGGAGCACTCGCGCCGACCTCGATCAGCGTCTTCGGCAAGCCGCCGACCGGCGCCAGCCCGAGGTTCAGTGACACGGTCAACGTATCGACCAATGCGCGCGGCGCGATCATCAAGTGCAGCCGGCAGTCGATCAGCGATACGCATTGCGATACGCCGGTCGGGGTGGGCCAGATGGGCCAGTACGCGGTGGGCTGGAAAGTGGATGCCCTCGAACTCTGGGCACGCAGCTCGCGCCAGGTAGAGATTTCGAAGCTGGTTGGTTTTTACAAGCTGCAGCAGTAAGCAAAGGCCCCGCAGCAAGCACGCTGCGGTGGTGCCCTGCACCCGGTCCTGAGTCGGCTCAGCCCGACTTCAGGACATGGGTGGGCCCGGAGACCGCAATAGCGAATCGCCGGGCCCTCAGTTGATCGACCGAGGTCATCCCTTTGTCGATCATCAGCTTTTCAGCGGCAGACTGCCATTGTTCGAAATAGGAGGTCGGTTTGCCGCCGGCCGCCTCAATGGCCTGGGCCTGGGCGATTTCATGGGCCAGCGATTCGACCCATTGCCCCCAGGTGAAATGGCCTGCCTGCGACATCGCCACCACCAGCGCAAAAGCGCGCGCCTCCCAGGGTTCATTGAACACCGGCTCGAGCGGCGGCTCTGGGGTATCGACCGTCATTTCGGTTTGATCGCCATCGGCCCGAGCAGACCCGCGCGGCGCATCGCATCGATCGATGCGCCCGACAGCCTGGCGACCTGGATCGCCGCGTCGTCGCTGGCGGTCGGCGGCACTCTGACCGACCACAGCTCCTGGCCACTTGAGACCTCGAACACACTGGTCGCTTCGCTGAACGCGGTCGCGGCCTGGACGCCGCCAAGCGGAAACCCCAACCCGCCGCCCAGGGCAACGCCTCGGCCAACGCCGACGCCGCCACCCAGGCCGCCATACAACCCGCCATACAGGCCCCCGGGATAGCCCCATGGCAAGGACGTCCCGTAAGGATTGTTGGCCGAGATCGAGACCGATGAAATCACGGCGCTGTCAGCCGACATGGCCTTCGCGGCGCTCAGCACCGCCGGTATGCCCCCGGCCGCCTCGATCGGTTCGGGCGTTCGCAGCACCACCACGCCTGCGTCGCGCAGTCCGCTGGCCAGGTTGTCTTCGCAGATACGGGCAAGGCTGACATCGGGCGCCCGGCAACTCACCAGCACCCTTGACCTGAGCAGCGAGCGATTGGAGAAGGAGGCATCCGACCACGGTCCCTCGATGACGCTTGTGGCGCATCCCGCAACCGCTGTAAGCGCAATGAAGCAGGCCGCGATCGGCCACCGACTCGATCGTGTCGCGTTCATGGGGATCCTCCGGGTTGGGTCATGCATCGCCGGCAGCGAACAGATGGTTCGCCGACCTTGTCAGCAAAGGATCCGATTGTCGCTCAGGGCGAGGTCTGCTTGAAGGTATCGCAGGCGCCGGGCTGTCCCGACTTCATGCCAGCGGCGAACCAATAGCGGCGCTGTTCACCCGATCCGTGGGTGAAGGCATCCGGCACCACCACGCCTTGCGAGCGCTTCATCATCTTGTCGTCGCCGATCTGCGAGGCGGCATTCAGGCCGGCCTCGATGTCGCCGCGATCGAGCCAGTTGCGGGCCTGCTGCGAATGATGCGCCCACACGCCGGCATAGCAGTCGGCCTGCAACTCGAGGCGCACCGACAACTGATTGGCCTGCCGCTCGCCGGCGCGTTGCTGCATCGATTGCACCTGTTTCATGGTGCCCAGCAGGTTCTGCACATGATGGCCGACTTCGTGCGCCACCACATAGGCCTGCGCGAAATCGCCGGGCGATGCGAACTGCTGCTTCAGCATGCGATAAAAGCTCAGGTCGATATAGACCGTCTGATCGTTGGGGCAGTAGAAAGGACCGGCAGCCTTTTGCCCGGTGCCGCAGGCGGTGGGCGTGACGCCATCGAAGATCACCAGTTTGGGAGGGCGGTATTGCTGATTCGCCTTTTTGAAGACGTCGGCCCAGACATCTTCGGTGCTGGCGAGGATGATCGAGGTGAACTTGCCGCCGGTATCGGCGACCGGCCCGGTCTGGCCTTGCACCTGCTGGGGTGTGCTGGGGCTGCCGAGCTGGCTGACACCCTGGACCAGGCCGAGCGCGACCATGGGGTTGATGCCGAGTATCCAGCTGGCCAGCAGTGCAATACCGATACCGACGATGCCCAGGCCACCGGCCTTGCCGCCGGGCATCTTCATCCCCCTTCGGTCTTCCACATTGCTGCTTTGTCGTCCATCTTCCCAGCGCATCGACGTCCCCTGATAAAAAGTATTTGTTCCGCCGCCGGATTCTATCGCGACGCTTGCTGCAGCCCGGAGACGGTATCATCAGCCGGCGGGCCTCTAGCTCATGCTTGGTTAGAGCAGCGGACTCATAGCGCAAGTTGTGCCATACGATTCGGAAACGGCGTATGGGATGGTGTCAAAGTCGGTGAAACCTAAGTGCATCTCCTGCATAAGGCAACGCCGAGCCAAGCTTCGATGCCTGCGCATCGTTGAAGGTGTAGAGACTTGACGGCACCCACCTAAGTCGGACAGATAAGGTGAAGGCAAAGTCCAGGGAGTGGCGAAAGCCACACAAACCCGAATCCGTTGGTGCCGTGTTCGACTCACGGGAGGCCCACCACATTTCTGACGCCGATACTTTTTGGTGTCGTTGCTCGTTTGCGTCGAGTTGCCAGAGGCTCAGTACCTTGGCATCACCAGGATCTGCTCGAACGGCGACTTCGAAATCGAGACGGCGCCTTGGTGCGTGCTGACCGCAAGCGCAATGAAGGCAAGCATGACCGATATCGATGTGGTGCCCAGTGTCAGGGCAAGTGCGTTGGACCGTCGGTTGCCGAGATGGACGATCGCTATCCCGAACTGCGCGAGCAATCCCAGAATGAACGTGCACAACCATCTCGCGCTGTCGACATCCTGATGCACAAGGCTTAGCCGCGTCAGCCGCGCCGCCGTCACGCTTTCAATCGCTCGGGTCAGTGTGTACAGCGCCGGCGAAGGGCTTTCAAGCTGCGAGATCACCGCCACCGTTGTGTGCAATAGCTGCGAAAACTTCTGATCGGTTTCGGGCGAGTCCTTTGACTGCGCAATCAGCGGCCATTCGACCTCGATGACCGAGGCGGCATAGGCTCGGGCCAGTTCGTGCAAGCCCTCCTTTTTCAGATCCGGAAACGCGTCGACATAGGCGATATAAGCGGCGATCGCAACGCTCTCCTTTTTAACTGCATCCGAATTGCTCTGGAAGTTGGACCATACCGAGGCTCCCAGGAAGGCTGCGGTCAGCGCGAACATGGTCAATGCCACCATGAATAAAGGCGCCACTACCCCGCCAAAGCTCGCCACGAAAGTGCGTGTCCGCCGGTCAAAGCAGAGCAGGTGAATCATCACGGCGCTCAGGGCATAAATTGCAAAGATCGTGCTGAACACGATCGGGTCGTCGGCATGCAAAAAGGTGGAGATCATCGGAGGAGGTCAGGTTCGGCAGGAGATGAGCGGGGCACTGTCGCGGGAAGGCCGCAGGATGTCCGAGTCAGGGCAAGAATGCAAAATCGGTTGCAGCCGCGCTGGCTTCGTCGAATCAGGCGCCGTTCACGCCGCAGTGCGACATCGGTCGGATCGATCCTGCATGATCCCGAGGCGTTCTCCTTGCCTTGAGGAGGCACTTGCGCCCGCAAGTCACAGATCCTGCCGATGGCGATGAAGGCCGCGCAGGAACAGCCTGTAGCGATGCGTCATCCGGCGCGACTCGACAGGCAATCAGCGGGGTGCTTATGTTCCAGGATCGCTCACAGGATACGAACCAGACCGGCCCTCAGCAGGGCTGGTATGTCAGACCGGTCGCGGCGGCGGCCGAAGCGCCGCAGGGCAGATTGACGGATCTGCTGCTTTTGCTGGGCGTCGAGCCTGATGATCGCAGACTGACCGATACGATTCTGGTGCCCCTGCGCCGCGTCAGTGCCGCATCCACGCTCTTTCACGAGGGCACGCAGTCTGATGCGGTGCATATCGTGCGTTGCGGCACATTCAAGACACTGCGGATTGCCGAGGACGGCTATGAGCAGGTGCTGGGATTCGCAGGGCGCGCCGAGGTGCTGGGCTTCGATGCGCTTTGCAACGGTCGCCATCCGGCCAGTGCGATTGCGCTCGAAGAGGCCAGTGTCTATGCCCTGGGACTCCGTGAAATCGATGGACTGCGCCATCGAGTGGGCGCGCTCGACACGGCCCTTCAGCATGCGCTCAGCAGCCAGCTTGCACGCGCCAGCGAGATTGCCGAGGTGATGGCGGCGGTGGCCTCCGAAGTCAGGCTTGCGCGGTTCCTGCTGCAGCGCTCGGCCCGAATGGCGGTCTACGGTCAATCATCGCGGCAGTTGCGTCTGCCGATGAGTCGCCGCGACATCGCGAGTCATCTCGGGGTGGCGCACGAAACCGTCAGCCGCTCGTTCGGCGAGCTCGCGAACTGGGGGTTCATCAGCGTCGACAATCGCGAAATCGGCATCCTCGATGTCGAGGCGCTCAAGGCCTTTGCCCGCATGACCCGCGGGATGGTCGATGACCGGGGCGCGCGCGGCAGCGAAGACAAGCGATCGCGGGCTCGCACGAAAGGCACCAGCCCGAACCGGATTTCGGCCTGAGCTCACTCCCCGTCCGGGTCGCACCGACGTTCGGCGCGACCCACGGGATTCAATGCACCGACAGCTTGCGGCCGTTGCCTGAGCCCTTCTTCGGAATCGTCAGTTCAAGCACACCATTCTCGTATTTCGCTTCAGCCTTGGCGTCATCCAGTGAGCTCGGCAGCGAAAAGCTGCGGCTGGCGTAGCCGTACTGGCGCTCGCTTCTCAAGACGCGGCCATTCTTCTTTTCCTCGCGCTCCTTCTTGACCTCAGCGCCGATCGTCACCTGATTGCCCTCGATGCGGACATCAAGGTCCTCCTTGCGAACGCCGGGGATATCGGCCTTGATGCTGTAACTCGTATCGCTTTCAGTCAGATCGATCCTGATCTGGGGCACGCGCTCGAGCTGATCCATGCGCCATGGCCGCATCATGCCGCGCAGGGTGTCTTCGAAAGGGTTGACGGTAAAGGGATCGATCGGAAGCAGGTCGTTCATGATGGTCATCCTTCATTGAGAAGTGTTCGGGTGAATCAGATTCGGTTCGGAACGTGAAGTGCACGACGACTCGCCGAACCGTGACAGGTCGTCGATTCTGCGAGAGAGCTAGCCGCCGACCTTCAGCTCGTTCACGACACGTGTCACGCCAATCGCCGACCAGGCGGCGCCTTCGGCGGCCGCGCGATCGGCCCAGGTATGCACGCTGCCGTGCAGGGTGACGGTCGAGCCGTTGACAGTGGCGTCGATGTTGCGGGCTTCGCGTTCGGCCCGGCGGGTCAGGGCTTCCCGGATTCGGCCGGCCACATTGGGCGACGTGGTCTGCGGTTTCAGGGTGATGCTGTTGGTGACGCCGACGACGCCGGTCAGGGCCCGCACAGCCGTCTGCGCACTGCGGCGCTGGTAGTCCCAGTCGAGTTCGCCTGACAGCGTCACCCATCCTTTCTCGACCCTGACTTTGAGCCGTTCGGCAGGAATCAGTGCATGCCAGCTGAAGGCGGTTTCGACGGCGGCGGCGATCTCGGAGTCGCTGCGGTGATGGCCTGGTGCAAGCTTCACATCGAGTTCGATCGCCACTGCCTTGACACCTTCAACCCGTTGCGCGGCTCGTTCAATCGCCGACTTCTCGGCATAGGTATCGATATGGCCGCTGAGTGTGACGATGCCGTCCTTGACGCTGACGCCGACATTTGTCGCATTGATCGCTCGGTCCCAGTCGAGTTCGGCTTCGACATCGGCCTTCATCTGCACATCGGATTTCATGGCTGGCTCCTGCATGAGTGAGTTGATCCGGCGAACCGGATGTCCGGAGCAAGAGCCTGCAAGCGTGGCGATGGTCTGCAATTGACCGTGCGCAAGCCCCCGGCTCGCGCCGGGCAATTGCGCATAAGGAGCATGCTGGTTTGTCGCGATCGGGTTGCTGTCAGGCTGATTGTCAGGCTGACTGACAGGCCGATTGAGCGAAGAACGCGTCGTTCAGTCCTGCGCGATGCGCCCTGCAATATGCTCGAGCGCTTCCTGGACCTGATCTACCAGGATCAGGCTCAGGTCGCCCGGGCGCAGTCGCTCGAGCGCCAGATCGATGGCGATGAACTCGCCGCGAATTTCGTCAATGCGCCGGGTTCGACGCGCATCGGCCAGTCCCTCGCGCAGCAGTGCAATGACTTCGCCATCGCTGCGGCCGCGTTGAGCCGCATCCTGGTAGAGGATGACATCGTCGAAGGCATCGCCCAGGATCTGGGTCTGTCGGCGCAGGTCCTCGTCGCGACGGTCGCCCGCCCCGCTGATGACGACCGAACGTCGCTCGGCCGGCAAGGCGGCCACCGCGTCAACCAGCGCCTGGATGGCATCAGGGTTGTGGCCATAGTCGGCGATGATGGTTGCGCCGCGCCACTCGAAGACATTGAATCGACCGGGCGCGCTGCCGGCATCGCTCACGAAGCTGGCCAGGCCGCGGCGCAGAACGGCCCAGTCCATCTTGAGCGCCCACGCTGCAGCAATCGCCGCCATGGCGTTGGCGATTTGAAAGCCGATGCGCCCGCCACGGGTCAGAGGGATGTCGGCCAGTGCGAAGCGCCAGATGGCATTGCCTTGCGCAGCGATGATCGCGTCGCCATCGATGAAGACCACCCGCTGACCTTTGGCACGATGCGCGGCGATCACCGGATGATGGGCGTCGTCACCGAAAAAGGTGACCGCACCCGGGCAATCGTCGGCCATCGCCACGCAAAGCGGATCATTCGCATTGAGCACGGCAACGCCAGTGGTCGAGACGTTTCGGGCAACCACCGACTTGATCGCGGCGACGTCCTCAGCCGATTCGATGAAGTTCAGGCCGATGTGATCGCCCTGACCGATATTGGTGATGATGCCGACTTCGCACCGATCGAAACCCATGCCTTCGCGCAGCAGTCCGCCGCGTGCCACTTCGAACACCGCGGCTTGCGCGTCGGGGTGCAGCAGGACGCTGCGGGCGCTCTTGGGTCCGCTGCAATCTCCGGAATCGGTTTGCTGGCTGCCCACAAAGACACCGTCGGTATTGGTCATGCCGACAGTCAGGCCAGTTTGTGCCAGCAGGTGGGTGATGAGCCGTACGGTCGTTGTCTTGCCGTTGGTGCCGGTCACGGCAACCGTCGGAATACGGCCGTTGTGCCCATCGGGAAACAGCGTATCGATGATCGCTTCGCCCAGCGGCCGGGGCTTGCCGAACGATGGCGCCAGGTGCATGCGAAGGCCAGGTGCGGCATTGACTTCGACAATTCCGCCGCCCTGATCTTCAAGCGGCTGAGCGATATCTCGGCAAACCACATCGACCCCGCAGACATCGAGCCCGACCATATGTGCGGCTTCGATGGCTCGGGCGGCGACATGCGGATGCACCTCATCGGTGACATCGGTGGCGGTGCCACCGGTGCTGAGATTGGCGTTGTTACGCAGAATGACCCGACGCCCGGCTTCGGGGATCGATTCGGCAGTCATGCCTTGCGCGGCCAGTCGGGCCAGAGCGATTGCATCGAAGCGGATTCGCGTGAGCGGTGTGGCATGCCCATCGCCACGCCGCGGATCGCTGTTGACCTGGTCGACCAGTTCGGCAACCGTGTGTTGCCCGTCGCCGATGACCAGCGGCGGGTCGCGGCGTGCGGCAGCGATCAATTTGCGCCCGACGATCAGCAACCGGTAATCGTCGCCAGGAAGATAGCGTTCGACAATGATGTCGCTGCTGATCTCAGTCGCGGCGGCCCAGGCCGCTTCAAGTTCTTCACGCGTCTCGACATCGACCGTAACACCTTTGCCCTGATTGCCGTCGCGGGGCTTGACGACCACCGGCGCATTGAGCGACTGCATCACCGCCCAGGCTTCGTCGAACTCGGTCACTGATTGTCCGCTGGGGACCGGCACGCCGACCGAATCGAGAAGGGTCTTGCTGAGTTCCTTGTCCTGAGCAATCGACTCGGCGATCGCACTGGTGCTGTCGATTTCGGCAGCCTGGATTCTGCGCTGGTGAATGCCCCATCCGAACTGGACCAGACTGCCTTGCGTCAGGCGTCGATACGGAATGCCTCGCTCGATCGCAGCCTGGACGATCGAGCCGGTACTGGGCCCCAGACGAATGTCCTCATCGAGTTCGCTCAATGCGGCAATGGCCGTTGTTGCAACGAAGCTGCCCGAATCACGTGTTGCGCAAAAAAGCGAGTTTGCCGATTCGAGAGCAAGCCGTCCGACCGCTTCTTCGCTGTATTCGATGACAATTCGACAGACCCCGGGCTCCGCGGTGGGTTTTGATTGCAGGAATCGCACCGGGCAGCCGGCAAGCTGCTGCAGTCTGAGCGCGGCCCAGCCGAGCAGATGGGGCGCTGCTGCGGTGTTCTCGGGCGCGGTATCCGGTGTCCCGATGCCGGGACACAGCACGTTCATTCGCGCCGCCATCTCGATCATCGTCATACCGTTCAGATCGGCACTGGTGCTGCTGACGACTGCCTCGATTGCGGTAAAGCGGCTCCAGAGATTGGGGCCGCGCAGCGCACGAATTCGGGAAATTTCCATCAATGAGTGGGTTCAGCGAGGTGATCAGGCGCTCATCGCGGCGGTCGTGCGGACGATCCCGGGACGACGCACGGGTGCCTTCAGCAACGGTGCTTCGAGGCTTGTGCGCAGCAGTTCGGGCGACATGGCGAGTGACCAGCCCACCGCGGCGGCGGGCAGGAGCACGTCGAGATCTGTGCCTGAGGTAAGCAGCGAGGGCAGGACAGTCTCGGTGTTGCCGCTGGCAAGAATCACGTGATGTCCGCGGGGAAAGACAGCGCGCCCGCCCTTGGCCAAGTGGGCCGCGATCGCCGTGGTCGCAGGGTCGCGACCGTAGAAGATGACCTCGCCGTCCGACAGCGATGCCATCTCGGCAACTTGCTCATCGTCGCCGTTCAGCACGGCAGTGCCCTCGGACAGGACCACGTCGACCTGGCTGCGAAACACGCCGTACATGCCTTCAGGGGTCTCGATCCACAGATCGTCGAGGGTTTCGCTCGGATCGATTGATGTCACCACCCCAATCAGGCAGCGGTCATAGGCCAGACCATCTTCGGCGATGGCACGCGCGCCGTTCTCGATGACCGCAAACTCGATTGATCGGTTGAGCAGCGTCTTGCGACCGGCATCGTAGTTGGCGCAGTCGCCCGACTGTACGAGGCGGCCGTCAAGCATCAGGCCGGCACTTGTCGCACTGGCCACTTTATGCCCCAGGTGTGCGGCCAGATTCGCCACGGCGAGGGCGATCTCGCCGGTATGACGGCTGCCGGTGATGCCCACAACCGGAATCCGGCCGGACTCGCCTTGCGGAAAGAGATGGTCGACGATCGCAGGTCCTACCGGCTGCGCCTGACCTTCTGCCGGTCGCAGGTGCATCAGCAGACCGGGGCCGGCGTTTACCTCGACGATCGCACCGCGCTGCTCGGCAAGCGGGCGGGAGATGTCTTCGGCGACCAGGTCGATACCGGCGATGTCAAGGCCGATCGTCCTGGCCGCCAGTGATGCGAGCGCTGCGGTTGAGGGATGAACGTCTGCGGTGCAGTCGATGGCGACATTGCCATTGCGCTGGATCAGGACTTCCCGTCCGGCGGCCAGCACCGATTCGGCGGTCAGCCCTTGCCGAGACAGTTCGAGTCTGGAGGCCGAGTCGAGCCGTACCGGATTGAGGGGTGTGTCTTCGGTGCTGCCCCGGCGCGGGTCGGCGTTGAGCTGCCGGTCGATGAGTTGATCGATCGAGCTGTGGCCGTCGCCGGTCACAAAGGCAAGGTCTCCGCGAGCGGCGGCGACCAATTTGCCGGCAACCACCAGCAGCCGGTGTTCGCTGCCCTGAATGAATCGTTCGACGATGACGCCGCTGCCTTCGTCCAGGGCGATGTCGTAGGCTGCCTCGACCTCGTCACCATTGACCAGGTTGGTGAATACCCCGCGCCCGTGGTTACCGTCATAGGGCTTGATCACGACCGGATAGCCGATCGATTCGGCAACCTGGCGTGCTTGGGCCGCGCTGCGGACGTATTCGCCTTCGGGCACAGGAACGCCAACCGGAGCCAGCAGCTGCTTCGTCAGATCCTTGTCGCGCGAGATACTTTCGGCGATCGCGCTGGTCCGGTCGGTTTCCGCGGTCCAGATCCGGCGCTGGTTTGTGCCGTAACCCAGTTGCACCAGATTGCCGTCGTTCAGGCGAATGGTCGGGATATCGCGGTCATCGGCGGCGTCGACGATACAGCCGGTGCTCGGCCCCAGGCAGAGTCTGTCGACCATCCTGCGCAGCGAGCGGACCGTGCCGGCGACATCGTAAGAGCGGTCCTCGATGGCGGCGAGCATCAGGAGCCTGGCTTCCTGCAGTGCGGTACGAGCGACGTCCTCATGCCAGGCGCGCACCACGACTTTGTAGACACCCCGCCTGGATGTCTCGCGGGCCTTGCCGAATCCGGCCGGCAGCCCGGCCAGTGTCTGCAGCTCGAGGGTGACATGCTCGAGAATATGGCCAGGCCAGGTGCCGTCGGCCAGCCGACGCAGGAATCCGCCGCGCTCACCGTAGCTGCAACGGTGTTCGATGAGGCCGGGGAGCCAGTTCGCCAGGCGTTCGGGGAAGCCGGGCAGAAGATTCGAGGGAAAGTCTTCGAGTTCGCCGATATCGACCAGCGCTTCGATGACCGGACGATAGGTCCAGCGATTCGGGCCGCGCAGGGTTCGGATCTCGAGGATCCGGATGTCTCCGGGAGATTGCATAGGTGTCGTTCAGGGCTTGGAGCGCCAGTGGCGCGAGGGGTCCGGCAGCGATGTGGCACGTGCCGTTCGCAGATCGTCCAACCATCAACGCACCAAGTCTGGTCTGGTTTACCGCAAGTTCACTGGCACGCCCAAGAAGTGTGCGATCAAAGCGCCGCCGGTACCGAATGGGGTACCCTTCGACGGCCGCCGTGCTTCCACCATGACTGATATCACCCTGTTGCCGACTGTCGATGAGCGAGATGTTCCCGAATTGTGGCGGGGGCAGATACAAGGTCGACTGCTCGATTCCGAGCGGGTTTTAGCCTGGATTCAGACTGATCTCGATCATCGGCTGCATTTCGAGCTCGGTCTGGTCGCGGTCACCAACAGGCGATTGATGGCTTGTCGTGAGCCGGGTGCGGAGTGGGCGCAGTGGGCGCTGCAGCCTGGGATAAGCCTTAGAAAACGAGACCATGCCGCGGTCGGAACCCTCGAAATTGTCGACGGCAACGGCTGTCTTGATACCTGGCGTTACACATTAGGCCATGATCCGCGCGCGCAGCGACTCATCGATGCACACACCGAGGCGACTAAGTCCCTCAGTTCGGGCATCGATTCGCCGCTGATTCGCAACGTCTGTCCTGGTTGCAGGGCCGAATTGCCTGATGGTCAGCAGACCTGTCCTGCCTGTGCAGTCGCGTCTGAAGCCGCTGTCGAATCGGCGCCATCGACATGGGTGCTCTTGCGCTTATGGCGATTTGCGCGCCCTTATCGGGGGCAGCTCGCCCTGGGTTTTCTGCTGACCGTCGCGGCGACGGCAGCCACATTAGTGGCACCTTATCTGACCATGCCGCTGATGGATAAGGTGCTGATTCCTTATCAGAAAGGGGTGCCGATCGATCCTATGACCGTCGGGATGTACATGGGCGGTCTGCTTGGGGCGTCCCTGTTGGCCTGGGTGCTCGGATGGGCCCGAACCTATATTCTGGCGCTGGTGAGCGAGCGAATCGGAGCCGATCTGCGAACGCAGACTTATGAGCATCTGCTGCGGCTGTCCCTCCAGTATTTCGGCGGTAAACGCACCGGCGACCTGATCGCCCGCATCGGTTCTGAAACAGATCGAATCTGTATTTTCCTTTCGTTACATCTGCTCGATTTCGCCAACGATGTGCTGATGATCATCATGACGGCGGCGATCCTGGCCTCGATCGATCCTTGGCTGGCGCTGGCGACATTGCTGCCCCTGCCATTCATTGCCTGGCTGATTCATCTCGTGCGCGACCGTCTGCGCACCGGTTTCGAAAAGGTCGACCGGATCTGGGCCGAAGTCACCAGTGTGCTGGCCGACACGATTCCTGGTATCCGGGTGGTCAAGGCCTTCGCCCAGGAGCAGCGCGAGTCCGATCGGTTTCGCGATGCCAATCGCCACAATCTGGCGGTCAACGATCGGGTCAATCGGGTCTGGTCGCTGTTTACGCCGACGGTGACCCTGCTGACCGAAATCGGGCTGCTGATCGTCTGGGCCTTCGGGATCTGGCAGATTGCCCACAACCACATCACAGTCGGTGTCCTGACAGCGTTTCTGGCTTATATCAGCCGCTTTTACCTGCGTCTTGATTCGATGAGCCGGATCGTGTCGGTCACCCAGAAGGCGGCGGCCGGCGCCAAGCGCATTTTCGACATTCTCGATCATGTCTCGAGCGTGCCGGAGCCGGCCAAACCGATCCCGTTGCCGTCGGTTCAGGGGCGAATCGATATCGAAGGCGCGACATTTCGCTACGGTAATCGGGCCATCATCCGCGGCATCGACCTGACGATCAAGCCGGGCGAAATGATCGGTCTGGTGGGCCACAGCGGGTCGGGCAAGAGCACGCTGGTCAACCTGATCTGCCGGTTTTACGATGTTTCGGACGGTGCGATCAAGATCGATGGTGTCGATGTCCGTTCGGTGCCGGTGGCCGATTTCAGACGCCATATCGGCCTGGTGCTGCAGGAGCCCTTTCTGTTTTTCGGCACGATTGCCGACAACATTGCTTATGGCAAGCCTGACGCCACGCGCGCCGAAATCGTCGCGGCGGCGCGGGCTGCCCATGCGCATGACTTCATCCTGCGACTGCCTCACGGGTATGACTCGCTGGTCGGCGAGCGGGGGCAGTCGCTGTCGGGGGGTGAACGCCAGCGCATCTCGATTGCCCGGGCTTTGCTGATCGATCCGCGAATCCTGATCCTCGATGAAGCGACCTCCTCGGTCGACACTGAAACCGAGAAAGAAATCCAGAAGGCGCTCGACAACCTGGTGCTGGGTCGGACCACGATTGCGATTGCCCATCGACTGAGCACATTGCGGCGGGCCGACCGTCTGGTCGTGCTTGATCGCGGGCAGGTGGTCGAGGTCGGTGATCACGACACGCTGATGGGGCTCGAAGGGGCCTATTTCAGGCTCTATCAGGCGCAGGTCAGGCAGGACGAAGACGAGGTCGAGCCGAAGGTCTGGCGCACGCAGGCCCAGGAAGATGTCGGTGTCTGACTTCACGCTCGACCGCGATGCCTTTGGCAGGCTGGTGCTGACGCTTGCCGACGCCAGCGTGCATGTCGGCGTGGTCGCGGTGCGCGCATTCCCGATCGCAGCACCCCATGACGGCATTGCCCTGATGAGCGGCGACGGACACGAGCTGGTGTGGCTCGATGACCTCGAGCAGCTGTCTGCGCCGGTTCGCGAACTGCTTGAGTCGCACCTCGCCACGCGCGAGTTCGTCCCTGAAATCAAGGCAATTCGCTCGGTGTCGAGTTTCGCCACACCGAGCATCTGGATGGTCGATACCGATCGCGGCGAGACGCGCCTGGTGCTCAAGGGCGAGGAAGGAATCCGTCGCCTGGCTCGCTCGAGTCTGCTGATTGCCGACAGCCACGGTGTGCAGTATCTGGTTCGAGACATCGGGGCGCTCGATCGGCACAGCCGCAAGCTGCTCGATCGATTCCTGTAGTCCCGAACGATATCGGCGTAAGATGCTCGATTTTCGGCCTTCCACGCCGCACTGGAGACCGCTCCCCTGATGAGCGATTCACCCCTGACTTTCAACGATTTCGGTCTTGCTGAGCCGATCGTCCGAGCCGTGACCGAACTCGGTTACCGCGAACCCACCCCGATTCAGGAGCAGGCCATTCCGGTGGTCATGTCCGGTAAGGATGTAATGGGCGCGGCCCAGACCGGCACTGGCAAGACCGCCGGTTTTGCCCTGCCGATCATCCACCGGCTCCTGCCTCTGGCCAGTTCGAGCACGTCGCCGGCGCGGCATCCGGTGCGTGCACTGATGCTCGCACCGACCCGCGAGCTGGCAGACCAGATCTACCAGAACGTCAAGGAGTACGCGCGCCACACGCCGCTGCGGACAGCCGTGGTGTTCGGCGGCGTCGACATGAAGCCGCAGACCATGGCGCTGCGCCAGGGCTGCGAAATCCTGATCGCCACCCCGGGCCGACTGCTCGACCATGTCGAACAGAAGAGCACGAACCTGTCGCAGGTCCAGATCCTTGTGCTCGATGAGGCCGACCGGATGCTCGACATGGGCTTTCTGCCCGACATCCAGCGGATCATCAACATGCTCGGCAAGGACCGCCAGAGCCTGATGTTTTCGGCGACGTTTTCCAATGAGATCCGCAAGCTGGCCGAGTCTTTCCTCGACTCACCGCTGCTCATCGAAGTGGCACGTCGTAACGCGCTCGCCGAAAACATTACCCAGACCGTCTACCGGGTGGCGTCGCCCGAGCACAAGCGTGCGGCGGTGGCAAAGCTGGTCCGCGATCATGCCTTCGCGCAGGTGATCGTGTTTTCGAACACCAAGATCGGAGCGGGGCGCCTCGCGCGCCAACTCGAAGTCGATGGCCTGAATGCCGCCGCGATCCATGGCGACAAGAGTCAGCAGGAGCGGCTCAAGACCCTCGAAGATTTCAAGCAGGGCCTGATCACCGTGCTGGTGGCCACCGATGTGGCAGCGCGCGGACTCGACATCGCCGAACTGCCCGCGGTCATCAACTACGATCTGCCGTATTCGCCCGAGGACTATGTCCACCGGATCGGTCGAACCGGCCGCGCCGGCGCATCAGGGATGGCGCTGTCGCTGATTACCGGCAGTAATGACGACCGTCTGCTCGCCGATATCGAGAAGCTCACCAAGCGAAAATTCGCGGTTGAGGATATGGCAGTCGACGCGACGCTGCCGGGACATCGCCGCGAGGCTCGCGCCCCGCGTGATGAAGACCGCCCCGAGCGTGTCGAGCGTTATCGTGACGACACGCGGCCGTCGAGAGCGCGGTCGTTTTCGCCCGCGCCGTCGCGGCCTGCCGAGGATCCTTTCTTTTCGCGGCCTTATGAGCCCTCCACAGAGGCGCTCGCGGAGCAGGCCGAATCGGTACAGTCGAAAGCCCCACTTCCCGTCGTCAGGCGCAGCACCCGACCGGTGCCTGCACTGCTTGGCGGCTTCAAGCGGACCTGAGTTCAGCCCAGCGGCGGGTGGCATCGGCCAGCCAACCGTCGAGGGATGACTCGGCCGACGGGCCGAAACCCAGATGCCCGAAGGCCTGATTGAGCACCTTGACCGGATGGCGGGTATCGACGGCGATCGCGCCGTTCTGCTTTGACAGCTTCTCGCCGTCTTCGGCAAGGACGACCGGCACATGCATGTATCGAAGGTCGGCAAGGCCGAGTGCACGACCGAGCAGCCGCTGGCGCGCCGTTGAGCCGAGCAGGTCGGCGCCGCGGATCACATCAGTGATCCCTTGTGCGCTGTCATCGACCACCACCGCCAACTGATAGGCAAACAGTCCGTCGGCGCGCTGCAAGACGAAGTCACCCACTTCATTTGCGACATCCTGTTGCTGCCAGCCCTGCCAGCGATCATTGAATTGCACGATCGCCGGATCGGGCAGACGCAGTCGCCAGGATCGCGCCGTGCGCCCCGGCCTCAGCCCATCGCGGCAGGTTCCCGGATAAGGGTGCTCGACACCGCGAACCGATTGAGTGCTCGCGCTGCTGCCACCGGGCATGACCGATCGCTGAGAGTCCGCGATCTCGCTGCGTGTACAAGTGCATGGATAGGCCAGTCCCTTGCTGACCAGCGATTTCAGGGCGGTGCCATAAGCCTCGAGTCGCTGCGATTGCCAGCTTGGGCTGTCGTCCCAGACGAGTCCGAGTTGCCGCAGGGTTTGCAGAATCGACTCGGCCGCGCCCGGCTGCTCGCGCGGTGTGTCGATATCTTCGATTCTCACCAGCCAACGGCCATGGTGGGCGCGCGCGTCGAGCCATGACGCGAGTGCGGCGACGATTGAACCGGCATGCAGGGGCCCGGTGGGCGAAGGCGCAAAGCGGCCGACATAGGCGGTCTGGTGGCTCATCGCGATGACCTGCGTGATGAACGCGGCGCGGGCGAAACCGGCGCGCGGCGATGCTCGATGAGGCGAGACTGTACTCGGGGGATCGCGAGCCGCTCGAGCCACCAGTGCAGCGCCTTGCCCGGATCGTTGCGTCGCCAGGCGTAATGGAGCGTGGCCGGCGCACGAGGCTCGGCGATTTTGAGCGCCAACAGCGAGCCGTTTGCGAGGCAGGCTTGAGCGACCGGTGCCGGGATCCAGCCGGTGCCCAAGCCTGCAATCTGCATGGCGACCTTCTGCGCGAGGGTGGCGACGGTGAGGGTGTCCTGGCCTGACAGCAGGCCGGCGGTGCGGGAGGCTTGCAGCCGCGAGGTGCCGGCGAGCACGACTGCGCGATGTGCGAGCAGGTCCTGCACGGACAGCGGCTCCTGCGCTTTTGCCAGCGGATGATGAGGCGCGACGCAGAACACAAAATCGACCGTACCGAGCGCGCGCAGACTGAATCGCGTCGAGGCCAGCGCCTGATGGGGGGCATCGTAGGGCGCGCCGATGATCAGGTCGGCGCGCCCCTCGAGCAGTGCCTCCCAGGCGCCGTCGAGGACTTCATAAGAAAAGACCAGGCGAGTCGGCGCCCGGCTTCGATGGAAGTCGCGGATCAGCGGCGCGAGTGCATCGAAGTCGATGATGGCATCGACGCCGACTCGAAGCTCGGGCTCGAAGCCGCTTGCCACGCTGCGAACGCGCCGCTCAAGGTCGTCGGCCGAGCGCAGCAGTCGTCGGCCTTCGTCGAGCAGTTCGCGTCCGGCAGGCGTGAGCTGCGCGCGCGGTCCTCGGCGATCGAAGAGCAGCACATCGAGATCGCCCTCGAGCTTGCGCACGGTATAGGTGAGCGCTGACGGCACCTTGCCGAGCGCGGCGGCCGCCGCGGCAAAGCTGCCCTTGCGTACGATCGTGTCAAGGGTCTGGAGGGCGTCTAGGGTGAGAGCCATGGAGCGTATTCAAAAAATTTCAATCTGGCGTCGAAATGATACGCTGCCCGTTCGCTGCAATGCGGCGCAGACTTTGATGCTTGCATTCCAGCGGCAAAATGCCGTTTGTGCCATTGTCGGCGCGCTGTCATCACCACCGGAACGAACTCACCATGATCCAGATTCGCGCTGCGGGCGAGCGCGGCCATGCACAGCATGGCTGGCTCGATTCCTGGCACAGTTTTTCCTTTGCCGAGTACCGTGATCCTGCGCACATGGGCTTCGGTCCTTTGCGTGTCATCAACGAAGACCGCATCGCGCCCGGCGCCGGCTTCGGCACGCACGGCCATCGCGATATGGAGATCATCAGCTATGTGCTCGATGGTGCGCTGGCCCACAAAGACAGTCTGGGCAACGGCTCGGTGATCCGCCCGGGCGATGTGCAGCGCATGAGTGCAGGCACCGGCGTCATGCACTCCGAGTTCAATCACCTCAAGGACTCGCCGACGCATTTCCTGCAGATCTGGATCGAGCCCGATCGCCGCGGCATCGCGCCGGGCTACGATGAACGTCACTTTCCGGTGTTACAGCGACAGGGTGCGCTCAGGCTGGTTGCCTCGCCGGACGGTGCCGAGGGCTCGCTCACGATCGTCCAGTCGGCCCGCCTGTATGCCGGGCTGTTCGATGGCGACCAGCAGGCTAGATTGCCGATCGAGCCCGGTCGACGGGTCTATGTGCATGTTGCCCGCGGGCGAGTCGAGGTCAATGGCCTCGCGCTTGGCGCGGGCGATGCCGCAAAACTGGTTGAAGAGTCGATGCTCCTGATCGACGGCGGCGACAAGGCGGAAATCCTGGTCTTCGATCTGCCATGAGCCGAGTCGTCGTCGCATTTCATTCGGGTTATGGACATACCCGCAGCGTGGCGCAGGCTGTGAAGGAAGGTGCTGCGTCGGTGCCGGGAGTCATTGCCGAACTGCTCGACGTCACGCAGGCCTCCGAAGCCTCGTGGGCCGCACTGGCCGCCGCCGATGCGATTGTTTTCGGCTCGCCGACCTATATGGGCGGTGCTTCTGCCGACTTCAAGAAATTTGCAGATGAGAGTGCCAAGGTCTGGTTCACCCAGGGCTGGAAGAACAAGGTCGCCGGCGGGTTTACCTGTTCGCTCAACATGAGTGGCGACAAATACTCGACCCTGATGTACTTCGTGACGCTGGCGATGCAGCACGGCATGATCTGGGTCGGGACCGGCATGATGCCGCCGCGTCAGCCGGGGCATCCCGATGAAATCAATCGGCTGGGCTCGTCAATCGGCGTGATGGCTCAGGCCGACAATGTGCCCCCCGATCAATCGCCGCCTGCGGGCGACATCGAGACCGCCCGCCTTTACGGCAAACGGATTGGCGAAATGAGCGTCAAAACCGGCGCTGCCTGATGCCTGTCTGATGTCGTCCTGATGCCATCCCGGCGTTTGCTCATCACGGCGGCGCAGTTCCGCGTGGTGCGCGGCTGGGGTATAACCGTGGCGCGCATCCAGACGCCCGCCTTCGCAGCCGCTCGCCGCTCGCATTTCCCTTTTCCCGACCACGCTCTTCCATGTCTGCCTTCAATACCGAAACCGTTCTCGAGGTTCATCACTGGAACGATTCCCTGTTCAGTTTCAAGACCACACGCGATCCGTCGCTACGGTTTCGCAATGGTCATTTCGTGATGATCGGCCTGCAGGTCGATGGCAAGCCGCTGCTGCGCGCCTACAGCGTGGCCAGCGCCAACTACGAAGAGAACCTCGAGTTCCTGAGCATCAAGGTGCCCGATGGCCCGTTGACCTCCCGGTTGCAGCATCTGAAGCCGGGCGACACCGTGCTGGTCGGGCGCAAACCCACCGGCACGCTGGTCATCGACGATCTCACGCCGGCGCCTCATCTCTATCTTTTCGGCACCGGCACCGGCCTTGCACCGTTCATGTCGATCGTGCGCGACCCCGAGACCTATGAACGTTTCGAGAAAATTGTGCTGGTGCATGGCGTGCGTGAGGTCAGTGAACTCGCGTATGCCGACTATCTTCAGACCGATCTGCCTGGCAATGACTTCTTCGGCGAGATGGTCCGAGAGCGGCTCATCTATTACCCGACGGTCACCCGCGAACCCTTTCGCAACCGCGGCCGGATCACCGAACTGATCGAGAGCGACAAACTGACCCATGACATCGGGATGCCGCCCCTGTCGCCGGCCAACGACCGGGCCATGCTATGCGGCAGTCCGGCGATGCTGGCCGATACCCGCGTCTTGCTCGATGCGCGCGGGTTCAAGATTTCGCCGTCGATCGGCGTACCGGGCGATTACCTGATCGAGCGGGCTTTCGTCGAAAAATAGCGAAGCGATGGCCGCGGCCGGTGGTCTCAGCGCTTGTCGCGCTGCGCCAGTACCTCGTTGATCAGCAGCGCCGACAGCACCAGTGCGCCGCCTTGCAGGGTTGAGGTGCCAGGCTGTTCGCCTGCCCACAACCAGGCCCACATCGGCCCAAGCACCACTTCCAGCAGCCCGAGCAGGGCGACTTCATAGGGCGGCAGGTGGTTGGCAGCGCGCACCATCAGCATGCAGGGCAGCCCAAGCTGAAACACGCCTAATGCGCTGAGAATCGCGATGTCGTGGGCGCTGGCCGTCAGGGGCCAGGCCAGCGGCAGGGTAATCATCATGCTGATCACGGCACCCAGCATCACCGCCGGCACCAGGTTAAGGCGGGCGCCAGTACGCTTGAGCACCACGATGTTGACCGCGCCTGCCATCGGTACTGCCAGGGCGATCAGCATGCCTTGCAGGCCGTCGCTCGAGAGGCCTTCCAGTGACATCCAGATCAGTCCGCCCGCGGCCACCATGATGGCGCCCCAGGTTCGCAGCGGTACCGGCTCGCGCAGCACCACCATACCCAGCAGCGCTGCCAGCAGGGGCGCGGCAGCCATGACCACCAGCACATTGGCGACCGTGGTCCGGGTCAGCGCCACCATGAAGCAGGTGAACATCACCGCCCACATGACCCCTGACACCAGTCCAGGCCAGCCCGATGCTCGGACTTCGGCGATCCAGCGGCCCCGGTGGGTGGCCGCCAGCACGCAGATCACGAAGATGGCACACACCAGCGATCGCCAGAATGCGATTTCGTAGCCGCGCGCATGGTCAAGAAGTCGGGTAGCAACGCCAGCCGTGCTCCACAGGGCGGTGCACAGCACCATCGTCAGGAGAGCTCGGCGGTAGGCAGGGTTGGCGTGAGCCAGGCGTCTCGGGCGGATCTCGGAGCTTGGGGCGGCTTGCACGCTGACCACGACGCGGACGATGGGGTCCAGATCATATCAGTGGCCAGCATGACGATCTGGCAACCAGGACGCGCCGCGAGCAGGGTCTGGTCGCGGTGCGGCGGTAGAATCGGGTGATGGCTGCACCGCGCTTCGTTCACCTCAGAGTCCGATCCGAGTATTCGATCAGCGATTCGATTGTCAGGATCGATCCGCTGATCGACGCCGCCGTGGCCGATGGTCAGGGCGCACTCGCGCTCACCGACAGCGCAAACCTGTTTGCCTGGATCAAGTTCTATCGGGCAGCGCGCGCGGGCGGCGTCAAGCCCCTTCTTGGCGTGGATGCCTGGATCACCAATCCGGCCGATCGCGAACGCCCGTTTCGTGCCCTGCTGCTGGTGCGAAACCGGACCGGCTATCGCAATCTGTGTCAGCTGCTGTCGCGAGCCTGGCTTGACAATGAATGGCGCGGCCGCGGCGAGATCGACCGTGACTGGTTCGATGGACTGACCCTCGACGACCTGGGCGATCACGGTCTGATCGCGCTGTCGGGTGCCCATCAGGGTGACGTTGGCATCGCGCTGGTGGCCGGAAACCTCGACGCTGCTGCCGACCTGGCGCGCAAGTGGGAGGCACGCTTTCCGGGGGCTTTCTACCTCGAGCTGCAGCGAACCGGTCAGCCTCAGGTGGAGGCCCATGTTCGCGCTGCGGCCGCGCTGGCGGCACAGCTCGGTTTGCCGGTCGTGGCAACACATCCGGTGCAGTTTCTGGCGCGCGATGACTTTCGGGCGCACGAGGCGCGCGTCTGTATCGCCGAGGGCGAGATTCTGGCCAATCCTCGGCGCGTCAGCCGCTTTGCCGATACCCAGTATTTCTGCACCCAGCAGGAGATGGTCGAGCGTTTCGCCGACCTCCCCGAGGCGATCGAGAATTCGGTACTGATTGCGCAGCGCTGCAATCTCACGATGGAACTGGGCAAGTCGTTTCTGCCCGAGTTTCCGACCCCGGATGGCCTGTCGATCGAGGCCTATCTGCAAAAGCTGGCCCGCGAGGGTCTCGAGTTGCGTCTGGCGCGCAGCTTTCCGGATGACGCCAGGCGCGATGCCGAGCGTGGCCCTTATCTCGAGCGGCTCGAGATTGAGTGTCAGACCATCGTGAAGATGGGCTTTCCTGGCTACTTTCTGATCGTGGCCGACTTCATCAACTGGGCCAAGGCCAACGGCGTGCCGGTCGGCCCGGGCCGGGGCTCTGGCGCCGGGTCACTGGTGGCGTATTCGCTCGGAATCACCGATCTCGATCCCCTGCCTTATTCGCTGCTTTTCGAGCGCTTCCTGAATCCGGAACGGGTCTCGATGCCCGATTTCGACATCGATTTCTGCCAGGACAAGCGCTGGATGGTGATCGAGTATGTGCGCGACAAATATGGCGCACAGGCGGTCTCGCAGATTGCCACCTTCGGCACGATGGCTTCCAAGGCGGTCATTCGAGACGCCGGGCGCGTGCTCGACATGCCCTACAGCCTGTGCGATCAGCTCTCCAAACTCATCCCGATCGTCCAGGCCAAGCCGCTGTCGCTGGCCAAGGCACGCGAGGCCGAGCCCCTGCTGCGAGAGCGCGAAGAAAAAGAAGAGGAAGTGCGCGGCCTGCTGACACTGGCCGAGTCACTCGAAGACCTCACCCGAAATGTCGGCATGCATGCCGGCGGCGTGCTGATCGCACCCGGGCAGCTCACCGATTTCTGTCCGCTCTATCGCGCTCCGGGCACTGATTCGGTTGTGGCGCAGTTCGACAAGGACGATGTCGAGGCAGTCGGTCTGGTCAAGTTCGACTTCCTTGGCCTGCGCAACCTGACCATCATTCAGCTCGCGGTCGATTACATCAATCGCAATTATCCTGAGCGCGCGCTCGATCTGTCGCTGCTGACCTTCGACGATCCCAAGGCCTTCAAGATTCTCAAGGATGCCAACACCGCGGCGATCTTCCAGGTCGAGGGCGACGGCATGAAAAAGCTGCTGCGAAAGCTCGCGCCCGATCGCTTCGAGGACATCATCGCGGTGCTGGCGCTCTATCGGCCGGGCCCGCTGGGCTCGGGCATGGTCGATGACTTCATTCTGCGCAAGAAGGGTCAGCAAAAGATCGACTACTTTCATCCGGATTTGCGACAGTGCCTGGAGCCGACCTACGGCGTGATCGTCTATCAGGAACAGGTGATGCAGATCGCCCAGATCATCGCCGGTTATACCCTGGGCGGCGCCGACCTGCTGCGGCGCGCGATGGGCAAGAAAAAAGCCGAGGAGATGGCGCAGCAGCGCGCGATCTTCACCGAGGGCGCGGCGGCAAAAGGCCATGACCCGGCACTTGCTACGCAGCTGTTCGACCTGATGGAGAAATTCGCCGAGTACGGTTTCAACAAATCGCACACTGCGGCGTATGCGGTGGTCACCTATCAGACCGCCTGGTTGAAGGCGCACTATCCGGCCGAGTTCATGGCAGCCACGCTGTCGTCCGATATGGACGATACCGACAAGGTCCATCAGTTCGTCAAGGATGCCCAGGACAACTCGGTCACCATCATGCCGCCCGACATCAATACCGCGGGCTATCGCTTTGATCCGGTCAAGGCGGGTACGGTGCGATACGGCCTGGGCGCGGTCAAAGGCACCGGCGAGGGTGCGGTGCTCGACATCCTCCGTGCCCGCGAGTCGGGCCCATTCGTCGATCTCTTTGATTTTTGCGTGCGGGTCGACCGGCGTCTCGTCAACCGCCGCACGATCGAGGCGCTGGTGCGTGCCGGTGCCTTCGATGCGCTCGAGCCCGATCGCGCCCGATCGCTCGCCAACGTCGGTCGGGCCATGGACGATGCCGACCAACAGGCCGCAGCAGCCGGTCAGTCGAGTCTTTTCGGCGATGCCGGCAGTGGTGCGGCGATGGCGCCTCAATGGGTGGATGCACCGCCCTGGGACGAACGTCGCCGGCTGCAGGAAGAAAAGGCGGCGCTGGGTTTTTACCTCAGCGGCCATCTCTTCAAGGGCTATGAAGCTGAGGTGCGCCGCTTCGTCAGGACGCGGCTTGCCGATCTGCCCCGTATGGCCGAATCGGCGCACAGCGCGGTGCCGGTGACCGTCGCCGGTATCGTCACCTCGCTGTCTACCGGCATGACCCGGCGCGGAAAAATGATCCGTCTGGGGCTCGATGACGCCTCGCTCGGTGTCGAGATCGCCATCTTCAGTGAGCTCTACGATCAGTGCCGCAGCCTGCTGCGGGAAGACGAGCTGCTGATCATTCACGGCAAGGTCGCCCGTGACGATTACAGCGGCGGCTGGCGCATCAGCGCCGACCGGGTGAGCAGCCTCACACAAGCCCGCCAGGAGCATGCCCGCGCGCTGTTGCTGCGAATGAACGGCGCCTCCGACGGTCAACGCCTGCGGGCGCTGCTTGAGCCTTTTCGCGCCAGACAGGTCGTGCCGGCTGATGGCGTCTTCAGCGCCGAGGACGACGATACGCCGGCCGCGCCGCGCGGCTGCCCGGTCGAGATCCACTATCACAACGAGTCGGCGCGCTGCGCGGTTCGCCTGGGCGATGCCTGGCGGGTGCGGCCCGATGAGACGCTGCTTGCGCAATTGCGTGAATGGCTGTCGGCCGACGGAGTCGAGCTGCGCTATGCCTGAGGACTGCTGCTGATGGCGTCCGCCGCCGGGCAGGCTCAGCCGTCGGAGCTGCCGGCCGATCGACAAGCGGCTGATTCGCCGGTCAGCCCGCCGGTCAGTCCGCCGGCAGGCGGCTCCAACGGGCCCCTGCGCGATCGTCAGCTGCTGGCGCGCATCTTCGGCTATGTGCGGCCCCATATGCGGGTCTTCGCTGTGGGCGTGCTCGGCATGATCCTGACCGCAGCCACCGAACCGGCGCTGCCAGCGCTCTTCAAGGTGCTGCTTGACGACGGCTTCGGCAAGCAGGGCTCCAACTGGCTGGTCTGGGCGCTGCCGGTGGCGATGGTGCTGCTCTTCGTGGCACGTGGTGTTTTCACCTTCACGATGAACTATGCAATGTCGTGGGTGAGCCAGCGCATCCTGACCGATCTGCGCCGCGACATGTTCGCGCGGCTGGCCGATCTGCCGGCCGATTTTTTCGCTCGTGAAACCGCGGGGCAGCTGATCTCGCGGATGGTGGCCGACGTCAACAATGTGACCGCAACACTGGGCGGTGTCGTGGTGGTGGTTGTGCGCGACAGCGCGGTCGTTGTCGGTCTGCTGGGTTGGCTCTTCTTTCTCAACTGGCGCCTGACCCTGATTGCCGCGGTGCTGATCCCGATCGTGGCGGTCATGGTGCGGGCGTTTTCCAAGCGCATGCGGCGGCTGTCGGTCGAGCAGATGCGCTACACCGGCGAGATGACCGGCGTCATTGAAGAGGCGATCCGCTGCAATCCGGTGATCAAGGTCTATGGCGGACAGGCTTACGAGCAGTCGCGCTTTGCTGCCTCCAACGAGAAGCTGCGAAATTTCGCCCGGCGCATGACGGTGGCCAGCGCCACCATCGTTCCGATGACCCAGCTGGTGGCGTCGCTGGCAGTGGCGGTAGTGGTGGCCATCGCGCTGGTTCAGTCGCGTGCCGACCAGACCACGGTCGGCGGCTTCGTGTCGTTTCTGACCGCCATGCTGATGCTGCTGGCGCCGCTCAAGCATCTGGCCAACGTCAACGGCGATCTGCAGCGTGCCCTGGCCGCAGCAGAAGTGGTGTTCGCATTCATCGATGCGCCGCTTGAGCCTGACAACGGTCGCCGAACCATCGAGCGGGCACGTGGCGAACTGGTGTTCGAGGGAGTCGGATTCCGGTATCCCGGCAGTGAGCGGGCGGCGCTGCGCGGCATCGACCTGAGCGTGTCGCCGGGCGAGACCGTGGCGCTGGTCGGGCCGTCGGGCGGCGGCAAGACCTCGCTCGCCAATCTCATTCCCCGATTCCATTCGGTGAACGAGGGCCGGGTCCTGCTCGACGGCATTCCGATCGAGGAGCTCACGCTCGCCAGCCTGCGTGGCCAGATTGCCTGGGTGAGTCAGCAGGTCATGCTCTTTAACGACACGATCGCAGCGAATGTGGCCTATGGCGCTCACCGCAACGCGCCGCCGCAGGCCATCGCGGCCGCCTTGCGCGCGGCGTATCTGCATGATTTTGTGGCAAGCCTGCCTGACGGCATGCAGACGATCATCGGCGACAACGGTATCCGGCTGTCGGGTGGGCAGCGTCAGCGGCTCTCGATCGCGCGAGCAGTGCTCAAGGATGCGCCGGTGCTGATCCTCGACGAAGCGACCTCGGCGCTCGACAACGAGTCGGAGCGATGGGTACAGGCCGCGCTCGAAGGGCTCATGAAGCACCGCACGACGCTGGTGATCGCGCATCGGCTCTCGACCGTCATCGGCGCCGATCGCATTCTGGTGATGTCGGACGGGCGGATCGTCGAGAGCGGGCGGCACGACGCTCTGATAGCCAGTGGCGGACTCTATGCGCGCCTCTACAGCGCCGGCGAGACCTCGTTCCAGCAGTGACGGGCCAAGCCTGACGGTCGAATAGTTGTAACGTATTGCGAGCGTGTGTGCGCGTTTCGGGTCCGCTCAGCGTTCAAGGCAGATTGCACAGGCCCTGGCGGGCCAAGTTGGAGACGATCATGAAATCACTTGTTCGCGTCAGTCTGGTGCTTGCCCTGAGCCTGGTCAGTGTCGCGCATGCCCACGCGCAGTATTACCGCGGCGGCTACCGCGGTTACTACGGCGGTCCGCGCATCACCTTCGGTATCGGCGTCGGCCCGGTCTACGGCTATGGCCCCCTCTATCCCTATTCCGGCTGGGGTTATCCGTATCCTGTCTACCCCTCCTTCCCGGTCTATCCGGCCTATCCGCAGACGGTCATCGTGACCCGACCCGCGCCCACCGTTTATATCGAACGCCCGGCCGAAGCGGTTGAACAAGTCGCGCCGCAAGCCGGTTACTGGTACTGGTGCGCCGAGTCGCAGGGCTGGTATCCGGCGGTGCCCGAATGCCGCTCGGGCTGGCAGGCCGTGGCGCCGCGGTCGGCCCAATAAGCGGGGAGCTTGAACCGATGACACCCTCCTGCGCTAAGTCGAATCGACGCATGCGCGCTGCACCGATCGCCGCCGTGGTCCTGATCCTGATCGGTCTTTCTGCATGCGCCACCGCACCGATGTCGCCGTCACTGGTGACCCTTCCCGGCACTGGCCGATCCTTTGATCAGTTCCGGGCGGATGACTACAACTGTCGTCTCTACGGTGAGGTCCAGATCGGTCTTCGGACGGCACAAAGTGCTGCGGCCGCGGCAATGACGGTCGGCATAAACCCCGGCGCGCCCGGTGCCATAACCTCGGCGGCCTTCATCGGCGGCGGGCAAGGTGGCGCGATCGGGCAGGCGGTGACGCCTCCCGGCGTGATCCCGAGCAGCAATCTGCCGGCAGGCACCTCGTACGCTGCGCAGCGGCGCTATGACAACGCGTACATCCAGTGCATGTATGCCAGCGGCAATCGGGTGCCGGTCTACGACTCCGGACCCCGACCGGCGTCGGCCGCATCCCAACCGGCGAACATCCCTGCGCCGCCTGCTGGCGCGCCGCCTGCGCCGCCGCCGGGCATGCCGAAACCCGCCTCGAGCGCCTCCCCGCCCGCCTCAGCAACACCGCCTGCACCCGCCAAGGCGCCGCCGCTCCCGCCGCCTGGCCCAGCCCCTGCCCCTCCGCCAGCGGTCCGCAGCAACTGAGCCGATGCTGTAGTCTCGCCAGACCGATCACTGCCCGATAAAACGACCATGACGACCGACCGCTATCCGCTGCCCGCTCTCGGGTCTTTGCCCGACGACATCCGCGAGAAGTTGCTCGCCGTCCAGGAAAAGGCCGGTTTCGTGCCTAACGTCTTTCTCAAGCTGGCGCGCCGCCCAGACGAATTCAGAGGCTTCGTTGCTTATCACGATGCGCTGATGCTGCGTGACAGCGGTCTGACCAAGGGCGAGCGCGAGATGATCGTCGTGGCGACCAGTGGCGCCAACGACTGCCTCTATTGCATCGTGGCGCATGGCGCCATCCTGCGAATTTATGAGAAGAACCCGCTGATCGCCGACCAGTTGGCCACCAACTGGCACAAGGCCGACATCACGCCTCGCCAGCGGGCCATGATCGGATTCGCGTTGAAGGTGGCGCTCGATTCGCGCGCCACCAGCGATCATGATTTTCGCGAACTGCATGCCCATGGTTTCACCGACGAGGACGCCTGGGACATCGCCGGGATTGCGGCATTTTTTGCGATGTCGAATCGCCTGGCCAATTCGCTGGGGATGATGCCCAACCCGGAGTTCTACCTGATGGGCCGTATCCCTCGCGACAAGAAAGCCTGAGGCTGCGAGCGCGAGGGGTCACTCCTGGCCGGTCTCGACTGTCTGGGCAGGCCCGATCCGCTCGGCCAGGAAGCTGCCGACCTCGCCGTTCGAGGCCAGGGTGCGGCCCTCGATGCGATCACCGCTCACTCGGCCCTCGTAGGCGCGCAGCAGTCCGCGCTGGTCCATCAGCTCGAAGCTGATCCGGTCGCCGGTCAGACGTATCGCCCTCATGCCGGCATTGATTTGGCCCACGCGGGCCCGACCATTGACTCGCTGAAAGGTCTGGGACAGCGCAATACGCGTTTCGCTTTCGCCCTGAGCGCCGCGGGTGCGCAAGGACCAGGAGCCGCCAACCGGTGCCGGGACGATCCAGAGATAGCCGGGGCGCTCTTCGATGCTTGAGATGTCATCGGGCTCCCAACTGCCCATCATGAACTGATGGCTGACGATGCGGGTGCCGGGCCGCATGGCCAGCAACTGGGGCCGCAGTTTGAGATTGAGCGAAGGCAGCAGGTACATGGTCACCACGCTTGCCTGAGTGAAGTCGACCTTGAAGATGTCGCCTTCCTCGAACCGGACCCGGTCTGACAGCCCCGCCTGAGCAGCGGTCTGGCGCGACAGCGCGACCATCTGCGGGTTGAATTCGACACCCATCGCGCGGGCCTTGAAGTCGCGTGCGGCAGCGATCGCAATTTTGCCGTCTCCTGAACCCAGATCGACGACGAAATCGCTCGGCCCGACCATGGCCATCTGCAGCATGCGTTCGACCAGCGTGTCCGGTGTCGGGACCCAGATGACGTCCTTGCCCTCCTGTCCGACGCGGGGTGTGAACGTGTCGGCGCGGGCAGGCGCCTGGGCTGTCTGCGCGCCGCTTAATGCGGGCAAGGCTGGAAGCGGTGCTGCAGCAATCCATTGCAGAACTGAACGACGCAGTGGGGAGACTGGCTTGCTGTGATCGGTCACGATATTCATGGGGTAGATGGGAGGTGGCTGAAGAGTGGCTGAGGGGGCACTGAAGGGGCGCGCCTGCCGATTTTAGTCCAAACGACGTGACGCTCTGTCGCAGCCGTTCACATCAGCACGATGTCGTACTGTGCCTGGGCATAGAGGGTCTCGACCCGCAGTGAGATCGGTTTGCCGATCTGATCGCCGAGCGCGGCGAGGTGCTGCGATTCTTCCTCGAGAAACAGGTCGATGACCGCCTGCGAGGCAAGGATCCTGAACTCTCGCGGATTGAACTGTCGTGCTTCGCGCTGGATTTCGCGCATGACCTCGTAGGCGATCGTGCGGGCGGTGCGCACCGAGCCTTGCCCGCGGCAGGTGGCGCAGGGCTCGCAGACGATATGCGCCAGCGATTCACGGGTGCGCTTGCGGGTCATCTCCACCAGCCCAAGTGACGTAAAGCCGTTGACCGTCGATTTGGTGCGGTCGCGAGCGATTTCACGGCGCAATTCGGCCAGTACCGCCTCGCGATGCTCGGTGTTGGTCATGTCGATGAAATCGACCAGGATCATGCCGCCGAGGTTGCGCACCCGCAGCTGTCGCGCGATCGAATGCGCAGCTTCGAGGTTGGTCCGAAAGATGGTGTCGTCGAAATTGCGCCCGCCGACATAGCCGCCGGTATTGACGTCGATGGTGTTCATCGCTTCGGTTTGATCGATGATCAGATAACCGCCGGATTTCAGATCGACCCGCCTGGCCAGCGCCCGCTCGAGTTCCTCTTCGGCGCCATGCAGATCGAACAGCGGGCGCTCTCCGCCATAGCGGCGAAGCTTGCTCAGGAGCGACGGCATGTAGGTGGTGGCAAAGGCCTGCAGCTGGTCGAAGGCCGCGGGCGAGTCGACGGTGATCGAGGTGGTCTGATCGCTGGCGATGTCGCGCAGCACCCGTTCGCGAAGTCCGAGTTCCTGGTACAGCAGCGACGGGGCGGATTTCGACTTGCTCGCCTCGAGGATCTGTCGCCAGCGTGTGCCCAGATAGTCGATATCGGCTGCAAGCGCAGTGTCATCGGCTTCCTCGGCCATGGTGCGTACGATGAATCCGCCCTTTTCGTCGGGCGGCATCAGCTGTCGGATGCGCTCTCGCAGCATCGTGCGTTCGCTTTCGCTGGCAATTCGCTGCGACACGCCGATGTGCGGATCCTGCGGCAGGTAGACCAGCATTCGTCCGGCGATGCTGACCTGGCTCGACAGGCGTGCGCCCTTGGTGCCGATCGGGTCCTTGATCACCTGCACCAGCAGCGCCTGGCCTTCGTAGAGTGTTTTTTCGATCGGTACCGGCTGGCCGCCACCGCGCGATTGCCAGAGATCGGCCACATGCAGAAAGGCCGCCCGATCGAGGCCGATGTCGATGAAGGCCGATTGCATGCCCGGCAGCACCCGTGACACCTTGCCGAGGTACACGTTGCCGGCAAGCCCGCGGGTGACCTCGCGTTCGAGATGAAATTCCTGGACCGCGCCCTGCTGCACCAGCGCGACGCGAACTTCAAAAGGGGTGACGTTGACGAGGATCTCTTCGGTCATGGCTTGCTTTGTCCGGACGCATCGTCGAGCGGGGCGCGCATCATCCTGGCAATCAGACGATGACGGTCGCCCGATCATACCTGTGCGATGCACCTGACCCTCAGCGCTTGATCGGCGGTCCCTGCGGGCCGGCCAGCGCGCTGATCTGATGCGCTGCATCGGCCGAGCGCTTGGCCAGACTTCTGACCTCGGCGGCGACGACCGCGAAGCCCCGGCCTTCTTCGCCGGCGCGAGCGGCCTGTGGCACCGTGTCAGCGGGTATCCGCCCCGCAGGCCAGCCCGGCGCGCTTGAGCAGCTTTGCGGTCTCGTGCAGCGGCAGCCCCATGATCCCGGAGTAGCTGCCTTCGATTCGCCGGATGAAGGCCGCCGCCATGCCCTGGATGCCATAGCCGCCGGCCTTGCCGAAGGGCTCTTTGCTGGCGACATAGGCCTCGATGACCGCAGGCGACAGACGTTCGAAGCGCACCCTCGACACGCTGATGGTGTGCTCCAGACGACCGGCCCGCACTACCGCAACCGCCGTCAACACCCGGTGGCCGCGGCCCGACAAAGCCTCAAGCATGGCGCGCGCCTCGCCATCGTCGGCCGGCTTGCCGAGCATTCGGCCGCCGATGGCCACCGTAGTATCGGCCACCAGAATCGGCGCGGCACGACCGGAGGCTGGTTCGCCGTGACGACGCACCAGCCGCTCGCTTGCGGCGGCGGCCTTGGCCAGTACGACCCGTTCGACATACTGCGTTGGCGACTCGCCGACCCGAAACGCCTCGAGGGATTCTGCGTCTTCATCCGGGCCTGGTGCCAGCAGCTCGAAACGCACGCCGATCTGGCGCAGCAGCTCCTGGCGGCGGGGGCTTTGGGACGCGAGCCAGACGAAGCCTGGCGATTGCGCTGCAAGCTCAGTGTTTGCACAGGGGTCGACGGACGTCATCGGGCCGGTCTCATTCGCGGTGATAGGGATGGCCGGCATTGATCGACCAGGCCCGATAGAGCTGTTCGGCCAGCAGTACCCGGGCGAGCGCATGCGGCAGCGTCAGCGACGACAGGCGCAGTGTCTCGGCAGCCTGCGACCGGATCGCGTCGTCGACGCCGTCCGGGCCGCCGATCACGATCGCCACCGGCAGGCCGTCGCGCTGCCAGGCGGACAGCCTCGCCGCCAGTCGGTTGCTGTCGAGATCGGCGCCGCGCTCGTCGAGCAGCACCATTCGGGCGCCAGAGGGCAGGGCATCCTGGATGCGCTGCGCTTCGCGGCTCTTCCACTGGGTCGCACTGCCGCCGGCGGCACGCGGCTCGGCCTTGACCGGTTTCCAGTCGATGCGCAACTCGGCGGGCATGCGGCGCGAAAAATCGTCGACCGCCTGATCGACCCAGGCCGGCATTCGGGTGCCGACAGCGATCACCCGCAGCAACATGTCAGTGTGAGCCGGGCGAAAGCTTGCCGACCGCAGCAATCAGGTGCTGGCGCGGGCAATGCTCGCGGCGGCGAGTTTGACCCGCACCGGCTTGCCGCCCCAGAGTTCTTCCAGGTTGTAGTAGGCCCTGACCGTCGGTTGCATGATGTGGACGACGATGTCGCCCAGATCGACCAGCACCCATTCGCCGGTGTCTTCGCCTTCGACCGAAATGACATGGCCGCCATGGTCCTTGACCTTGTCCCGAACACTGGCGGCAAGCGCTCGGCTTTGTCGGTTGGAAGTCGCGCTGACGATGATCACCCGATCAAAGAGGCCGGTGAGTTTGGTGGTGTCGAAGACCTTGATGTCATGCGCTTTGACATCCTCGAGTGCGTCGACGACCAGGCGTTGCTGTTTGGTGAGATCCATTGTCAGTTCCGTGGCGACCGTCGATAGAGGCGGTGCGATTGAATATAGTCGAGAACCGCAGGGGGTGACAGCGCATCGGGGCGCTCGCCTGCAGCCAGTTGGGCACGAAGTCCGGTGGCCGACACGGCCACCGCGGGCATTCTGAAAAACACGATGCTGCCGGCCGGCAAATCGGGCAGAGCATCACGCCCGCGCCTGGCGACCTCGGCCTCGACCTCGGGAGGCAGATCATCCAGGGCGACCAACTCGCGCTGGGTCGCGGCAACATGCGCCAGATCGAAGAGCCCCTGCCAGTGTCGCCAGGTGGCCAGGTTGCGCAGCTGGTCGCTGCCCACAATCAGTACCAGCATGACATCGGGGCCAAGCTCGTTGCGCAATGCCGCCAACGTATCGATGGTGTAGGTCTGGCCGCCGCGAACCACTTCGCGGTCGTCGACCGTCAGGCCTTCGGACGGACTGACATCACGAAGCGCGAGCCGGACCATGTCGAGCCGCTGCTGCGCGCTGGCGCCGGCCTCGCTCTTTTGCCAAGAATGGCCGGTCGGTGTCAGGCGCACTTCATCGAGCTGCATGGCATCCCGTGCCGATCTCGCCAGTGCGAGATGGCCGACATGCGGGGGATCGAAGGTGCCGCCGAGGATGCCGATACGCCTGCGCCTATCGGGGCTCATGATGGCTCAGACCCATTCTCGTGCCGGCAGGAAGTGCTGGTAAAGCCGGGCTTCGGGCGACCCGGCTTCCGGTTGCCAGTTGTATCGCCATTTCACGATCGGTGGCATCGAGACCAGGATCGATTCGGTGCGCCCGCCCGACTGAAGCCCGAAGAGGGTGCCGCGGTCGAAGACCAGATTGAACTCGACATAGCGCCCTCGGCGATAGGCCTGGAAATCGCGCTCGCGTTCGGTATAAGGCCGATCGACATTGCGTCGGACGATCGGCAGATAGGCCTCGAGAAAGGCGTCGCCCACGCTGCGGGTCAAGGCGAATGACTGCTCGAAGCCGAGTTCAGAGAAGTCATCGAAGAAGATGCCGCCGATGCCGCGTGCCTCGCCCCGGTGCTTCAGAAAAAAGTACTGGTCGCAGGCCTTTTTGAAGCGCGGATAAAACTCGGCGCCAAAAGGCGCGAGTGCCGATTTGCAGGTGGCATGAAAATGGACTGCATCGTCCTCGACGCCGTAATAGGGGGTAAGGTCCATGCCGCCGCCGAACCACCAGACCGGCAGGCCATCGGGGCTGTCGGGCGCGGCACCGGCACGCGGTGCCGCGATGAAGCAGCGCACATTCAGATGGACGGTCGGCACATGCGGATTGCGCGGATGCAGCACCAGCGACACGCCCATCGCCTCGAAGGATCGTCCGGCCATGCCGGGGCGGGTCGCCGACGCGGTGGGTGGCAGGTGATTGCCGGTGACATGCGAAAACAGCACGCCTGCGCGCTCGAAGACATGGCTGTCTTCGATGACGCGGCTGATGCCGCCGCCGCCTTCTGCGCGCTCCCAGGCATCGGTTGCGAAGCTGCCCCCATCGACCGACTCAAGGCCGGTGACGATCCGCTGCTGCAGCCCTTGCAGGTAGTGACGCACACCTGCGGTATCGACCGCCTCGGCCGCTGACGATGTCGGTTGATTCATGAGGCCTCCTGAAACCTGGCGCGCAACTCAGGCCTTCTTTGACGGGTGGCGACGGGCAATTGCCCGGTGACCGATGTCATGGCGGTACTGCATGCCGTCGAACCGGATGGTATCGATCATGGCGTAGGCCCGTGACTGCGCGACCTTGACCGAGTCGCCCATGGCAGTCACGCACAGTACGCGCCCGCCGGCGGTTGTCACCACACCGTCGTTCAGTTGGGTGCCGGCGTGAAAGACCAGGCAGTCGTCGGTCGGCGCGGTGCGCGCACCCAGACCTTCGATCGCATCGCCTTTGCGCGGCGCATCCGGATAGCCGTGGGCGGCCAGCACGACACCGAGCGCAGTGCGCCGGTCCCAGTCGATCTCGACCTGGTCGAGCGTGCCGGCAATCGCGTGCTCGAACACTTCGGTGAGGTCGCTCTTGACCCGCGCCATGATCGGCTGGGTCTCGGGGTCGCCCATGCGGCAGTTGAATTCGAGTGCCTTGACAGTACCCCGGGGGTCGATCATCAGCCCGGCATAGAGAAAGCCGGTGTAGGTGATGCCCTCGGCGGCCATGCCCTGTACTGTCGGCATGATGATTTCGCGCAGCACCCGTGCATGCACTTCGGGGGTGACCACCGGTGCCGGCGAATACGCGCCCATGCCGCCGGTGTTCGGGCCGGTATCGTCGTCGCCCAGGCGTTTGTGATCCTGACTTGATGCCAGTGCCAGCACGTTTCGGCCATCGCACATCACGATGAAGCTGGCCTCTTCGCCCGCCAGGAAGTCTTCGATGACCACGCGCGCACCGGCTGCGCCCATGCGATTGTCGAGCAGCATCATGTCGATCGCGGCATGTGCCTCATCGAGGGTCTGCGCCACGACAACGCCCTTGCCTGCGGCCAGACCGTCGGCTTTCACAACGATCGGCGCACCGCGCTCGCTCACATAGTCGTGAGCCGCTTGCGCATCGGTGAAGGTGCGGTACTGCGCTGTGGGGATGCCATGGCGCGTCATGAAAGCCTTGGCGAAATCCTTTGAGGATTCGAGCTGGGCCGCGGCCTGTGTGGGTCCGAAGATCTTGAGTCCGCGGCTGCGAAACAGGTCGACGATGCCTTGCGACAGCGGTGTTTCGGGCCCAACCACGGTGAAGGCGATCGATTCGCGCTCGGCAAACGCCGCCAGCACCTCAATGTTGGTCGCCGGAAAATTCTGCAGGCCGCGCTCGCGGGCGGTGCCGCCGTTGCCGGGCGCCACGAACACCGTCTGCACCCGACCCGACTGCGCGATCCGCCAGGCAATGGCGTGTTCACGTCCTCCCGAACCGACGACCAGAATCTTCATTCGTCGATCACGGCGCTGGTGAAGACCTGTTGAACATCATCGAGATTTTCGATGGCATCGAGCAGCTTTTGCATGCGGGCGGCATCCTCGCCCTCAAGGACAGTCTCGTTCATCGGCTTCATGGTGATTTCGGCGACCTCGGCCTTCAGGCCGGCCTGTTCGAGCGCGGATTTGACCTGCGCATAGATCGGCGGCTCGCACAGCACTTCGATGCCGCCTTCATCGTCGGTCACGACATCATCGGCGCCAGCCTCGATCGCGACTTCCATCACCTTGTCTTCGGAAGTCCCCGGGGCAAACAGGAATTGACCGCAATGCCGGAACATGAAGGCCACCGAGCCGTCAGTGCCCAGATTGCCGCCATATTTTGAAAAGGCATGGCGAACTTCGGCAACTGTGCGGACGCGATTGTCGGTCAGGGTGTCGACGATGACCGACGCGCCGGCGATGCCATAGCCCTCATAGCGGATTTCTTCATAGTTGACGCCGTCGAGCCCGCCGATGCCTTTCTGGATCGCGCGCTGCAAGGTGTCCTTGGCCATATTCGCGTCGGAGGCCTTGTCGATGGCCAGGCGCAGTCGCGGATTGGCCGACACATCGCCCCCGCCCATGCGCGCGGCCACGGTGATCTCCTTGATCAGGCGCGTGAAGAGCTTGCCCCGCTTTTCGTCCTGGCGGTTCTTGCGGTGCTGGATATTGGCCCATTTGGAATGACCGGCCATAACGATTGAGACCTCATGCTGATGGCTGTCTTGCGCTGCGAGCCAGATGCCGACATCGGGCTGCGCGGTTGGCGCAGGCGGCTTGCCGCTGCCGCGGCAATCATGTTGCAATGCGCGATCGACAAGCGATGGGATCTTACCATCGCCGGTTTCTTCCAAACCCCACCAGAGCAGCCATGCCCGATCCCCTACTGATTGCCCGCACCGTCGATACCGATCTGTGCCTCCTGCCGGCCCTGGCCAATCGGCATGGTCTGATCACCGGCGCAACGGGTACCGGCAAGACGGTGACCCTGCAGCTCATGGCCGAACGCTTCTCGTCGATCGGCGTGCCGGTCTTCATGGCCGACGTCAAAGGCGACCTGGTCGGTATCTCGCAAAAGGGTGCGCCGACCGAGCGGCTCACCAAGCATATTGCCGCGCATGGGTTGCCCGAGCCGACCTTCGCGGCCATCCCGGTCACGCTATGGGATGTCTATGGCGAGTCGGGTCACCCGCTGCGGGCCACGGTCTCTGACATGGGGCCGATGCTGCTGTCACGCATGCTCAGCCTCAACGAGACCCAGGAAGGCGTGCTCAACCTGGTCTTCAAGATTGCCGATGATCGTGGCCTGCTGCTGCTCGATGCCAAGGATTTGCGCGCGATGCTGCAGCATGTGGGCGACAACGCCAAGCAGTTCACCACCGAGTACGGCAATATCTCGGCAGCCTCGATCGGTGCGATCCAGCGGGGGCTGGTCTCGCTCGATCAGCAGGGCGCCGATCGCTTTTTCGGCGAGCCGATGCTCAATTTTGATGATCTGATGCAGACCGACGCGCAGGGCCGGGGCATTGTCAACATCCTGGCGGCCGATCGGCTCTTGAACGCTCCAAGACTGTATGCCGCCTTTTTGCTCTGGCTGCTGTCCGATCTCTTCGAAAAACTCCCCGAGGTCGGCGACCGCGACAAACCCAAGCTGGTGTTTTTCTTCGACGAGGCGCATCTGCTGTTTGCCGAGGCACCGCGGCCGCTCCTCGAAAAAGTCGAGCAGGTGGTCAGGCTGGTGCGCTCCAAGGGCGTGGGCGTCTATTTCGTGACCCAGAATCCGCTCGACATTCCTGACTCGGTCCTCGGGCAGCTCGGCAACCGGGTGCAGCATGCACTGCGCGCTTTCACGCCGCGCGATCAGAAGGCGGTCAAGGCGGCCGCGCAGACCATGCGCGCCAATCCGGCCTTCAATGTCGAGACCGCGATTTCCGAGCTGGGCGTGGGCGAGGCGCTGGTGTCGATGCTCGATGAGAAGGGGCGGCCCGCGATTGTCGAGCGCGGCTTTGTCGTGTCGCCCGGCTCGCGCATCGGCCCGGTCGATGCGTCCGAGCGAAAGGCGCTGATCGCCTCATCGGTGGTGGCCGGGGTCTACGACACCGCCGAGGACCGCGAATCGGCTTACGAGTTGTTGACGGCGCGGTCTGCAGCGTCTGCGCCGAGCGCTGGCCGGACAGGTGCCGGGGCCGGTCGCGGTGGGGCGGCGACGACTGCTCCGATACCGAATGAGAGCAACTGGACCGAATCGCTGCGCGGTTCGCTCGATGATCTGTCGAAATCGACCGGGCGCAAGGATTCGATCGTCGAGGCAATGGCCAAAAGCGCTGCGCGCTCGATCGGCTCGGCCGCCGGGCGCGAACTGCTGCGCGGCGTGCTCGGCACGCTGCTGGGCGGGGGGTCACGTCGGCGCTGATCCCGCGATGGTGCGCCGATGATCGATGTGCGCGCTGCGACTGCGCCCGACCTGTCGGCACGGGCCACCTGGCTGGCCGGGGTCGCGCTGGCCACAAGCGGCGCCGTGCTCTTTGCCGGCAAGGGCATCGTCGCCAAGCTCATTTACCGGCATGGGGTCGATGCGCAGACCCTGATTGCCTTGCGGATGGTTTTTTCGCTGCCGTTTTTCGTGCTCGCGGCAGCATGGGTCGCTTATCGCGCGCCGGCCAACCGGATGGCCAGCCATTCACCCTGGCAGCCCAATGACGCCTGGCGGGTGATCGGCCTTGGCCTGCTCGGGTATTACCTCGCGAGCTACCTTGATTTTCTGGGCCTGCAATATGTCAGCGTCGGGCTCGAGCGCGTCATCCTCTATCTGAATCCGACGCTCGTGCTGCTGATCTCGGCAATCGCCCTGCGACGCCCGATCAGCCGTCGTCAATGGCTGGCAATGTCGATCGCCTACTGCGGCGTGATCCTGGTCTTCTGGCACGACCTGTCTGCAAGCGGTGCCGATGTGCCGTTGGGCAGCGCGCTGGTCTTCGCCAGCACGGTCGCCTATTCGATCTATCTGGTGTCCTGCGGCGAGATGGTCAGGCGGCTGGGCGCGATCCGGCTGATGGCCTGGGCCATGATCGTCTCGTGCATTGCCTGCATCGCGCAGGCGCTGATCCTGTCGCCTGCGGCGCTGTTTACGCAACCCCCAGCGGTGTATCAGCTGTCGATGATGAATGCGGTGCTGTGCACCGTCATGCCGGTGTTTCTCACGATGATGGGTGTCGAGCGGATCGGCACGCCGGTGGCCTCGCAACTCGGCATGATCGGACCGGCTGCTACCATCGGTATGGGCGCGATTTTTCTGGGCGAAGCGGTCGATCCGGTGCAACTGATCGGCACCGCCATCGTGATTGCCGGCATCTTTGTCCTGACAGCGCGATCTCGCTGAACTGACCCTCACCGGAGACGATTCATGGATTTGGGCATTGCTGGCAAATGGGCGCTGGTCTGCGGCGCAAGCAAGGGCTTGGGATACGGCTGCGCGCTGGCATTGGCGCGCGAAGGCGTCAATCTGGTGATCAATGCACGCACCGCCCAGGCGCTCAGTGCGGCAGGTGCTGCCATTGCGGCCGAGACCGGGGTCGAGGTGAGGACGGTGGCCTGCGACATCACCACCGAAGCCGGACGCCTTGCGGCGCTGGCCGCCTGCCCGCAGGTCGACATCCTGGTCAACAATGCCGGCGGACCGCCGCCGGGTGACTTTCGCAACTGGACGCGCGAGCACTGGATCGCGGCACTCGATGCCAACATGCTCACCCCGATCGAGCTGATCAAGGCGACCGTCGACCCGATGATCGCCCGGGGGTTCGGACGAATCGTCAACATCACCTCGAGTTCGGTGAAGGCCCCGATCGAGATCCTCGGCCTGTCCAACGGCGCACGCAGCGGCCTCACCGGTTTTGTCGCCGGACTGGCCCGCAAGACCGTCGAGCACAACGTGACCATCAACAATCTGCTGCCCGGCCAGTTCGACACCGATCGACTGCGCAACACCACCGCTGCAGCGGCGAAAAATCTTGGCAAGCCGGCTGAAGAGATCGCCGCGCAGCGCCGCCAGCTGATTCCGGCAAAGCGCTTCGGCAATGCGCTCGAATTCGGCCAGATGTGTGCCTACCTGTGCAGCGAACAGGCGTCCTATTTCACCGGCCAGAATGTGCTGCTTGATGGCGGCGCCTATCCTGGTACCTACTGATTTCTCTTTCCCCACCTCGCATTGGAGTTGTCATGTCAAAAGCCATCCGAATCCAGAAGAACGGCGGTCCCGAAGTCATGGAATATGTCGACGTTGAGGTCGGTTCACCCGGCCCCGGCGAGGCGCAAGTGCGCCATCAGGCGATCGGCCTCAACTTCATCGACTGCTACTTTCGCAGCGGCCTCTATCCGATGGCGCTGCCCTCCGGTCTGGGTCAGGAAGGCGCGGGCGATGTGGTCGCGGTGGGTGCCGGCGTGACCGACGTCAAGGTCGGTGATCGCGTGGCTTATGCCGGTGGTGCGGCCGGCTCTTATGCCGAAGTGCGCAATATGCCGGCCAACCGGCTGGTCAAGCTGCCCGGCAAGGTCAGCTACGAGACCGGCGCAGCCATGATGCTCAAAGGCATGACGGTGCAATACCTGTTTCGTCGCACCTACAAGCTGCAAAAAGGCCAGACCATTCTGTTTCATGCAGCCGCAGGCGGCGTCGGCCTGATCGCGATGCAGTGGGCCAAGGCGCTTGGCGTGACCGTGATCGGCACGGTGGGCTCGCCCGAGAAAGCCGCGCTGGCTCGCAAGTACGGCGCCGACCATGTGATCCTCTACAAAACGGAGAACATCGTCGAGCGGGTGCGCGAGATCACCAAGGGCGCGATGGTCCCGGTGGTCTACGACTCGGTAGGCAAGGACACCTTTGCGGCCTCGATTGATTGCCTGCAGCCCTTTGGCCTGATGGTGAGCTTTGGCAATGCCTCGGGTCCGGTGCCGCCGCTGCCGCTGACTGCGCTCAAGGGCACGCTCTACATCACCCGGCCGTCGTTGGCGCCGCATACCGAAAAGCGCGAAAACCTGGTCGAGATTGCCGGTGACCTGATGAAGATGGTGTCGTCGGGCAAGGTCAGCATCGAGATCGATCAGCGTTACAAGCTCGCCGACGTGGTCCAGGCGCACCGCGATCTTGAGGGTCGCAAGACCACCGGATCGACCATCCTGCTGCCCTGAGCCTTGTCTGACTCAACCGGCGAGTCGGATCGCCGCTTCGGCGGCGTGGCTCGCCTGTATGGCGATACCGCGGCCGACAGGATTCGCGCCGCCCATGTCGTCGTCATCGGCATCGGCGGCGTGGGTTCGTGGGCAGCCGAGGCGCTCGCCCGCTGCGGCGTGGGCCGACTGACCCTGATCGACATGGACCATGTTGCCGAGTCGAATGTCAACCGCCAGGTGCATGCCCTCGGCTCGACCCTGGGCGCCTCGAAGATCGAGGTGATGGCGGCGCGAATCGCCGATATTTCGTCCGATATCCGCATTGATCTGATCGACGACTTCGTGACCGTCGACAATGCGCAGGCGATGATCACACCGCTCGCCGATGTGGTGATCGATGCGATCGATGCGCCACGGGCCAAGGCGGCGGTGATCGCGCTGTGCGCGGCACGCGCTCAGCCGATCATTGTGTGCGGTGCGGCCGGTGGACGCGTCGATCCGCTGGCGCTCAGGCGCGCCGACCTCACCGAGGTGCGCGGCGATCCGCTGGTGGCATCGGTGCGTGCGCGATTGCGACGCGAATATGGTTTCAGCCGCGAAAAGGCCAGCCTCTTTGGTGTCGAGGCGATCTGGTCACTGTTGCCGCCTGGGGCGTCGGGTCGCGCCATCGCGGCTGAAGGCGAGGGGAGCACCGCGCCCGGCGCGCCGCTGGCCTGCTCGGGCTATGGCTCGACCGTCATGGTGACGGCTGCGATGGGACTGGCTGCCGCGGCCTGGGCGGTGGAGGCGGTGAGCAACCGGGCAAGGCGCCTTCAGCTCTCGCCGCCGTGATAGCCGGTCACGCGCTCGACTTCATTGCGTGAACCCATGAACACTGCCACCCGTTCGTGCAGGGCGGCGGGCTGGATGTCGAGGATCCGTTCGTGGCCGTTGGTGGCCATGCCACCAGCCTGCTCCACCAGAAAGCCCATCGGATTGGCTTCGTAAAGCAGGCGAAGCTTGCCGGGTTTGCCCGGCTCGCGGCTGTCGGCCGGATACATGAAGATGCCGCCTCGGGTCATGATCCGATGAATGTCGGCGACCATCGACGCCACCCAGCGCATGTTGTAGTCCTTGCCGAGCGGGCCATCGCGTCCGGCGTTCAGATCGGCGACATATCGCTTGACCGGTTCGTGCCAGTGACGTGCGTTGGAGGCATTGATTGCATACTCTTTCGTGTCGTGCGGAATCTTCATGCCGTCGGTGGTCAGCCACCAGGAGCCGGTTTCGCGATCAAGGGTGAAGCAGGCCACGCCGTCGCCGACGGTGAGCACCAGCAGCGTCGAGGGGCCATAGACCGCGTAGCCCGCGGCAAGCTGATGCGAGCCGGTCTGCAAGAAAGACTGTTCTTCGGGCACATGCACGCCCTCGGGCAGGCGCAGCACTGAGAAGATCGTGCCGATCGAAACATTGACATCGATGTTGGACGAACCGTCGAGCGGATCGAAGAGCAGCAGAAATTCACCCTTCGGATAACGGTTCGGAATGGTGTAAGGGTGGTCCATTTCTTCGGAGGCCATTGCGGCCAGATGGCCGCCCCATTCGTTGGCTTCGAGCAGGGTCTCGTTGGCAATCACATCGAGCTTCTTCTGGACTTCGCCCTGAATGTTCTCGGACCCGGCCTCGCCCAGAATGCCGGCGAGATCACCCTTGCCCACGCCATAGCTGATCCGCTTGCAGGCGCGGGCCACCACTTCGAGCAATAGCCGCAATTCGGCCGGAATCAGGTTCTTTTCACGCTGCTTTTCGACCAGGTATTGCGTGAGGCTGATCTGCTTGTTCATCTTGGGTTCCTTGTGGGCGCCATCAGGAGGAAAGTGCCTTGCCGACGACTTCAAGAACGTCGGGTGATTGGGCATCGGCCGCGACCTGGTCGAGTGCCGCCCGCATCAGCGGCTGGCGCACCGCGTCGAACTTGCGCCATCGGTCGAGTGCTCGCGCAAGGCGCGCCGCGATCTGCGGATTGACCGCATCGAGCGCCACCACCTGCTCGGCCCAGAACCGATAGCCCGAGCCGTCTGCGGCATGGAATTCGGCGAGGTTGCCGCTGCAGAAACTCGTGATCAGCGAGCGGATCCGGTTGGGGTTGCGAAGCGAAAACAAGGGGTGCGCCATCAGCGTGTGCACGCGCTCGAGCACCGGCGCATCGTCCGGCTGCCGGTGCATGGTGGCCTGCAGCGTGAACCACTTGTCCATCGCCAGCGGCTCGGCATCGAAGAGGCTGGCATAGGCCGATAACGCCGGCTCGCGCAGCGGTGAGGCGCTTTGCACCAGTGCCGACAGGGCACCCAGTCGGTCGGTCATGTTGTCGGCATGGTCGATCTGCGCCTGGGCGAGTCGGTCGGCGCCCTCGATGCCGGCCTCGACCAGCAGCGCGAGCGCGGCATTTTGCAGACTGCGTCGGCCGGCCGAGACCGGGTCAGGCGAATAGGGGGCCCGCTGGTGCGGTGCGTCAAGCTGCGATCGCAGTTCGGTGGCGAGCGTTCGCGCCATCGCATCGCGCACCGCATTTCGGGCTGCACGCAATGCCACCGGCTCGACCACCGCCAGCTGCTCGGCGATGAAGCCTTCCGAGGGCAGCGCCAGCAACTGCGCCCGCAGGGCCGGGTCGAGACCCTGATCGGCAAGGGCTCGCGCGAGGGCGCGATTGAGTGAACCGCTTGCCTCGGCGACCGGCATGCCCTGGAGCACCCGCAGGATGGCCGAGATGGCGAGCCGCTGAGCCGCCTCCCAGCGATTGAAGGCGTCGGTGTCGTGCGCGACCTGGAACGCGAGGGTGGCGTCGTCGGCCTCATGTTCAAGGATGACCGGCGCGCTGAAATCGCGCAGCAGCGAGGCGACCACCCTGATATGGCCATCGGCATCGGCGCTCGGCACGATGTTGTCGAACACGAAGGTCTGCGAGGGCTCGGTGAGTTCGAGGGTGGCTTGTGCGAGTTCGGCACCGTCGCCGCCCATCAGGCCGACCGCCACCGGAATGTGGAAGGGCAGTTTGTCGGGCTGCCCGGGCGAGGGCGGGCACCACTGACGAAGCGTCAGGGTGTAACGCCGGCTTTGCGGGTTGTAGTCGGCGTGGGCATGCACGCGCGGTGTGCCGGCCTGCGAATACCAGCGCTTGAACTGATCAAGGTCGCGGCCGTTGGCGTCGGCCACGCAGGCAACGAAGTCGTCGCAGGTGACCGCTTGCCCGTCATGGCGCTCGAAGTAGAGTGCCATGGCGCGCCTGAATCCTTCGCGACCGACCAGGGTCTGCAGCATCCGGATGACCTCGGCGCCCTTCTCATAGACAGTGACCGTATAGAAATTGTTGATTTCCTGATAGCTGTCGGGGCGGATCGGATGGGCCATCGGGCCGGCGTCTTCCGCGAACTGCATCGCACGCAGGACCCGGACGTCGGCGATGCGCTTGACCGCCCGCGCGCTTCGCGCAGTGGCCTCGTCTGGGCAGGCCGCTGCCATCACATCGGCTGAAAACTCCTGGTCGCGGAAAACCGTCAGGCCTTCCTTGAGCGTGAGCTGGAACCAGTCGCGGCAGGTCACGCGGTTGCCGGTCCAGTTGTGGAAATACTCGTGCGCCACCACCGATTCGACATGCGCGAAATCGGCGTCGGTGGCGATATGCGGATGGGCAAACACATACTTCGTGTTGAAGATGTTCAGCCCTTTGTTTTCCATCGCGCCCATATTGAAGTCGCCGACCGCCACGATCATGAAGCGGTCGAGATCGAGCTCAAGGCCGAAGCGCTGCTCATCCCATCGGATTGATCGGATCAGCGAGGCCATGGCGTGTTCGGTGCGATCGAGATTGCCCGGTTCGACCCAGACTTGCAGCAGGGCATCGCGCCCGGAGGCGGTCAGGATGCGCTCTTCACGGGCCTGCAGATTGCCGGCGACCAGAGCGAAGAGATAGCTCGGTTTGGGGAACGGGTCGACCCATCGCACGCGTTGGCGACCATCGGGCAGGGTTTGCGTGTCGACCAGATTGCCATTGGACAGCAGCACCGGCCAGCGCGAGGTGTCGGCAATGATATCGACGGTATAGCGCGCCATGACATCGGGTCGGTCGGGGAAATAGGTGATGCGCCGAAAACCATGCGCCTCGCACTGGGTATAGAAGCTGGCATTGGACACGTACAGCCCGTTGAGGGCGGTGTTGTCGGCCGGGCAGATCATCACTTCGGTGACCAGCGTGAAAACCGCCGGTGGCGCATCGATGCGCAGTCCGTGGGCATCGGCATGCAGCCGCTCGGCACTGACCGGCTGCCCGTCGATCGATGCGCTCAGCAATGTCAGGCCGTCGCCGTCGAGCCACAGCGGCGCATCGGCCGGTGCGTCGGGCAGGCGCCGCAATTGCATCGTGGCGGTGACGCGGGTGTTTTGCGGATCGAGGTCGAACACCAGCGCGATCGTATCGACCGTGTGGGCCGGTGGCGTGTAGTCGAGGCGGTGAATCGTGACCGGCTGGTCGGTGCGCATGATCGATGGTCCTGCAGTCGGCAAGCCGTCGATTGTAGTCCGGCGCAGCGTGAGCACTGCGCGACAGATGTCGCGTTGCGCCCGAGCTTGTCGCTCAGCTTGAACGTGGCCTCAGCGCTGACCGAGCCTTACTTGAGTGTTCGGGGCATCCACCAGTTGGGTTGGGCCGACTCGAACAGCCCTGCTGCCTGCAGCTGGTTGGCAAGCCTGAGCGACCCGAGACCGACCGGCCCCTGGACCAGCCAGAGCCTGTCGGACAGGGAATGCAGGGGGGTGGCGCCTGCCTGGCTGATCAGCGCGCGCGCGCCAGTCTCGTCCATCGGGGTCTTGAGCACCACTACCACCCCGCCGGGCAGGCTGCGCGGTCGCCCGGATTCATCGCGCAGGACTGGCGAGATTTGCGCGGCCTGCGTGCGATCGGTGCTGCCCGCGGGACGCAGCACGCTGCCCCCCGGTCGAGGCATGCGGTCTTGCGGCAGCAGGCCCAAGGGGAAGTAAGCCTCGATCGTCGGATCGAGGCTGAGTGTTCGGAAGGCCGTGCCGTCATGCCAGGCATGGGTGGTCTGCACCGATTTGGCCGCCACCGATGAGCGTTTGCTGACAGCCTCGATGCGTGAGACGTCGATCGGGCCGGGCGCGGGCTGGGCCATGGCAGCCGGCGGGCCGAGCAGGGCGGCAATGAGTGTGCCGGCGCAGCCGCGCGCGATGCGGTCAGCGGCCATAGATTTTCAGGCTCCATGCATCGAATCGTCCGGTGTCGCCTGCTCCCATGTCGGTCACGGTCATGGTCCAGTTGCCGTTGGCGGCTTCGCCGAGATGGCGCATCGAGCCGAAGCGCCAGTTGTTGTAGGCCCCGCAGGCATCGCCGCTGCTGCCCTTGCAGATGCGGGCGTTGGCGAGCTGGCTGACCGCGGCCGCCGGGCTGCTGACACTGACCTTCAAGTCGCCGCTGTAAGCATGCGAGGCGGTCAAAAAGATTTCGACGAACTCGATGCTGGTGATGGCGCAGCCGGCAATCGACAGGCTGTCGGAGACCGGGGTTGATATTCCGTCCGTGACATCCGGCAGCGGCAGATTGGGGGTGCGCAGCGGCGATTCGCAGGTCTTCATGCTCGCGCTCCCGCCGACCGATGACCAGGAGCTTGCCAGAGCGACCGCAGCCTGGGCATTGGCCACACCGAAGCCGTATTTGTGGTTGAAATGCAGACCGCCTGCGGCCGGCAGCCAGCCGGAGTCAGTGGGGTCATTACGTCGTGCCGACCGGGCGAGGATGATCCGCACGTCGCGCCAGGTGAGGGTCGGATTGACAGACAGCATCAGGGCGATCACACCGGAGACCATTGGTGTGCTGGCCGAGGTGCCGCTGAAGCTCGACGCGTAAGTGCCATTGAGCGTGGTGGTGGTCACGCCCACCGGCTTCGATCCGGATGACGGCGCGCAGACCGTCAATGTTGCGCCAGGTTCGCCATACCAGGGGCTCATCCCTTTGTCGTCGACTGCGCAGACCGTCACGATACCGCGCTGGTTGATGTAGCCATCGAAGTTCGAATTGTCGACCTGGCATTTCCCGGTATCTGCATCGATCAGGTAGCAGCCGCCGTTGCCGCCTGCAAAGACATAGATCGACCCCTTGCCCTGGCGACCGGTGAGCAGCCCGCTTGTGATGGCAGCGGTGAAAACCGTATCGGGCGGATGCAGGCTGCCATCGTCAGGAGACCCCCAGCTGTTCTGGTAGATCGAATTGAGCTCACTGTCTCGCGTCAGCGCATCGGCGATGTCGATGTCGTAGGAGGTCGAGAGCGCATCGTAGGCCACCAGCGATGCGCGAGATGCCACCCCCACCACACCGATGGCGTTGTCGTCTCGGGCGAGCACCAGGCCGGCGACCGCAGTGCCGTGCTCGTCCTCGGCCTTGATGCAGGGCACCGGCCAGATGCTGCCCCGGTTGCCGTTGCGATAGCTGCGACTCGCGCCCTGGACCAGGTTGGGGTAGAGATCGGGGTGCGTCACTTCAATGGCGTCGTCGATGACCGCCACCCGCACGCCGCTGCCACGGGTGACCGACCAGGCGCCTGTGGCGCGCAGGTCTTCGCCCGTCGTACCGCCGTTTTGTCCGGTATTGATGAGATGCCACTGATCGCTGAGCAGCGGGTCGGGCCCGGTGAGCACCGGGCTTTGCGTAAGCGTGTAGCTCAGGTCGCAGTTGCTGCCGGCCGAGATGGTGATCGGCTGAGCACTGCCGCTATCGTTGCTGCAGCCCGCAAGGCAGGCCGCGATCAGTGCGATCAGACCGGGCAGCACGATGGCGCGCCGCGCGGCGCCCAGGCGCATCAGCAAAAGAAGGACCCCCGCTCGCGACATTTCATGATCGGGCGCAGTTTAACTGGAATGCTCTGGGCTCATGCCGGCGTCCAGCGCATGCTGCAGGTCGGCAATCAGGTCGTCCGGATGTTCGAGCCCGATCGACAGCCGAACCAGATGTGGCTCGATGCCGGTCTGGCGCATCTGCTCGTCATCGAGACTGCCGGCCCACATCGCGGCGGCATGCACCACGAGCGTGTCGACGCCACCCAGGCTGACCGCCTGCTGGGCGAGCGCGAGCTTGCTCACGAATGCCGCGGTGCCGGCATAGTCAAACCTCAGCCTTACTCCCATCACGCCACCGAAGCCGCTCATCTGCTCGCGTGCCAGCGCATGCTGGGGATGATCGGGCAGCCCCGGATATGACACTGATTCAACCGCGGGGTGGGCCGCCAGCGCGCTTGCGATCGTCAGGGCCGAGGCATTGATGCGCTGCATCCTGACCGACAGTGTTCGCAAGCCTCGCAGCAACAGCCATGCGTCCATCGGCGACAAGGTGGCGCCCATCACGATCTGCGTCGACCACAGTCGTTCGATGAGTGCCTCGCTGCCGACCACGACACCCGCGGTCAGATCATGATGACCGCCGAGATACTTCGTCGCGCTGTGCACCACCAGGTCGGCGCCCAGGGCAATCGGCTGCTGATTCAGCGGCGTGGCAAAGGTGTTGTCGACGACCACGAGTGCCCCGGCGGCATGCGCCAGGCGGGCGGCTGTCGCGATGTCGGTCAGGCTGCAGTCGGGGTTGGTCGGGCTCTCGAGCATGACGACCGCGGTGGGGCGACGCAATGCGCGCGTGAAGGCCTGATTGTCGGTCTGATCGACGAACTCGCAGGTCACCGCAAAGCGTTCGAGCAGATCGGACAGCAGGCGGGTGGTACCCATGTAGTGATTGCGTTGCGCCACGACATGGTCACCGGCGCGCAGCAGACCGAGCAGCGTTGTCGAGATCGCCCCCATGCCGCTTGCGGTGACCAGGCCGGTGGCGGCACCTTCGAGGTCAGCCACAAT
>CANKWX010000005.1 GCA_947487165.1 Burkholderiales bacterium
CAGGCGATCGGATGGCACCGTCGTGCTGTCAGCCAACGCCGCCACCAGCCCGACCCGACGGCTTCGGCCCCAGGGCACGATGAGCCAGTCAGCCGGGCAAATGGGTGAATCGGCGTGCAGCGCGTAGTCGAACAACTCCGGCAAGGGCAGGTCGAGTGCCACGCGGGCGATGGTGGCCGGAACGCTCACAACTTAAAGTAAAACCTTCAAATAGGTCGGGAAGTCTTGGCCCGGCAGGCGTTTTCCGAGGTGTTCACAGAAGCTGTGGACAATTGTGTGGACAGCCTTGGTCGGATACCCGCAAACCCGCTCTGTTGCGCGGCCCTGCGCGGTGTGCTTAAAATTTCGACAAAAATAATCTGTTTAAAATCAAACGCTTAGGAAAGCCACGCCATGCGTACAATCAATCGGTACACTGACTGGACAGGATCACCCGAAATGTGCATAAGTGGTGCGCCCAGGGCTACAAAGCGGAGGCTGCGGCGCCGCGACGGCGCTGCTCACGGCTGTATTGATGCACTGCCTCGACCAAGGCAATCACGTTGTCGGGCGGGGTGAACTGCGAGATGCCGTGACCAAGGTTGAAGATGTGCCCCTGGCCTGCCTGCGGTGCGCCATAACTCTCCAGGGTCTTGATGGCCTCGGCCTGGATCTGCTCGGGATTGGCCATGAGGATCATCGGATCGAGATTGCCTTGCAGCGCAACACGCGAGCCGACGCGAGCCCGGGCCTGACCGAGGTTGACCGTCCAGTCGAGTCCGACCGCGTCGCAACCGCTGGCGGCAATATCCTCCAGCCAGAGCCCGCCGCCCTTGGTAAAGACGATTGAGGGCACCCGAACCCGCGTGACCGTGCCGTCTGGCGCACGCTCTTCGCGCTCGAGGCGCAGGCCCTCGAGCACCCGGCGGATATAGCCGAGCGAGAACTTCTGGTAGTGACCATCGGGCAGGATGCCGCCCCAGGTGTCAAAGATCATGACCGCCTGGGCGCCGGCATCGATCTGGGCATTCAGATAATCACGGACTGCGTCGGCAGTCACGGTGAGCATGGTGTGCATCAGGTCGGGGCGCTTGTAGAGCATGGTCTTGACCTGACGAAAGTCGTCGCTGCCGCCGCCTTCGACCATGTAACAGGCCAGCGTCCAGGGGCTGCCCGAGAACCCGATCAGCGGCACGCGGCCATCAAGGGCACGCCGGATCGTCGACACGCCGTCCATGACATAGCGCAGCTCGGTATTGACATCCGGCACCGCCAGTCGACGAACCGCCGCCTCGTCGCGCACCGGGTTGCTGAACTTCGGGCCCTCGCCATCGGCGAAATACAGACCGAGCCCCATCGCGTCGGGGACGGTGAGGATGTCGGAAAACAGGATCGCAGCATCGAGCGGATAGCGCTCGAGCGGCTGCAGGGTCACCTCGCAGGCGAGCTCGGGCGCCTTGCACAGCGCGAGGAAACTGCCGGCCCGCTTTCGGGTGGCGTTGTATTCGGGGAGATAGCGGCCAGCCTGGCGCATCAGCCAGATCGGGGTGTGCTCGGTGGGTTCGCGAAGCAGCGCGCGCAAGAAAGTGTCGTTCTTCATGGGGGCAGGGCACTGGAAAGGGCGGGACTGGGAGGCCAGAGCGCGGCCCGGGGGCGATACACCCGACCATTCTACGGGTGTCGGCCCGAATTCTGTCGGATGGCGTGCGGAAGTTCCTCGGCAGACCGTTCGTCGGCGCGGATGCTCCATTCGGTTGTTCTTTGGTTCACGCCATGACCGTTCGTCGGCCCGTCGCCACACTTCACCTGCCTGGCAGCACTGCGCTGCTGCTGACACTCGCGCTGCTTTCCGGCATCGCGAGTGCGGATGACTGCGTGATCGCCGACGTACCCAAGGCGGCAGCGGTGCCGGTGAAGCCGCGGCCGGTGGTTCGCGCCCCGGTTCGGCGCCCACCGCCCAAGACCGATGTCGATGCGCTGGCGACGCCGAAAGCGCAGCCTGTGGCACAGGCCAAGCCACGACAAGCGACGCGCCCGCGTGCGGTGGTTCATCGCAAGCGCCCTGCGGCCACGGCCAATCTGGCTGCGGCCGAACAGGCGAAAAAAGCTGCGACTCGATCGGTTCCGGCGTGTACGCCGATTGCCGATCCGCAAGCAGCCGTCAAGGCCCCGTTGGTGGATGTCGCTCGTTTCACGCCGATCGACCCGCCAACGCGGCTGCTGAGCGAATCGAGTGCGGTTCAGAATCCGCTGGAAGGGATCCGCACCGGCTTGCCGGGCGAGAGTGTTGCGCCGCCGTTTCAGGTGGCTCTGCTGTTGCCGCCGATTGGTGGAGGCGGCGGAGGTAGCGCAGGCGGGTCACCACTGCCAGTCGCCGAGAAACCCGCGCCGCCCAATCCGCCGGTTGAAATCATTCCGCCGGTTGTGATCATCCCGCCGGTGACCGACAGACCCATTGACCCCGAGAAACCGATCGATCCTACGAATCCGATTGATCCTACGAAACCGATTGATCCTACGAAACCGATCGATCCGGATGGGCCGCATCCGGTTCCGGTACCCGCCTCGGTTTGGCTGGTGATCATTGGTCTGGCTGGATTGTTGCGCCAGCGCTGCCGCACGACGCCCCGACGACAGAGTTAGATTGTAAGCTTCGGTTTTTGCCGAGTTCCCGCCACAGGGCACCGGCGTTACTGGAGACCTCATGACTCAACCAAGCACCCAGACCCTCTCTGCGGGCGATGCGCTGCACGACGCGCCGTCCTGCGAGTCCAGACTGTCGCTGCCGCGTCGGCGATTGCTCAGCGCTGCCGGTTCGATCGCACTTGGATCGTCCCTGCCCTTTTCGGCCCGCGCACAATCCGAGTGGCCGACTAAACCGATTCGTTTCGTCGTGCCGTTTCCGGCGGGCGGCGGTGCCGACATGGGTGCACGAGCGATTTCGGTGCATATGGCCGCAGCCTTTGGGAAGCCGGTGCTGGTCGAGAACCGGGCCGGTGCCGACGGTGCGGTGGCGGCACTCGAGGTGGTGAAGTCGGCACCCGACGGTCACACGCTGTATTTCGGTACCGCGACGTCGATGTCGTACACCCCGTCGATCAAGAAAGCCCCGCCTTACGATCCGATTGCCGATTTCACGCCGATCTCGAATCTGTGCATCTTTACGTTTTATCTGATGGTGCAGCCAAGCCTGCCGGTGAACACCCTGGCCGAGTTTGTCGCCTATGTGAGGGCCAATCCCGGGAAGATTGCCTATGCGACCGGCAACAGTACCGGCATCGTGTCGATTGCGCAGCTTGCGCAGGCCAACAAGCTCGATATGACCCATGTGCCCTACAAGGGTGAGGCGCAAGCGGTGATCGATATGGTTGGTGGACGGGTGCAGGCGATGTTCGTCACGCCGGCGGTGATGCCGCAGTTGCTCAAAGAGAAGTTCAAGATGCTCGCCGTGCTGCTGCCGCGACGCACCACCAGCTATCCGGATGTGCCCACGATGGCTGAGGCAGGGCAACCGCTGGTCAATATCCTGCCCTGGGGCGGGCTCTTCGGCCCGGCACGTATGCCGCGCGATATCGTCGAGCGCATCTCGCGCGATTTCAATGTCGTCATGCGCAGACCGGATGTCGCCGAGCAGTATGAAAAGCTCGGGTTGCTGCCGACACCCTCAACGCCTGAGGTGCTTGGGGCACAAGTGAAGGATCAGCTCGGCGCCTGGAGCAAGACAATGCGCGCCGCCGGTATCGAGCTCGAGTGAGCCTCGCCAGGCAATCGATGAGGGTGGTGTCGGTCAATCGCGCAAGCGCGCGCGAGGTGATCATCAACGGACGCAAGGTACTGACCGCGATTGGCAAGCAGCCGGTCGATGGTCCCCTTGCGGTCGGTCGCCTGGGTCTCGAAGGCGATGAGCAGGCCGATCTGTCGGTGCATGGTGGGCTTGGCAAAGCTGTCTATGCTTACCCGCTGGAGCACTTTGCGTTTTGGCAGACCGTGCGTGCGCAAGCAAAAGTGTCGCTCTGGGATTCACCGCTCTCGCCAGGCTCGTTGGGCGAGAACCTGACGGTCGAGGGGCTGTTTGAGGACCACCTCTGGATCGGCGACCGGCTGAAGTTGCCCCACTGTTTGCTCGCGGTCAGCGAGCCCCGCTTCCCATGCTTCAAGTTCAACGCCAGCATGGGGTTTGCGCAGGCCAGCAAGCTGATGGTGCAGTCGGGGTATTGCGGCAGCTACCTGGCAGTGATCGAGGCCGGCGAGGTCAGCGCCGGCGATCCGATCGAGTTGATCGCAGGCCCCCGGGAAGTCAATCTGCGCGAGCTTTTCAAGGCGCGCGCACGGGCCTGAGCGGCGCAGATTCCGGCAGACTCAGGTCAGAGTCCTGATGGGCTCTGGCATTCAAGTAGCGGTGCCAGATCCAGGTTGCGATGTATCAGTCGATCAGAAAAAAAGCCCCGCTGCCGGCAAACCGGGATGCGGGGCTTTTCAGTCGATATGGGCTGCTTGCCTGTTCAGCAACAGGCAAGCAAATTCAAAGTCTTTTCAGCGTGATCAGGGCTTGTTCTGCTGGACGGCTCTGGCTTCTGCCTTGACCGGCGCAGCGTACTGGGATTTGACGCCGGCGCGGGCATCTTTGAACTCTTTGGCCATCGCGTCCATCTTCGGCTTGAAACTGGCCTTGACGTCGCTCTCGGCGGCACGACGGGCGACCAGGGGGTCTTTACCGGCAGCGCTCGCATCTGCGGCCGCTTTGTCACCGGCGGCCTTGATGGCGCCGCTACGCTCGCTGCGCAACGCTTTGGTTTTGGCTTTGTAGTCCTGATCGACCTTGCTCAGCGCGGCCCGCTGGTCGACCATCGGATCGGCGGCGGCGGCGGTGTTGGCAACGCTAAAAAGCGCCAGCGACGAGGCGAGGGCGACACTGATGAGGCGGCTGTTGAAGCGCATGGTTTGGCTCACTTTTAGAAATTTGAATGATTCGGAATTCGGTTTGAGCGCCGATTGAGTTTCAATCTCGGCGGGGGGGCATTATGCACCCTCTCAACACCGCCTCGCGCTGCAAAGCGCCATTTTCAGCGCTTTTAATTAGAACTTCCGGCTTAATGACGACTTTAAGACTGAGCACGTGCGTCAATATCCGACAACCGGATCGGATAAGCGTAAAACAAGCCGATTATTTCATCGGTGAATAGGCGGTCGGCGCCATGATCGCATTGCTGAAATGCGAGATCAGCGGGCCATTTTTTTCAGTCTCGGCACGCGCCGAGAGCCACTCGGGGTCGGCTGCGAAAGCGCTCCATTTGCTCTCGCGCTCGGCGAGGCTCTCCCACTGAAGCATGTAGGTCAGGGTGCTGTTGCTGTCGCCGATGACATTGGTCCAGAAGCCCACTGGCACGATGCCATGCCTTTGCCAGATCTTCAGGGTGATCGTGTCGAAGCGCTTGTTGAGATCGGGCAAGCGTCCGGGCATGCAGTGGTAGATGCGCATCTCATAAAGCATGGGGTCTCCTCCCTCCAGATCTGTCAATGCTGCTGCGGCTCAGGTCTGACGCCTGATGTCCGACTATCTGCCTCTGAGCTTGCGGATCGCCTGGATCTGGGCCATCGCTTCGGCGAGTTCGGCCTGCGCTTTGGCGTAGTCGATATCGGCCGAGCGGTTGAGCAGGGCTTCTTCGGCTTTCTTGCGAGCGTCTTCGGCCTTGGCCTCATCGAGGTCGTGGCCGCGAATGGCGGTATCGGCCAGCACGGTCACCCGTCCTGGCTGCACTTCAAGGATGCCGCCGGCCACGAAGACGAAGGTCTCCTCGGCCTTGCCCACCAGCTTGATGCGAACCGCTCCCGGCCTGATGCGGGTGATGAGCGGGATATGCTGAGGAAAAATGCCCAGCTCACCCGCCTCGCCCGGCAGCACGACGAACTCGGCCTCGCCCTCGAAAATCGATTCTTCGGCGCTGACGACGTCGACCTGGAGGGTGCTCATTTGATGGTCTTCGCCTTTTCGAAGGCCTCGTCGATCGTGCCGACCATGTAGAAGGCCTGCTCGGGGAGTGCGTCGCACTCGCCGTCGACGATCATCTTGAAGCCGCGCAGGGTTTCATTGAGCGGCACGAACTTGCCGGGCGAGCCGGTGAAGACTTCGGCGACATGGAAAGGCTGCGACAGGAAGCGCTGGATCTTGCGGGCGCGCGAAACCGCGAGCTTGTCGTCGGGCGAGAGCTCGTCCATACCCAGAATCGCGATGATGTCGCGCAGCTCTTTGTAGCGCTGCAGCGTGGATTGCACGCGGCGGGTGATGGTGTAGTGCTCTTCACCGATGATGTAGGGATCGACCTGGCGCGAGGTCGAGTCGAGCGGGTCGACCGCCGGGTAGATACCCAGCGCGGCGATGTCACGCGAGAGCACGACGGTGGCGTCAAGGTGAGCGAAGGTGGTTGCAGGCGACGGGTCGGTCAAGTCGTCAGCAGGCACATACACCGCCTGGATCGAGGTGATCGAGCCGGTCTTGGTCGAGGTAATGCGCTCCTGAAGGCGGCCCATTTCTTCGGCCAGCGTCGGCTGGTAGCCCACCGCAGAAGGCATACGACCGAGCAGCGCCGAGACTTCGGTACCGGCCAGGGTGTAGCGATAAATGTTGTCGACGAAAAAGAGGATGTCCTTGCCTTCGTCGCGGAAGCGCTCGGCCATGGTCAGGCCGGTGAGGGCCACGCGCAGACGGTTGCCCGGGGGCTCATTCATCTGGCCGAACACCATGGCGACTTTGTCGAGCACGTTGGACTCGTCCATCTCGTGATAGAAGTCGTTGCCTTCGCGAGTGCGCTCACCCACACCGGCAAACACCGAATAGCCTGAGTACTGCTTCGCGATGTTGTTGATCAGCTCCATCATGTTGACGGTCTTGCCGACACCGGCGCCGCCGAACAGGCCGATCTTGCCGCCCTTGGCAAATGGGCAGACCAGGTCGATCACCTTGATGCCAGTGGGCAACAGTTCGACCGACGGGGAGAGGTCGGCAAATTTCGGTGCGGGCTGGTGGATCGCGCGGCGCTCGTCGGTCTTGATCGGACCGGCTTCGTCGATCGGGCGACCCAGCACGTCCATGATGCGGCCCAGGGTGGCTTCACCCACCGGCACTTCGATGCCTTTGCCGGTATTGGTCACTGGCATGCCGCGACGCAGGCCATCGGAAGAGCCAAGTGCGATGGTACGCACGACGCCGTCGCCGAGCTGCTGCTGCACCTCGAAAGTCAGACCGACCTCGGCCAGACTGTTGCCGGCGTCTTCAAGCACCAGCGCGTCATAGACTCGGGGCATCGAGTCGCGCGGGAACTGAATGTCCACCACCGCGCCGATGCACTGAACGATATGGCCTTGCTGCATGTCGGGACCTCGTTGATTCGCTTAAATAGGGTTCGGAGTCGGGTCGTCGGTGTCGCGCCAGCCTAGACGGCGGCCGCTCCACTGACGATCTCGCTGAGTTCTTTGGTAATCGCCGCCTGCCGCGCCTTGTTGTAGGACAGCTGCAGTTCGCCGATGACTTTCTTGGCATTGTCGGAGGCCGACTTCATGGCCACCATGCGCGCGGACTGCTCGGAGGCCATGTTCTCGGCCACTGCCTGATAGACCAGCGCCTCGACATACCGTAGCAGGAGGTCGTCAAGCACCGTCTGGGCATTGGGCTCGTAAAGATAATCCCAGGCGTAATCGCGATTGGTTTCTTCAAGCCGATGCGGATCGAGCGGCAGCAGTTGCTCGATCACCGATTCCTGCTTCATGGTGTTGATGAAGCGGGTGTAAGCGATGTAGACCGCATCGATCTCGCCGGCGGCATAGGCATCGAGCTGAAGCTTGATCGGGCCGATGAGCTTGTCGAGTTGCGGCGCGTCACCAAGATGAACCGCCTGCGATACCACCTTGGCGCCGATGCGCTGCATGAAGCCCAGGCCCTTGTTGCCGATGGCGGTGACCTGCACTTTAGCGCCCGTCTTTTCGAGCTCGCGCAGCCGCTGCACCGTCATCCTCAGGATGTTGGTGTTCAGGCCGCCGCACAGTCCCTTGTCGGTGGTGACAAGCACCAGGCCGGCCGCCTTGACGGTTTCGCGGCGGACCAGAAACGGATGCCGATATTCGGGGTTGGCGTTGGCCAGGTGGGCAGCGATATTGCGTACCTTGTCGCCGTAGGGGCGCGACCGCCGCATCCGCTCCTGCGCCTTGCGCATCTTGGACGCGGCGACCATTTCCATCGCCTTGGTGATCTTGCGCGTGTTTTGGACGCTCTTGATCTTGTTGCGGATTTCTCTGGAGCCAGCCATGGCGGCCTATGCCTTCGTCTGCGGTGGTCGCTTGCGCGGGAGGGCGGTCAGAATGCGCCGGTCTTGAGGAAAGACTCGACCACGCCCTTGAGCGCATCTTCGTCTTCCTTCGACAGGTCCTTGGAGGCCTCGACACGGTCGACCCAGCCAGCATGGTGGGTCTTCATATGGTCGTGAAGTGCCGTCTCGAAGGGCAGCACTTTGTCGACCGGCAACTCGTCGAGGTAGCCACGGGTGACCGCAAAGAGCGACACCGCAAGCTGCCAGACCTGCAGCGGCTGATACTGGGGCTGCTTCAGGATTTCGACCGTGCGACGGCCTCGCTCGAGCTGGCGACGGGTGGCGTCGTCGAGGTCGGAGGCGAACTGCGCGAACGCGGCGAGCTCACGATATTGCGCGAGGTCGGTCCGGATACCGCCCGACAGCTTCTTGACGACCTTGGTCTGCGCAGCACCACCGACTCGCGACACCGAGATTCCGGCGTTGATCGCGGGGCGGATACCGGCGTTGAAGAGGTCGGTCTCGAGGAAGATCTGACCGTCGGTAATCGAGATGACGTTGGTGGGAACGAAGGCCGACACGTCGCCTGCCTGGGTCTCGATGATCGGCAGCGCGGTCAGTGAACCGGTCTTGCCCTTGACTTCACCGTTGGTGAACTTCTCGACATATTCCTCGTTGACGCGGGCAGCGCGCTCGAGCAGACGCGAGTGGAGGTAGAAGACGTCGCCGGGATAGGCTTCGCGACCCGGCGGGCGGCGCAGCAGCAGCGAGACCTGACGGTAGGCAACCGCCTGCTTGGTCAGGTCGTCATAGATGATGAGGGCGTCTTCGCCGCGATCACGGAAGTATTCGCCCATCGTGCAACCCGAGTAGGCGGCGATGAACTGCATGGCGGCCGATTCGGAGGCGGTCGAGGCCACGACGATGGTGTAGGCCATCGCGCCGGTTTCCTCGAGCTTGCGCACGACGTTGGCCACGGTGGAGGCCTTCTGGCCGATCGCGACATAGACGCAGAAGACGCCCTTGCCTTTCTGGTTGATGATGGTGTCGACCGCAACCGCGGTCTTGCCGGTCTGGCGGTCGCCGATGATCAGCTCGCGCTGGCCGCGGCCGATCGGGACCATCGAGTCGATGGCCTTCAGACCGGTCTGGACCGGCTGCGACACCGATTTACGGGCGATCACGCCGGGGGCGACTTTCTCGATGATGTCGGTCAACTTGGCGTTGATCGGGCCCTTGCCATCGATCGGCTGGCCGAGCGAATTGACCACACGACCGATCAGCTCGGGGCCAACCGGCACCGACAGAATCTTGCCGGTCGCCTTGACCACGTCACCTTCGGAGATCTGTTCGTATTCACCGAGCACCACTGCGCCGACCGAGTCGCGCTCGAGATTGAGCGCCAGGCCGAACACGTTGCCGGGGAATTCGATCATCTCGCCCTGCATCACATCGGACAGGCCGTGGATGCGGCAGATGCCGTCGGTGACGGACACGACGGACCCCTGGTTGCGCGCATCGGCGGCAACATCGAGGTTCTGGATCTTGCTCTTCAGCAGTTCGCTGATTTCGGCCGGATTGAGCTGCATTCGTTTCTCTCGTGGAGTTTTGTTCAGCGCTTACTTCATCAGCGCATCAGCGAGTTGCGCGAGCTTGCCGCGCACCGAGGTGTCGAGCACCTCATCACCAATGCGAATCGAGATGCCGCCGATGAGTTCGGGATCGACTGAGACGGTTGCCTTGACCTTTCGGCCGTATTTGCCTTCGAGCGTGGCGACCACCTGCGCCGATTGCTGCTCGGTCAAGGGGAAGGCGGAGTCGATGCGGGCGTCGAGGACGTCGTCGGCCTGATTCTTGAGTCGCTCGAAGTGACCGACAATTTCGGGCAGGACCGTCAAACGTTCGTTTTCGGCGAGCAGCCGCAAAAAACCAAGCTGATCGGCCGACAGGTCGCCGGCGACTTCGGAAACCAGCTGCGCGACCTGTTCGTGCTTGATGCGCGGGTTGCCCAGCAAACCATGGGCAGCCGGGCTGGCGATGACTGCCGCCAGCCGTGCCAGCGCATCAGACCAGTGCGCCAGCGCTTGGGGGCCCTGAGCCAGCTTGAAAGCAGCTTCGGCGTAAGGACGGGCGATGGTGAGCGATTCGGCCATGGCAGGGCGGCGTCCTAGCGAAGCTCGGCTTTGAGGCCGTCAAGCAGCTGCGCATGGGCCGAGGGATCGATCTCACGGCGAAGGATGCGTTCTGCACCCGAGACCGCCAGCATCGCAACCTGCTCGCGAAGCTGATCCTTGGCGCGCTGGGCTGCCAGGGCAGCTTCGCCCTCGGCGGACTTGCGCGCCTCGGCGAGGATACGGGCTGCTTCGGCACGCGCCTCTTCAACCAGATGCGCTGCCTGCTTTTCGCCGGAAGCGCGAACTTCGGCGGCACTGGCGCGAGCCTGCTTGATCTCGGCCTCGACACGCTTTTCAGCGGCGGCGAGTTCGAACTTGGCCTTGTCGGCCGCAGCCAGACCATCGGCGATCTTCTTGCTTCGTTCGTCGAGTGCCTTGACGATCGGCGGCCAGACGTACTTGGCCGTAAACCACCAGAGCGCCAGAAAGACGGCGATCTGGACGAAGAGCGTCGCGTTGATGTTCACGAACGGTTTCCTCCGAAGGGGACCTGAAACGACAGTCCGGTGACGGGCATGGCGTTGCGCTTGACCCGGATCACTTGAAGGGGTTGGCGAAGGCAAACATCATGGCGATACCGACACCGATCAGGAAGGCGGCGTCGATCAGACCAGCCAGCAGGAACATCTTGGTCTGCAGCTTGTCCATGAGCTCGGGCTGGCGGGCTGCGGCCTCGAGGTACTTGCCACCCATCATGGCGATGCCGATACAGGCACCCAGAGAACCCAGCCCGATGATCAGGCCGGCGGCGATCGCGACGAAAGCTACGTTGGTCATGACGACTCCTTAAGGTTGAACCGAGGTCCAGCGGTTGAGGTTGATATGAAAACCTGGAACAAAAAAGCAAAAAACGGTCGGCGCTCGGCAGAGCGCCTTGCGCGGTGTCAGTGGTGTTCGTGCGCCTGCCCGATGTAGACCAGCGTCAGCATCATGAAGATGAAGGCCTGAAGGGCCACGATCAGGATGTGGAAGATCGCCCATCCCAGGCCGGTGGCGATGTGCAGACCCGCGCCCCACCAGGTGGCCGATGCACCAAGCAGCGCGATCAGCATGAAGACCAGTTCGCCGGCGAACATGTTGCCGAACAGCCGCATGCCGAGCGAGATGGTCCTGGCGAGATATTCGATCAGCTGCATCAGCAGGTTGACCGGGGCGAGCAGGATGCCGGGGCCGAAAGGCGCCGACACCAGCTCATGGAGGAAGCCGCCCGAGCCCTTGGTCTTGATCCCGTAATAGATCGACGCGCCCAGCACCACCAGCGACATCGCAAAGGTGGCGTTCAGGTCGGCGGTGGGGACGACCCGCATGTAGGCATGGTGGGGATCGCCACCGGCCGCGCCGTGAATCTGCTCCCAGATCTTGGGGATCAGATCGAGCGGGATGAAGTCCATGGCGTTCATGAAGAAGATCCAGACGAAGGACACCAGCGCCAGCGGGGCGATATAGGTGATGTCGCCCTTGACGATCGAGCGCGCCTGTTCGTGCACGAACTCGACGACCGATTCGATGGCGCCGACGAAGCGCCCGGGTACGCCCGGGGTGACTGCGCGGGCAGCGCGATACATCAGAACGCAGGAGACCAGGCCCATCAGCACTGCCCAGAACACCGTGTCGAGGTTGACGAGCGAAAAGTCGACCACCTTTTCCTGGGGATGGCCCGAGGTATTGAAATGCGTCAGGTGATGGACGATGTACTCGGAGGCTGAGGGGGCGTGCGCGGCGTCGGCCATGGTCTGCTAAGTCTGTCGCTAGGGCGTTGCGGTTCGTCGAGGTAGTGCTTTACTTGTTCGATTCAGGCGCCCAGAGGAGCGCAAACAAAGGTGCCTGCAATGCAGCAATCAGACCGATCAGCATTGGCAACCAGTTCAGCGACTCGAAGGCGCTGGCGATCAGCGCAATCAGCGCGACCGTCAGACCGATCTTCGCGAACTCGCCGAGGAAAAACACAACCGGATATGACTCGGCGGTTCGTCCCCGATTGGCTGCCAGTCGCAATGCGAACAGGCCGTTCGGGATAATTGCTGCCACGCCGCCGAGCACCAAAAACAAAGCGCTGTGCCAGTCGAAGACGATGCCGGCCAGGAGCCCGAGCACCGCGACTGTGGCGACTTGCAGACCGACTGCGATAAACATTCTTGATGTGCAGTCGGACAGCCGGCCGGCAAAGACGGCGAAGTATAGGCGATCAGACTGGACCGGTCAAAAAGGATCGTGAGGGAAGATGAGGAATATGTCGCGTCGCAGCATGCTTGCGGCCGCTCAAGGCCTCAATCGATCGATGGGACCGCCACACCGACGCGGTCGAAGCGGCGCAATACCGCGATCAGCGCGACGGCCATGACTGGCCCGGCGAGCGGATAGGCGATCGCGGCGATGATCGGCGCCACCAGGATCAGATGGCGCAGGCCCCAGCTGTAAAGGAAACCGGCCTCGCGGACATAGCGGATACCGACCGCAAGCCAGCGTGTGCGCGCTTCGCTGCCTACCGGCATCGCGCCGATATAGCCGGCATGGTTGTAGTAGCGCACGGCCATGGCCGACGACAGCAGCGACGCAAAGAGCATGGTCATCAGCATGAGATCGAGGACGGCTCGCGGCTCGATCGTGAGGAGGCCGGTGCTTGCGTCGTGCAGGCCGGCATGCAGCGAGGGCACGGTCAGGGCGGCGGTGCCCATCAGGGCGAGCGCTGCGGTGGAGGCAATCATGGTGGCCGACATCATCGAATTGCGCAGGGTCTGGACCGCCAGGATCTCGGAGCCCGGCTGATGCGAGACGGCGATGAACCACTCCTCACGCATCGTGGCATGTGCAGTGCGTGCAAGGCCCAGCGGATCGCGGCGCTGCTGCCGCGCGAGCGACAGTTCGTACGCGACCAGCGCCATGACCGTCGTGAGAACGGCCAGCCAGACGCCGACGGTCGTCATCGCGCCGGGGCGGCTGGCTGCGCGGGCTGCGCGGGCTGCAGAAGGCCTGATTGCCGGCGGCGCTCGATCACCTCGAAGAGCCCCATGCCGGCGATCATGGCGAGCACGAAGATCAGCGCCTTGGACTCACCCATGCCCAGCGCCACCAGACCGGGACCGGGGCAAAAGCCGGCAATGCCCCAGCCGATACCGAACAGGACGCTACCCGCCATCAGGCGCCGGTCGAGCTGACGGGATGTGGGCAGTTTCATGTCGAGGCCGATCAATGACGCCTTGCGACGCCCGGCGACCGCAAAGGCCAGCGCGCCGACGCTGATGGCGCCTGCCATGACCAGGGCAAGAGACGGGTCCCACAGGCCGGTCAGGTCGAGAAAGCCGAGCACCTTGGCGGGATCGGCCATCCCGGAGGCGATCAGGCCGATGCCAAAGATCAGCCCGGTGATGAGGGAGGTCAGAATTTGCATGGCGGAGCTCCTTGGATGACGACGCAGTGGGCGGGCCGGAAGTCAGGGGGAAAACGCTGGAACAATCAGGCCGCCAACCAGTGACGAAGGACATAGACCGTGACAAACCCGGCCGCCATGAAGGTGGCGGTCGCCGCCAGCGAGCGCGGCGACAGGCGCGAGATGCCGCACACGCCGTGTCCGCTGGTGCAGCCCCCGCCATAGCGCGTGCCGACACCGACCAGCAGGCCTGCGAGCACCAGTGCGCCGGTACCGGCATCGATGTGCGGGGTCGGCACGGCCGCAAAGAGGCGCCAGACGAGTGGGGCTGCGATCAGGCCACCGAGGAAAGCGACGCGCCAGCCGATATCACCGACCACCGGCCGAAGCAGCCCGCCAAGGATGCCGCTGATGCCGGCGATGCGGCCATTGAGCAGCACGAACATGGCGGCAGCCAGGCCGATGAGCACGCCGCCGGTGAGCGCGGCGCCGGGGGTGAAGGCATTCCAGTCGATGGTCATGATGTCTGCTCCTCAGGGCAATACAGCCGGTAGAGCACCGCCAGGATCTCGAGGATCGCGGGGTCGGCGATGCGATAAAAAATCTTCTTGCCGTCGCGGCGGGTTTGTACGACGCCATCGGCACGCAGGACCGCAAGTTGCTGCGAGAGCGTGGGCTGGCGGATGCCGAGCAGCGATTCGAGGTCGCCCACGCAGCACTCCGACTGCGACAGCTGACACAGAAGCAAAAGGCGATCCTCGTTGCCGAGCAGCTTGAGCGCGGCCACCGCACTGCTGGCCGCCTGGCGCAGGCGCTGCGTGTCGATCGCCCCGGCAGCGGGCGCGTCGGCAGACAGGGGCAGCGTGTCGACCGGCATCAATCTGCTGACAGGAGCGCTGACAGGAGCGATTGGTTCGGCAGACATCGATTCAATGGACATGACGAAGCACATGACGGGGAGAACATCAATACATTCTACTTGTAAATAATCTATAAATCAATATACTGAATTCACCTGAGTGCCTTGAAGGAGACCACCATGACCACCGCATCAAGCGCATCGACCCCGTCAGGCCCGAGCAGCGTGTCTGCCATGCCCGGCGCCGGCGGCAAGACGACCAGCCAGGCCTTCTTCGATCCGGGCACCTTCACCGTGACGTATGTGGTCTGGGACCATGCCAGCCGCCGGGCCGCGGTCATCGACCCGGTGCTCGACTACGCCTTTCGCTCCGGGCGCACCAGCACCGACTCGGCCGATCGGCTGCTCGCCTATCTGCGCGACCATGATCTGCACCTCGACTGGATCCTCGAGACCCACGCCCACGCCGATCACCTGTCGGCGGCCCAATACCTCAAAGGCAAGGCCGGCGGGCGGGTGGCGATCGGCGCGCACATCAGCGCGGTGCAGGCCACCTTCGGCAAGCTCTTTCATTTCGAGTCGGCATTTGTGCCCGACGGCCGTCAGTTTGACCACCTCTTTGCCGACAACGAGACTTTCCGGATCGGCGAGACCGAAGCGACCGCGCTATGGGTGCCGGGCCATACGCCGGCCGACATGGCCTATCTGATCGACGGCGGACTTTATGTCGGAGATACCCTCTTCATGCCCGATGTCGGCACGGCACGGGCCGACTTCCCGGGCGGCGATGCCCGGGCGTTGTATCACTCGATCCGGCGCCTGCTCGATTTCCCTGCCGACACGGCGGTGCTCGTCTGTCACGACTATCCGCCGACCGGCCGCGAGCCCGCCTGGCGCACGACGGTGCGTGATCAGCGGACCGGCAATATTCATGTTCGCGACGGCATCGACGAGGAAGCCTTCGTCGCGATGCGCACCGCCCGCGATGCCACGCTCGATGTGCCGATGCTGCTGGTGCCGTCGATCCAGGTAAATGTGCGGGCGGGCCATCTGCCACCGCCCGACGACAACGGCGTGAGCTATCTGCGGATTCCGGTGAACGTGCTGGGCGGCTGAGCGTCAGCGGCGCGGATCCATCGCGTCACGCAGACCATCGCCAAACAGGTTGAAGGCCAGCACCGTCAGAAAGATGGCCAGCCCCGGGAAAATCGCCATCCAGGGCGCCTGCGTCAGAAAGCGCTGGGCGGTGTTGAGCATCGAGCCCCAGCTCGGCGCGGGCGGCTGCTGACCCAGGCCCAGAAACGACAGGCTCGCCTCGGCGATGATCGCGGCAGCCACCGCGAGCGTGGCCTGCACCATCACCGGCGGCAGGATGTTGGGAAGGATGTGCCGCAGCAAAATGCGGATCGGCGGATTGCCCACGGCGCGGGCGGCCTCGACATAATCCTCTGCACGCGCCGCCAGGACCTGGCCACGGGCCAGACGCACGAAGATCGGGGTGGCGGTGACGCCGATGGCGATCATCGCATTGCCAAGGCTTGGGCCCAGAAAGGCGGCCAGTGCGATCGCCAAGATCAGAAAGGGAATGGCCAGCATCGCATCCGTGAGACGGCTGATGAGGGCATCGGTCCAGCCGCCGACATAACCGGCGACCATGCCGGTGGGCACGCCGACACCCACTGCAATGGCCACTGCGATGACACCTGCCGACAGCGACGCGCGGGCGCCCCAGATGATGCGCGACAGCAGATCACGGCCGACCTCGTCGGTGCCGAACCAGTGAGCGGCGCTCGGCGCCTTGCGTACCAGCGACCAGCTGGTGGCCAGGGGGTCATAGGGCGCAATCCAGGGCGCGAACAGCGCCAGAACGATCATTCCGATCAGGACCACGCCACCGAACACCGCGGTCGGGCGGCTCAGCAGGGCGCGCATCGCCAGGCGGCCGGGGCTGTCGGGGCGACCGGTGCGCGCTGGCACCGCGCTGGCGGCCACCCCGCTCATGTGCGCAGCCTCGGATTGACCAGAACGTAGAGCACGTCAGCCAGCAGATTGAGCAGGATATAAACCGTGGCGGTCACCAGGACTACGCCCTGGACGACTGCGTAATCGCGGTTGAAGACCGCGTCGACGATCAATTTGCCAAAGCCCGGAATCGAGAAGACCTGCTCGGTGAGCACCGCCCCCGACAGCAGGGTGCCGAATTCGAGCGCACCCAGCGTGATCACCGGCGTAAGCGCATTGCGAAGCGCGTGGCGCAACACCACCGCGGGCTCATAGAGCCCCTTGGCGCGGGCGGTGCGCACATAGTCGGCATTCATCGCCTGCAGCATCGCCGAGCGGGTGTGTCGCATCAGCACCGCCGCAATCGCATTGCCGAGCACGAAGGCCGGCATGATGGTGGTGGCCAGCGACTGCATGAGGTCTTCGCGCGGACTCACGAAGCCCGAAGCCGGCAGCCAGCCAAGCGTCACCGAGAACAGGAAGATCAGCATGATGCCCAGCCAGAAGTTGGGCGTGGACAAGCCCCACAGGGCGAAGACATTGGCGCCGACATCCCAGGCACTGCCCTTTTTGACCGCCGACAGAATGCCTGCCGGAATACCGATGAGCAGCGCGATCAGCATGGCCATGGTGGCCAGCTGCAGCGTCACCGGGAGCTTTTCGGCCACCAGCTGAGCGACCGGCTGCTTGATGCGCATCGACTCGCCGAGGTCGCCTTGCAGCACGCCGGCGATCCAGCGGCCGTACTGCATCGGCAGCGGTTCATCGAGGTGGTATTGCCGGCGGATCTGTTCGATCACCTCCGGATCCTTTTCCTCGCCCGCCATGACCAGCGCCGGATCGCCCGGCAGCAGCTGCTGCAGCGAGAAGATCAGCACCGACACCAGAAAAAGGGTCGGCAGCAGCTGCAGCAGGCGACGGGGCAGAAAATGCAGCATCGGTCAGGGCGGTCAGGTCAGGTCAGGTCAGGTCAGGTAGGGACTGATCAGGGCTTGAGCCTGAGGTCGGTCACGCGGATCAGCCCGTCGGGCAGGACCTTGAAGCCCTCGAGCTTCGGGCTGTGCGCAAAAAGCAGGGCGCGGTGATAGAGATAGAGCACCGAGCCCTCGGTCAGCCACTTGGCCGCAACCTGCTCGTAGATCGCCTTGCGCTCGGCCTGCGGGGTCACCGTGCGGGCCTTTTCGAGCAGGGCGTCGAGCGCCGGATCGCAATATCTGCCGTAGTTGAGCGGACCCTTGCATGAGGCAAACGAGAAGATGTTGCCGTCCGGGTCGGTGCGTCCGCTCCAGGCGAGCAGATAGAGCTGGAAGTTGCCCTTTTCGGCCTCATCGAGCGAGGTGGCGAACTCGGTGACCCGCAGCTTGAGCTCGAAGCCGGCCTCGGCCGCCATCGACTGCATCACCTCGGCTACCGCCTTGGTCTCGGGATTGTTCGGCACCATGAAGTCGAGGACGATCGGCGTGGTAACGCCGGCTTCCTTGATCAGGGCGCGCGCCTTGGCGACATCGCGCTTGGGCATCGGAAACTTGGACTGGTAATAGGGGTTGGTGGCGGTCACCCACTGGTTGTCCGGGTTCTGCACGCCGTTGAAGACCACGTTATCGAGTGCTTCGCGGTCGATCGACAGCTCGAATGCCTGTCGAACCTTGGCATTCTTGCCCAGGGGATTATTGGCCTTCTCGCCGTTGGCCACATTCATGGTCACGCCCTGATAACCCAGCTCAAAGCCGGTTGCCAGGCGCAGCCGGGAGTCCTTCTTCACCTCGGCAATATCCGTGGCAAGCAGCCGCTCGAGCAGATCGAGCTGGCCCGATTTCAGGTTGGCCAGGCGCACAGTCGAGTCCTGGATCGGCCGGTAGATGATGCGGTCGATATTGACGCGGGATTTGTCCCAGTAGTCGGGGAAACGCTCGACCACGATGCGGTCCTGGGCGACCCGCTCGACGAACTTGTAGGGGCCGGCGCAGACCGGCGCGGTGCCGAACTTGTCGCCAAGCGCTTTCGCGGCCTTGGGCGAGACCATCATGCCGGCGCGGTCGGTGAGCTGGGCCAGCAGCGGCGAAAACGGCGCTTTGAGCAGGATTCGCACGGTCAGCGGATCGACCACCTCGACCTTGTCGATCGGGGCAATCTCGGCCCGCCGGAACGACCCGGGCAGGGTGAGATGGCGCTCAAGGCTGAACTTTGCCGCCTCGGCATCGAAGGGCTCGCCATCATGGAACTTGACGTTCGGGCGCAGCTTGATCGTCACGGTCTTGCCGTCGGCCGAGGTCTGGTGCGACAGCGCCAGCTGCGGCACGAAATTGAGCTTCTCGTCGATGTCGAAGAGCTTGTCGCAGATCGATGCGAAGACGATCCGACCGACATAGGTCCGCGCCATGGTCGGGTCGAGCAGGTCGGGATCCTCGGCCAGGCCGATGCGCAAGGTACTTTGTGCGCTGGCCGGCGCGATGCCGGCGCAGGCCAGCGTCAGTGCGAGCAGGGAGGTTTGCAGGAGCCTGGTTTTGAGTGTCATAGCGTCGGTCTCGTCAGGAGGGCAAGGTTAATCAAGGTTAATGGGGATCATCAGCGCACGAAAGCCGCCTGGAGGCGGGCGAGCGCGGGGTTGCCCGGCGCCGCCGGTCTGGCGATCGACATCGGTGCAGGGCCGATTCGACGCCAGTGCCAGCAGGCAACCGCCGTGCCGTCGCCGGCGGCCTCAAGCGGCGGCGACTCGGTACGGCAGCGCTCATCGGCATGCGGACAACGGGTATTGAAATGGCAGCCGGCGGGTGGCGCAAGCGGGCTGGGCACATCGCCGCCGATCGCCGGCTCGCCGGCACGACGGGTCGGGTCGGGCACCGGCACCGCCGACAGCAGCGCCCGGGTGTAGGGATGGCGCGGCGCGCCCAGCACGATCGAGGCCGGTCCGGTCTCGACGAAGCGCCCGAGATACATCACACCGACATCGGTGGCGATCTGGCGCACCACCGCAAGGTCGTGCGAGATGAAGACATAGCTCAGGCCGAGCTGGCGTTGCAGGTCGGCAAGGAGATTGAGAATCTGCGCCTGGATCGACACATCAAGCGCCGAGACCGGCTCATCGCAGACGATCACCCGCGGCCCGGCAGCCAGCGCCCGGGCAATCGCCAGGCGCTGGCGCTGCCCGCCCGAGAATTCATGCGGATAGCGGCGTGCCGCCTCGGGGGGCAACCCGACCATGCCGAGCAGCTCAGTGACCCGCGCGGTGCGCCCTGCCGCCGGCACGGTCTCGTGCAGCATGAGGGGCTCGGCAAGCATGTCGCCTGCGGTCAGACGCGGATTGAGCGAGCCATAGGGATCCTGGAAGATCAGCTGGATCAGGCCGCGCAGCCGGCGCATGGCCGATGCGTCGGCTGCGATCAGGTCATGGCCGTCGAGCTCGAGCGCGCCGGCGGTGGGTTCGATCAGCCGGAGCAGCAGCCGCGCCACGGTGGATTTGCCGCAGCCCGATTCGCCGACGATGGCGAAGGTTTTGCCGGCTGCGAGTTCGAACGAAACCCCGTCGACCGCCCGCACCGTGCTGGTCGACCGACCAAAAAGGCCCTGACGCACCGGGAAGTGTTTCACCAGGTCGCGCACGCGAAGCATCGTACTCATGGCTGGAGCACGGCGTCGAGCGGCGGAAGGCTGGCAGCCAGCGTCTCGAGCGGCGCCTTCCAGCAGCGCGAGGCATGGCCCTCGACGATGGTGCGCAGCGGCGGCGCCTGGGCGCGGCATTGCGCGTCGGCAAACGGGCAGCGACTCGCGAAGCGGCAGCCCTCGGGCATCGCGGTGGCTGCCGGCACCATGCCTTCGATGGCTGCGAGCCTGGCGCGCGGGGCGCCGAGCGACGGAATCGCGCCCATCAGCCCGACGGTATAGGGATGCTGCGGCATGGCAAAGAGCGCCTCGACCGGCGCCTCTTCGACCACCTGCCCGGCATACATCACCACCACGCGGTCGGCCATTTCGGCCACCACGCCGAGGTCATGGGTGATCAGCACGATCGCCGCCGAGGTCTCGGTGCGCAGGGTGCGCATCAGGGCCAGCACCTGCGCCTGGATGGTCACGTCGAGCGCGGTGGTGGGTTCGTCGGCGATCAGCAGCGCCGGCTGGCACAGCAGCGCCATCGCGATCATCACCCGCTGGCGCATGCCGCCCGACATCCGGTGCGGATAGTCGTCGATGCGCTGCTCGGGCGCCGGAATACGCACGCGCCGCAGCATCTCGATCGCGGCAGCGCGGGCCTGCGGCATCGACAGACCGCGATGACGTATCAGCACCTCGGCAAGCTGCGCGCCCACGGTGAAGGCCGGATTGAGCGAGGTCATCGGCTCCTGGAAGATCATCGCCAGCCGGTCACCGCGCAGATCGGCCAGGGCTGGCGGGGCCAGGCCGAGCAGGTCGCGTCCTTCGAATCGGATCGCACCCGAGACGCGGGCCGGCGGGCTGGCCACCAGGCCCATGATCGACAGGGCGGTCACGCTCTTGCCGCAGCCCGATTCGCCCACGATGCACAGGGTCTGGCCGGCCTCGACCGAGAAGCTCACACCGTCGACTGCACGCGCCGTGCCGCGCGGCGTGTCGAAGGTGACCCGCAGATCGTCGACCTCGAGCAGCATGGTCAGTCGGTCGAGGCCTTGGCGATCGCCGCCTCGATGACCGACCGGTCAAAAACGCCGCCAGGGGTGTCGCGGGTGGCAAAGAATCTGGCGAAATGCACGAAGCGCTCGCGGCTCACCTGCTCGAGACGCTCGAGTTCGGCCAGCGGGTCGGGATGATCGTCGACGCGAAGATCAAGCGTCGGATACTCCTCGGTGGTATGGATGCGTAGCGCTGCCGACTGCTTGCCGCGCTTGTCGCCGCCCACCGCCTCGCCGGCTTGCAGTGCCCGGATCAGCCGGCGGGCGAAGGGCAGATCGGCGCCATCGATATAGACGCGAGCGGTCTCGGCAATCACCTGCGGGCCAGCCAGCATGTTGCCGGCGACCGAAAACCCCTCATGGACGACATGGCCGCACCAGGGGATGCAATCGGATCCGGTGTGGGTGGCGATTGCACCGCGCGCATCCTGCAGATGGACCTGGCGCGACTCGCGGCCCGGGTCGGCGGCGAGCAGCATGTCCAGGACGACTTGCGCCGGCACGCCTTCGCGCAACAGGCGCAGGCCGCGCGCGCCGAAGGTGGGGTTGATCAGCGCCTGGGTCGCCAGCGCGCCAACGCCGCCGTCGGCATGGGCGCACAGCGCACCGACCGCAAAAAACCGCGTGGCGACCGCCACACCAAAAGCGCCGGTAACGGGATCACGCGCGACGATCGACCAGGTCATGACAGCACAAAGCAAAACTGGAAGGGTGCAAGGATACGGCAATGCGGCAGGCGGTCAGCGATTTTGAATCGGCGGCGTCGACAAAGTGTCCTTGCAATTTGTACCGTCACATCGAACAATCGACCGAATCAACGTTGTTGCCGATTTCAGGAGCCTGTCGATGTTCATGCATGCAATGCCGACGGGCGCGACGAGGGGTTCATTGATGGCCGCTTTGCTGATCAGTGTGGTGATGAGCGGCTTACTGATCGCGAGCCCTGCGCTGGCGCAGCCCGGATCCGAGGGATCGCCCCGCACGTCGCCTGCGCCAGGGAAATCCGGCGCCCGGACGATGGGCGACCTGACCCGGTTCAACCCCTCGATCGTGCGGATCGACACCCGCATTCCGGAAGACGCGACCTCTGCCAAAGGCCTGGGAACCTCCCGGGTTGGCACCGGCATCATTCTTGATGACAAGACCATCCTGACCATCGGCTACCTCACCATCGAGGCCGACTCGGTGATGGTGACCACCGCGTCGGGCAAGCGAATACCGGCATCGGTTGCCGGCTACGACCATGCCACCGGTTTCGGGCTGGTGCGTGCGCTCGTGCCGCTCGACGGCACACCGATGGCGCTGGGCGACTCTGATCGGGTGATTGAGCGTCAGCGGGTACTCACTCTCGGCCATGGTGAGCCCGAGGCAACCGAGTTGCTGGTGGTCTCGCGCAAGGTTTTCACAGGCGGGTGGGAATACCTGATCGAGCGCCCGATCTACACTTTTCCGCCGGTGAATAACTGGAGCGGTGCGGCGCTCATCAGCGAAGAAGGCAAACTGATCGGTGTCGGTTCACTGATCGTGGACGATGCGGCAAGCGCCCAGCGCAGCGTACCGGGCAATCTTTGGGTGCCGGTCAATCTGCTCAAGCCGATCATGGCCGAGCTCCTTGCCCGAGGCCGACGCAGCGACGACATCCATCCCTGGCTGGGCATCACCACCGAGACAGTGCGCGGCTATCTGATGGTGGTTCGTGTGGCACCGCGAGGGCCGGCCGACGAGGCCGGCGTGGCGCCGGGCGATATCGTGGTCGGCGTGGCCGGCGAGAAGGTCGCCGATCAGACCGAGTTCTACCGAAAACTCTGGAAGAGCGGGCCTGCCGGCACGCCGATCCCGCTGCGGCTCTTCAAGAACGGCGATGTCCGTGAGGTGACGGTCAAATCCATCGACCGGGCCGACTTCCTGCGCAAGGCCACCGGTATCTGAGGGCGCGAGATTGGGGGCCCGGCTTGGGGCGCGGGTTTGGTCCTGGCTTAGTCGCCGATCCGATCTGCATCCAGACCCATTGCGGCCCGCAGACCTTCGAACTGCTCTGCCGAATCGAAGCGAATGACCAGTCGGCCCTTGCCACGGGCATTGGCCTGCAGCTCGACCGCCGCCTGAAGGTGTTCGGCAATCAGCTCCTGCAGCCGCTGCAGGTCGGGATCGATCTGGCGCCGCGATCCGCCGGAGCTCGTGCCTGACTGCGAGGGCTGTGACTGCTGCTGCACCACCAGCCGCTCGGTTTCACGGACCGACAGCCGCTTTTCGACCACCTGATTCGCTGCCAGGATCTGCTCGGCGCGCTCGAGCGCCAGCAGGGCCCGAGCGTGACCCATCTCGAGGTCGCCGGCCAGCAGCATGGTCTGTACCGGCGCGGCCAGATTCAACAGCCGCAGCAGGTTTGAGGTGGCGCTGCGCGAGCGTCCGATCGCCTCGGATGCCTGCTCGTGGGTGTACTGGAACTCGTCGAGCAGACGGCGAATCGCCTGCGCTTCTTCAAGGGGATTGAGGTCCTCGCGCTGGATGTTCTCGATCAGGGCCATTGCCAGCGCATTCTGGTCGGAGACATCGCGCAGCATCACCGGCACCTCGTCGAGTCCGGCCAGCCTGGCTGCCCGAAAGCGACGTTCGCCGGCGATGATCTCGTAGCGATCGGCGGCCAGGGGGCGCACGACGATCGGCTGCATCATGCCGTGCTGGCGGATCGATGCGGCAAGTTCCTGCAGCGAGCTTTCATCCATGCGGGTGCGCGGCTGATAGCGCCCGGCCTGCAGCTTGTCGAGCGGCAGCGTCGAGGGCGCCCGAATGCCTCCGGCATCCATCTCGGCCGATGGCTCGAAGCTCTCGCCGAGCAGGTTCTCGAGTCCGCGGCCGAGGCCTTTTGGTTTTTTCGCAATCATGCTGAGAGGGGGTTCCGGTTGGGATCGTAAGGGGGGATGGGAATCGACCGGGGCGGCAGGCGGATCACATCGTCTTTGCGCGCTCGACCATCTCGGCACCGAACTCGAGATACGCCTTGGCGCCGCGCGACGCCGGGTCGAAGACCACACCCGGCAATCCATGGCTCGGCGCCTCGGCCAGCCTGACATTGCGGGGAATGACGGTGCGAAACACCTTGTCGCCGAAATGCTTCTCGAGCTGCGCCGAAACCTGCTGTGACAGGGTCATGCGCGGATCGAACATCACTCGCAGCAGTCCGATGACCTTGAGATTGCTGTTCAGATTGGCGTGAACTTTCTTGATGGTTGCCACCAGATCCGACAAGCCCTCAAGCGCAAAGTATTCGCACTGCATCGGAATCACCACGCCGTGGGCGGCGCACAAGGCATTCAGGGTCAGCAGCGACAGCGCCGGCGGCGCGTCGATGAGGACGAAGTCGTACTGGTCGTCGACCGCTGCGAGTGCGTCCTTCAGGCGAGTCTCGCGATGCTCGAAATCGATCAGGTCGATTTCAGCGCCGGCAAGTTCGCGGTTGGCCGGCAGGAGATGGTAGCCGGCAGCCTCGGCCCAGACGGTGGTCTCGTCAGCATCCGACATGCCGATGAGGACCTGGTAGACGGTGGTCTTGAGCGTGCGCTTGTCAATGCCGCTGCCCATGGTCGCATTGCCCTGCGGGTCGAGATCGACCAGCAGGACGCGCTGGCCGAGCTTGGCCAGGCCGGCGGCGAGGTTCACCGACGTCGTGGTCTTGCCGACGCCGCCCTTCTGATTTGCGATGGTGAAAATCCTGGCCACGTCTGCAAGGCTCCGTCTGGGTAAAAGGGGGGAGGTGTCGGCTCGGTGCGGGTCAGGCGGAGCGGGAGGGTGCAGATGTGGGCGCCGTTGCCGGTGCCCTTGCTGTCGCGGGCGCTTCGCCTTGTTGATCGGCAGCCTGCGGGGCCGATCGGCCGGCGTGTCGAATGAGCACAAGATGACGCTGCGCCGCGAGGAAGGGCACCTGCAGGGCTTCGATCTCGACCTGGCAATGAGTGGGCAGCTCGGCACATTCAGACTCGAGACCGGCACGCTGGCCCTTCATAGCCGCCAGCAGCGTCGACGGCCCGATCAGACCGGACGCAGCGTCGACGAAGTCAGCCATCGACGCGAAGGCCCGGCAGATCACCAGATCGACCTGCCGAGTCAGTGCCTGGGCACGCCCAGCAAAGACCTCGACGTTTGTAAGCGCAAGCTCCGCGCAAGATTGCCGCTGGAAGGCGGCCTTCTTGCCAACCGGCTCGATCGACAGCACCTTGGCAGTCGGAAAGACGATCGCCAGCGGCAAGCCCGGCAGACCAGCGCCCGACCCGACATCGGCGATCGTTGCGCCAGACAAATCGATAGACCGGCTCAGCGGGGCGATGATCGCCAGTGAATCGAGCAGGTGCTGAATCAGCATCTGCTCCGGGTCTCTGACAGCGGTGAGGTTGTAGACCGCGTTCCACTTGCTCATCAGCGACAGAAACGCCAGGAGCTTTTCCTGCACAGGCAATGCCAGGTCGAGACCAACTTGCGCAGCACCCTCCTGAAGTCGCTGCGCGAGATGAGGGAGGGTTTGACCGGCGGCTGACATCGACGATCGTTCAGGCGGCATCTTGCGCAGCACCGGCCCGCAGTCGCTTGAGATGGACCAGCAGCAGCGAGACCGCTGCCGGGGTAATGCCTTGCATCCGCGAGGCTTGCCCGACGGTCTGCGGCCGATGCTGCGCCAGTCGCTGGCGCACCTCGACCGAAAGCCCTCGAACATCGGCGTACACGATATCGGTCGGAATCGGCTGATGCTCCTGATGGCTGACACGCTCGACCTCTGCCTGCTGCCGAACGATATAGCCCTGATACTTGAGCTGGATCTCTACCTGCTCGGCAACCGCCTGATCGGTCGCGCCAGGCCCTGTCGCCTCGATCACCGCGCGATACGCGACGTCGGGGCGGCGGACCAAATCAGCGAGCGAGTATTCGCGCTCAATCGGCGCGCCCAGCAAGGCTGTGGCCCGCGCTTCATCGAGCACCTTGGGATTGACCCAAGTACTGCGCAGGCGCTGCAGTTCGGTTTCGATCGCGTCCCGTTTACGGCAGAACGCGTCCCAGCGTCCATCGTCGACGCAACCAAGCGTTCGACCGATCTCGGTCAGACGCAGGTCGGCATTGTCTTCGCGCAGACTGAGCCGATATTCCGCCCGGCTGGTGAACATCCGATAGGGTTCAGCGACGCCCCGCGTGATCAGGTCATCCACCAGCACGCCGAGATAGGCCTGGTTGCGAGCCGGGCACCAGGCATCACGCGACTGGGTCTGCAAGGCGGCATTGATACCAGCGAGCAAGCCCTGAGCCGCCGCTTCTTCATAACCGGTCGTACCGTTAATCTGCCCGGCAAAAAACAAGCCGCTAATCGACTTGGTTTCGAGCGATGCCTTCAGCGCGCGTGGGTCGTAGTAGTCGTACTCGATCGCATAGCCGGGGCGAAGGATGTGGGCGTTCTCCAGACCGACCATCGACCGGACGAGACTGATCTGGACATCGAAGGGCAGGCTGGTCGAGACACCGTTGGGATAGAACTCGTGAGTGGTCAGCCCCTCAGGCTCGAGGAAGATCTGGTGCGATGTCTTGCTGGCAAAACGGTGAATCTTGTCTTCAATCGATGGGCAATAGCGAGGCCCCACGCCCTCAATCACCCCGGTATACATGGGCGACCTGTCCAGGCCCGACCGAATGATCTCGTGCGTTTGTTCGTTGGTATGGGTGATCCAGCAAGGCATCTGACGCGGATGCTGCGCCGCAGTGCCCAGAAAGGAGAACACCGGAATCGGATCACTGTCGCCGGGCTGAATCTCGAGGCGAGCAAAATCAATTGATCGTCCGTCGATGCGAGGCGGCGTGCCGGTCTTGAGACGACCTTGTGGCAAGTTCAGATCTTTGAGTCGAGCGCCGAGCGACAGTGCGGGCGGATCACCGGCCCGGCCTGCTGAATAGTGATTCAGACCAACATGGATCAGGCCGTTCAAGAACGTCCCCGCAGTGACCACCACTGTTTGGGACTCGAATCGAATCCCGGTTTGTGTGACGGCGCCAATCACCCGATCACCCTGAACGATCAGATCATCGACAGCTTGCTGAAAGAGCCAAAGATTCGGCTGGTTTTCAAGGCGAGAACGGATGGCCTGGCGATAGAGCACACGGTCGGCCTGAGCGCGAGTCGCCCTGACCGCCGGACCCTTGCTGGAGTTGAGGATCCGAAACTGAATGCCAGCCTCGTCTGTCGCAGACGCCATGGCACCGCCAAGTGCGTCGACTTCTTTGACCAGATGACCTTTTCCAATGCCGCCAATCGATGGATTACACGACATCTGGCCGAGGGTTTCGATGTTGTGGGTCAGCAGCAGAGTGCGGACGCCCATCCTCGCCGCCACCAGCGCGGCTTCGGTACCAGCATGGCCGCCACCGACGACGATGACGTCAAAACGCTCGGGAAAGTTCATGGCAGTCGGGGCAGGGAATCAAACCAAGGGGAGGCGAATTATAGGCGCTGTTTCACGTGAAACAGCCACTTCGACACTTTGGTCTTAGGTAACAGCACTCACCGGGACGCTCCGGGCCTCACATCACCGCTCATCACCCAGCCGGAATGTTTCACGTGAAACAGCTAATGGCCCAAGTCGAGCGTCAGCAGGAGCGCCGATGCAAAGCGCCTGACCTGGCCGGCCGATGTCGTCACTCAGCATCCCAGGCATTGGCGATCACCACAAACCCACCTCGTGTTCCACGTGAAACATCAACGTGCGTCCGCGATCACCATCTCCGCGCCCCGCTCAGCAATCATCAAAGTCGGAGAGTTAGTATTCCCTGAAGTAATCGTCGGCATCACCGAAGCATCAATCACTCGCAGCCCCGTGACCCCGCGCACCCGTAAGCGCCCATCCACAACCGCCATCGGATCGGCATCGACCCCCATCTTCGCCGTGCCGACCGGATGGAAGATCGTTGTCCCGATCTTCCCGGCCGCCTGAACCAACTCATCCTCGGTCTGATATTCAAGACCGGGCATGAACTCCTCGGGGCGATACCGCGCCAGCGCCGGCATCCCAAGGATTTGGCGAGTCACGCGAATGGCATTGGCCGCTACCGCCTGGTCATAAGGGTCTGACAGATAATTCGGCTGAATCTCCGGAGCCTGACGCCAGTCCGGGCTGCCTGCCCGCACCCAGCCACGCGACGCCGGACGCAGTTGGCAAACCGATGCGGTCACCGCCGGGTAGCGATGCAAGGGCTCACCGAATCGGTCAAGCGACAAAGGCTGAACGTGATACTCGAGGTCAGGAAACTCGAGCGACGGGTCGCTACGGGTAAACGCTCCCAACTGACTTGGCGACATGGTCAACGGCCCACGTCGCCACAGCGCATATTGCAAACCCATCCAGGCCTTACCGACCAGGCTGTTCGCCTGTTGATTCAGAGTGACCGCGTTCTGCACCTTAAAGGCCAAGCGCATCTGCAGATGGTCCTGAAGATTCCCGCCGACGCCAGGAGACGAGTGCGTCACCGGGATACCGAGCCCCTGCAACCAGGCCGCATCGCCAACGCCTGACAGCTGAAGCAGATGCGGCGAGCTCACTGCGCCTGCCGCCAGAATCACCTCGCCGCGCGCACGGACGAACAACTCGGTACCGATGCCGCCCTTTCCACGAACCAGCTCCACGCCGACCGCACGCCGCTCCTCAAAGCGCACTCGCTTAACCTGAGCATGGGTCCAGACGGTCAGATTAGGACGCGACTGAACCGGTCGCAAGAACGCTTTGCTGGCATTCCAGCGCACCCCGCGCCGCTGGTTGACTTCGAAATAACCGCAACCGAAGTTGTCGCCGCGATTGAAATCGTCACTGTTCGGGATGCCAGCCTGCGCAGCCGCCTCCCGAAAGGAATCCAGAATCGCCCAGGAGATCCTGGGCTTCTCGACCCGCCACTCGCCGCCATGACCATGCAGGGCGTCGGTGCCACCCTCATCGAGGCCGTGATAACTCTCGTGTTTGAGGAAGTAGGGCAAAACATCATCCCAACTCCAGCCCTGATTGCCGGCCTCGACCCACTTGCGATAGTCGCCGCGTTGGCCACGCATATAGATCATGCCGTTGATCGATGAGCAGCCGCCCAGCGTCTTCCCACGCGGATAAATCAGGCTGCGGCCATTCAAACCTGGCTCTGCCTGCGTCCTGAATCGCCAGTCGGTTCTCGGGTTATCAATGCAATAGAGATAGCCGACCGGGATGTGGATCCAGATCCAGTCATCCGGCCCACCGGCCTCGAGCAAGAGCACCCGCTTGGACGGATCGGCCGACAAGCGATTGGCAAGCAGACATCCCGCCGTGCCTGCACCCACGATCACATAGTCGAACTCCGCCGCCGCAGCGGACCCTGCAGTCGAGCCGGCACCATCACTCATTGCGCTCCCCCTGATCATCCCAACCCATCAAGCCCATCCGGCCAAGCGGCTCATCACGGCTCGACACCTCAATCCATCACAATGACTTGCCTGACCGACTCACCACGGGCCAGACGATCGAGCGCCGGGTTGATCTCATCGAGGCGAATCGTCTCACTCAGCAATTGGTCGACCGGCAGGCGTCCCGCCCGGAACATCGCCACAAAGCGAGGCACATCCCGGCTCGGCACACAGGAGCCGATATAGCTGCCCTTGATCGTGCGCTCCTCGGCAATCATCGACACCGCCTGCAGCGGCCAGATCGCCGCCGGATTGGGCAGACCGGCCGACACTGTGGTGCCACCGCGCCGAGTGATGCGGTAAGCAAGCTCCAGCGCCGGCACTGCACCTGCCATTTCGAAGGCATAGTCGACTCCCCCGCCGGTGGCCGCCTTAACCTGCGCAAGCACCTCCGGATCGCGGGCATCGAACACCTGGGTCGCTCCCAACTGAAGCGCCCGCTCGAGCTTTGCCGGCAGGACGTCAATCGCGATCACATCGCGAGCACCTGCCGCAATCGCCGCCATCAGCGACGAAAAACCGACCCCGCCCAGACCGACCACCGCGGTTTTTGCCCCGGCCTCGATCCGGGCGGTGTTGAAGACCGCCCCCGCACCCGTCAATACCGCGCAACCGAAAAGCGCCGCTTGTGTCCACGGGAGATCCCGATCAATTGGCACGACCGAGCGCCGCGACACGGTGGCGTATTCCGCAAAGGCCGCGCAGCCCATGTGATGGTGCAGCGTGCCGCCACCCACCAGCGACAGCCGCCGATAACCGCCGAGCAAACCGCCGGCCGCATTGGACTCCCCACCCGGCCCGCACAGCGCCGGACGCCCGACCGAGCAGTCGGGGCAGGCGCCGCAGGACGGCCGAAACACCAGCACGACGTGATCACCCACTTTCACGTCGAGCACGGCCGATCCGACCTCGACCACCTCAGCCGCCGCCTCGTGACCCGGCACAATCGGCACCGGCCAGGGTCGATCGCCATTGATCGCCGACAGATCGGAGTGACACAGCCCGGCAGCGCGGATCTTGACCCGCAACTCACCCGGGCCGGGATCAGCCAAGTCGACCTCCTCGATCGACAGGGGACGACTCTGGGCATAAGGCGCCGGCAATCCGATCTGCCGAAGCACTGCGGCGCGCACCTTCATCGACGTCCTCCCATCAGACAGACCCTTCGAGCACAACCCATCACAGCCCCGCCAGACAGAGGTACTTCAGCTCGAGGTACTCGTCGATGCCGTATTTCGACCCTTCGCGACCCAGCCCCGACTGTTTGACCCCACCAAACGGCGACACCTCGTTCGACAAAATCCCGGAATTGACGCAGACCATGCCCGACTCGAGCGCCTCAGCCACCCGGAAGATCCGACCGACATCGCGTGCGTAAAAGTAGGCCGCCAGACCGAACTCGGTGTCATTGGCCATCGCAATCGCCTCAGCCTCGTCCTTGAATCGGAAGAGCGGCGCCACCGGCCCGAAGGTTTCCTCGCGAGCGATCCGCATCTGCGCGGTCACGCCGGTGAGGATGGTCGGCTCGAAAAAGAGACCACCCAGGGCATGCGGTTTGCCGCCGAGCAACAGCGACGCGCCTTTGGCCAAGGCATCGGCCACATGCTCCTGCACCTTGGCGACCGCGGACGCCTCGATCAGCGGACCCACCTGAACGCCCGGCTCGGCACCCGCGCCAACCTTGAACTGCGCCACCTTGACCGCGAGCTTGGCCGCAAAGGCCTCGTAGACGCTGTCCTGAACATAGATCCGGTTGGCACACACGCAGGTCTGACCGGCATTGCGATACTTCGAGGCGAGCGCGCCCTCGACCGCCGCATCCAGATCGGCATCATCAAAGACGATGAAGGGCGCATTGCCCCCCAGCTCGAGCGAGAGCTTCTTGACCGAATCAGCCGACTGCCGCAGCAAAACGCGTCCGACTTCGGTCGACCCGGTGAACGAGACCTTGCGCACCACCGGGCTGGTGCAAAGCGCCAGGCCAATCGCCGGCGCATTCGGCGCGTCGGCCACGATCAGATTCAACACGCCGGCGGGCAATCCTGCCTGCACCGCGAGCTCGACCAGCGCCAGCGCCGACAGCGGCGTGGCTTCGGCCGGCTTGGCCACCACGGTGCAGCCCGCCGCCAGCGCCGGCGCCACCTTGCGGGTAATCATTGCGATCGGGAAATTCCAGGGCGTGATCGCGGCGCAAACCCCGATCGGCTGCTTGAGCACCATCAGCCTGCGATCGGTTCCGGTCGTGGGAATGATGTCGCCGTAGGCCCGTTTGCCTTCTTCGGCAAACCATTCGATGAAGCTTGCGCCATAGGCCACCTCGCCGCGCGCCTCGGCAAGCGGCTTGCCCTGCTCGGCGGTCATCAGCTGCGCGAGGTCCTCGGTGTGCGCCATGATCAGGTCGAACCAGCGGCGCAAAATCGCGCCGCGGTCCTTCGCGGTGCGCGCCCGCCAGGCGGGCAGGGCGCGTGCGGCCGCATCAATGGCGCGCTGCGTCTCGGCCACGCCCATGTCGGCCACCTCGATCAGGGTCTGTCCGCTTGCCGGATCGGTCACGGCAAACACCGCGCCCGAATCGGCATCGACCCACCGACCATCGATAAAGCCCTGGCGTTTGACCAGGGTCATGTCCTTCAATTGCAGTGTCATGGCTGTCTCCCCGCCCTCATCAGTTGCGCAGCGTCACTTCATCGTCGGCATCACGAACTCGGCCCCGGCACGGATGCCGGCAGGCCAGCGCTGTGTGATCGCCTTGTAACGCGTATAGAAGCGCACGCCTTCCGGGCCATGCATGTGATGGTCGCCAAAGAGCGAGTTCTTCCAGCCGCCGAAGGAATGGAAGGCCATCGGCACCGGGATCGGCACATTGATGCCCACCATGCCGATCTGCACACGGCTCGCAAATTCGCGGGCGGCGTCACCGTCACGGGTGAAGATGCAGCAGCCGTTGCCGAACTCATGACCGTTGACCAGCGCAAGCGCGGCCTCGAAGGTCTTGACCCGCGTAATGCCGAGCACCGGCCCGAAGATTTCTTCCTGGTAGATCTTCATCGAGGGCGCGACATGATCGAAGAGGCAGCCACCGAGAAAAAATCCTTTTTCACGCCCGGCAACACTCAGCCCGCGGCCATCGACCACCAGGCTCGCACCCTCGGCGACACCGGTATCCACATAGCCCTTGACCTTGTCGAAGTGCTGCTGCGTCACCAGCGGGCCCATCTCGGCGGTGGCATCCATGCCATCGGCCACCTTGATCTTCCTGACCCGCTCGGCAAGCTTTGCCACCAGCGCATCGGCGGTGGCGTCGCCCACCGCCACCGCCACCGACACCGCCATGCAACGCTCACCGGCAGAGCCATACGCCGCACCGATCAGCGCATCAACCGCTTGATCCATATCGGCATCGGGCATCACGACCAGATGATTCTTGGCGCCACCCAGTGCCTGCACGCGCTTGCCGTTGCGGCTCGCCGTTTCGTGGATGTAGCGCGCAATCGGCGTGGAGCCGACGAAGCTCACCGCCTGCACCAGCGGATGGGCCATCAGCGCATCAACCGCCACCTTGTCGCCATTAACCACGCTGAACACGCCATCGGGCAACCCCGCTTCCTTGAGCAGCTCGGCGATGAAGCGCGGCGCCGACGGATCACGCTCGGAGGGCTTGAGCACGAAGGGATTGCCGCAAGCGATTGCCACCGGGAACATCCACATCGGCACCATCGCCGGAAAATTGAAAGGCGTAATACCGGCCACCACGCCCAGCGGCTGGCGCATCGACCAGGCATCGATGCCGGTGCCGACCTGCTCGGTGTACTCGCCCTTGAGCAGACTCGGAATGCCGCAGGCGAACTCGACCACCTCCAGACCGCGCTGCACCTCGCCCTGCGCATCCGAAAACACCTTGCCGTGCTCCGCGGTAATCAGCCGCGCCAACTCGTCACCATGACGGTCGAGCAGCTCCTTGAACCGGAACATCACCCGCGCCCGGCGGATCGGCGGCGTTGCCGCCCAGCCTGCAAACGCGGCATGCGCCGATCGCACTGCGGCATCGACGGTGTTTGCATCAGCCAGCGCAACACGTCGGGCAAGCGCACCGGTGGCCGGGTTGAAGACATCGGCCTCACGACTGCCGGCGGGCGCTGCGAACGGTGCGCCGTCGATCCAGTGACCCACACGGGTCGCCTCGAGCAGGGCAGTGGCTGAGCTGATCTGTGATTCGGTGCTTCCCATGGGGGTCTCCGGTGTGTGCTGCTCGAAAGAACGCGACAGCTTGCGAGGGGGCCGCAACCCTCAGCGCGGACGGTGCGGCTTGCGTTGTTCGAACAACAGTTGTTCAACCAGTTGAACAGTCGTTCAACATCTGGGAAGATTGTCCGCAGCGCCACAAGCCATGTCAACCGCAGTGCCGGCACGCCTGACGCCCGCGACATGACCATCTGCCCGGCGCCACGATGACACGCACCCCACGATCCTCACACCCGACCCGCCTCACGCAGAACTTCCGCTTCGCCGATCATCGCCATGCCCCGCGACACCGACCGCTCACTGCCACCACCCCCAACACTGCCCACGCCGCGCCTGGTCCCGGCGGTCGAGCGCACTTCGCGCCTGCTCGATGCGCTGGCCGACGCCCACGAGCCGCTGTCGCTGGCCGAACTTGCGCGCCGTCTGAGCCTGCCGCGCAGCAGCCTGCACGGCCTGCTCGCCACGCTGGTCGAGCTCGACCTGGCACGGCGCAACGACGAGGCTGAATTCAGCCTCGGGCCGCGCGCGCTGCGATGGGCCGATGCCTTTACCGCGCAGTCGGGCCTGATGCGCGCTTTCGACGCCCACGCCCGTCGGATTGCGGCACTCGGCACCGAAACCATCATGCTGGCCACGCTCGAAGGCCGCGACGTGACCTATCTCGCCTGCCGCCAGGGCAGCCGGCCGCTGGCGGTCAACTTTCGCGTCGGCGGCCGGTTTCCGGCCATCTGCACCTCGTCGGGCAAGGCGATGCTGGCCAGCCTCGAGGACAAGGCAGTCACGCAGGCGCTGGGCGCCGGCCCCTTGCCGCGACTGACCCGCCACGGCATCACCAGCCTTGCCTCACTGCGCCGCCAGCTGGCCGACATCCGCCACGACGGCCATGCGGTCGACGACGAGGAAACCGCCGAAGGCATGCAGTGCTTCGGCGCGCCAGTGTTCGGTGCGCGCGGCGCTGCCGCGCTCGCAGCGGTCGCGGTCAGCGTGATCAAGGCCGGGCTCACCGCCAAGCGCCGCGCCGAACTCGTCCAGGGCATCCGCCAACTCGCGGCCGACATCTCGACCGAACTCGGCGCGCCGCCTCCTGCCACAATGACGGCACGCTCGCATCCGACCACCCCCAAACCTCGCGCCAGCGGCACACCACGAGCCAGCCGAATCGCGACCAGCACCCCTCTCTGAAGAGCCCGCCATGAACGCTCCCCTGCCCACGCCGGCCGCCCTGTCCACCTCATCCGACCGCCTGTGGTCGAGCCTGATGTCGCTGGCCACCCTGGGCGCCACTCCGCGTGGCGGCATCAAGCGCCTGGCACTCACCGAGCTCGATGCCCAGGGTCGCGACCGGGTGACCGGCTGGCTGCGCGAGGCCGGCTGCCAGATCCAGTGCGATGCCATCGGCAACCTCTACGCGATCCGGCCCGGCACCGATGCCACGGCCGCACCGGTGGCCATGGGCAGTCACCTCGACACGCAGCCCAGTGGCGGGCGCTTCGACGGCCAGTACGGCGTGCTCGCCGGGCTTGAAGTCATTCGCACCCTCAACGATGCCGGTATCAGGACCCGCAAGCCGATCGCGGTTGCGATCTGGACCAACGAAGAGGGCACCCGCTTTCAGCCGGTGATGATGGGCTCGGGCGTCTATGCCGGCGCCTTCACCGTCGAGCACTGCCTGGCTCAACGCGATGCCGAGGGCATCTCTGTCGGTGAGGCACTCGCCGCGATCGGCGCCGCAGGTACTGATGCCGCACCGGCTTTTGACGCCTACTTCGAGTCGCATATCGAGCAGGGCCCGGTGCTCGAAAACGAAGGCAAAACCATCGGGGTGGTCGAAGGCGCACTCGGTCAGCGCTGGTTCGATGTGGTGCTCGACGGCCAGGATGCTCACGCCGGCCCCACGCCGATCGAGCTGCGCCGCGATGCAATGCTGGCCGCCGCGCACCTGACGGTCGCGGTCCGCGAAGTCGCCACCTCGCATCCGCACTATGCGCGCGGCACGGTGGGCCGGCTGGTGGTCTCGCCCAATTCGCGCAATGTCATTCCGGGTCGGGTCGAGATGAGCATCGATCTGCGCTGTGCCGATGCCGCAACGCTCGATGCGATGACCGACGCGGTGAAGGGCGCTGCCGCAAAGATTTCGGCCGACAGCGGCGTGTCGATCAGCCTTGAGCAGACCGTGTACTTTGCACCCTGCGCTTTCGACACCGCGCTGGTCGCCTCCATCGAGACCACCGCACAAGCCTTCGGCTATTCGCACCGGCGACTGGCCAGCGGCGCCGGCCATGACGCGGTGTATGTCGCGCGGCGCTGCCCCACCGCCATGATCTTCGTGCCCTGCGAGCGCGGCATCAGCCACAACGAAATCGAAAATGCCGACCCGGCGCATATTCATGCCGGCGCCAATGTGCTCCTGCATGCGGTGCTGGCCCGCGCGCAGCGCGAAGGCTGAACGCCATCGCCGATCTGCTCGCGCCGGGCCCGGACGGCGCACTCAGCAGCACATTAGGTGGCGCACTCAGCAGCGCGCTGGGCCAGTCGCCGAGCGCGTCGCTGCTGCTGATCGTGGCTGCCATTTTTGTGCTCGGCGGCCTGGTCAAGGGTCTGATTGGCGTGGGGCTGCCGTTGGTGATGGTGCCGCTGTTGTCGCTGGTCATTCCCAGCCCCAAGGCGATCGCACTGATGGGCATTCCAATCCTGTTGTCCAATCTCTGGCAGGCGGCCGACGGCGGCATGGTGACCTACGCCCTGCGCCGCTTCGCCTCGCTGCTGGTGGCCATCGTGCTGGCCACGGCGCTCACCGCGCGCCTGACGCTCGGCCTGCCGGTGGCCACCATCGATGCCCTGGTCGCCGCGGCCCTGCTGCTGGCGGTGGCGATGATGATCTGGAATCCGGTGCTGAAGGTGAGCCCGCGCAGCGAGCGCCGCTGGGGCGCGGCGGTCGGGCTGTTGTCGGGCGCGATGGGCGGGGTGTCGTCACTGATGGGCCCGCTGCTGATCACCTATCTAGTGGCGCTGCGGCTGAGCCGCGAGCAGTTCGTGGGCTCGATCAGCATCATCTATATCGCTGGCGCGCTGCCGCTCTATCTGTCGATGGCCGCCTTCGATGTGATGGGCTGGCCCGAGGTGCTCCTGTCGGGGCTGGCACTCGCACCGATGTTCGCCGGCATGGCAATCGGCAAGCGCTTGCGCCACCGGGTCAGCGAGGCGGTGTTCCGGTGGCTGCTGCTCGGCTTTCTCACGACGGTCGGGCTGCTTTTGCTGCTGCGCTGAGCACCGTGCCCCGACGCACAGGCCCGGTTCGTTCGAGGCCTACAATTCATCCCATGCCGCCATCGCATGATCATCCCGAGCCGCCCGTCGCCGATGCGCTTGTGCACATGGACGCCCACACCGGCGCGCACCCGGACGGGCATCGGACCGCCCTGCCGATCGCGATTACCATGGGCGACGCCTGCGGCATCGGCCCCGAGATCGTCCTGAAGGCGCTGGCCGCCATCGGCACCGAGCAGCCGGCTATTACCACTCACCCCTCCACCCACCTTTCCACCCGCCTCATCGTCTATGGCGACCCGGGCCTGCTGGCCGGCACCGCCCGCAGGCTCGGCCTGCCGCTCGCGATCACCGCCTGCGACTCGGCCGCGCAGGCCGCAGCGGTCCTGGATGCCGCGCTTGACAGCGGCTGCGATGGCACCGGTGCCGATGATGCTGCCCGCGCCCGATACTCCCCGATCACCCCGATCACGGTGGCGGTCGTCGCCTGCAGCGACCTCCCCGACGATCTGCCGATCGGGCGCATCGACGCCCGCGCCGGTCTGGCGGCGCACACCGCAATCGTGCGAGCCAGCCGCGATGCGATCGCCGGCCAGATCGCCGCGGTCGTGACCGCACCGATCCACAAGGAAGCGCTGCGCGCGGCCGGCATTCAGCACCCTGGCCATACCGAGATCCTGGCCGAGCTGGCCGGCGCAAGCGATGTGCGCATGATGCTGGCCAACCACGAGCTGCGAACCATCCTGGTCACCATCCATGTCTCGCTGCGCGAGGCCATCGAGCAGATCACACTCGCCGCGGTCGCCGACACCATCACCATTGCGCACACCGGTCTGAAAAAGCTCGGCATTGCGCATCCCCGCATCGCCGTGGCCGGCCTCAACCCGCATGCCGGCGAGGGCGGTCTGATGGGCCGCGAGGAAATCGAGATCATCGCGCCCGCGATCGCGCAGGCCCGCGCGCAGGGCATCGACGCCAGCGGCCCCTGGCCGGGCGACACGGTCTTCATGCGCGCCCGCGGTTTTCGCGACTTTGATGTGGTGGTCGCGATGTATCACGATCAGGGCCTGATTCCGGTCAAGTACCTCGGCATCGAGGAGGGCGTCAATATCACCGTCGGGCTGCCCTTCATCCGCACCAGCGTCGACCACGGCACCGCCTTCGATATCGCCGGACAAGGGATTGCCGATGCCCGCAGCCTGCGGGCCGCCATCGACCTGGCCATCACGCTTTGCAAGCCATCGACAGGCGACGCCGCCCCATCGTCGATGACCGCACCGGCCCATCCGGCCTCCTCATCAATCAACCATCCCCCTTCTGCCTGATTCCGCGAGCCGCACCATGACCGACTTTCGCAGCGACACCGTCACCCGCCCGACCGCCGCCATGCGCACCGCGATCGCCACTGCCGAGGTCGGCGACGATGTCTTTGCCGACGACCCGACGGTCAACCGGCTGCAGGCCAGCGCCGCGCAGATGCTGGGCTTTGAAGACGCGCTCTTCGCCAGCTCGGGCACGCAGACCAATCTGCTCGCGCTGCTGTCGCACTGCGAACGCGGCGACGAAGCCATCGTCGGCCAGCAGTGGCATACCTACAAATGGGAAGCCGGCGGCATGGCGGTGCTCGGCTCGATCCAGCCGCAACCCCTCGAACACGCCCCCGACGGCACGATTCCGCTGGCCGCCATCGAAGCGGCGATCAAGCCCGACGATGCGCACTTCGCGATCACCCGACTGGTGGTGATGGAAAACACCACCGGCGGCAAGGTGCTGCCGATGGACTATCTGCGTGAGATGCGCGCCCTGGCCACGAGTCGGGGCCTGGCTACCCACCTCGACGGCGCGCGGCTCTTCAATGCCGCAGTCGAAGTCACCCGCCGGCGACGGGCCGGGGTCCGCGAGGGCGCCGGACCCGACTCGGCGGCCGCCGCACGCGCCCGCGAAGGCGACGTGCCGCTCGAGCCGCGCGCGGTTGCCCGCGAGATCTGCGCCAACTTCGACAGCGTGTCGGTCTGCCTCTCAAAGGGCCTGGGCGCGCCAGTTGGATCGCTGCTGCTCGGCTCCAAACCGCTGATTGCCCGTGCACGGCGCTGGCGAAAGATGCTGGGCGGCGGCATGCGCCAGGCCGGCATGATTGCAGCGGGCGGCCTGCACGCCCTCGAAAACCATATCGACCGCCTTGGCGACGACCATGCCAATGCCACCCGACTGGCCGAAGGGCTGATCGCGCTGGGCCGCCAGCACGGCGGGCTGCAGGCCGACCTGCCGCAGACCAACATCGTCTTTGTTCGCGTCGACGACGCCATCGCGCAAGCCTTTGCCGATCACTTGGCCGCGCACGGCGTTCGCACCACCGGCAGCGTCGGACGCTATGGCAGTGGTCTGGTGCAGCGCTGGGTCACCCATCTCGATGTGACCCATCACGATGTCGAGGCCGCGCTTGCGATTGCCGCCGGCTTTTTCGAATCGCGCCGCTGAGGACGGGCACGAGTCTGGCCTGCACTGAACCTGTCAGGGCGCCCCGATTCGCGGGCACCCGCACCGGGAGTCCGCCATGCAGACCAATACAGGCACCATCGACCGACAGATTCGCGTCCTCGCGGGTTTTACCCTGATCGCGCTGACCGCCACCTCCACCATCGGGCCCTGGGGCTGGATCGGCGTCATCGCCCTGATCACCGGCCTGATCGGCTGGTGCCCGCTCTATGCCGCGCTCGGCATCGATACCCGAAAGCCGCTGAAGGAGGTCGCCACCAAGCCCCCGGCTCAACCACCGGCCCATCCGTCGGCATGATCCCGGCGCGCCCGATTCGACAGGAACAGCGATGACCACCACCAGCACCCTGAATATCGAAGCGGTCCGCCAGACCATCGAGGCACGCCTTGAGGTTTTGCACGATGAGATCGTCGGCAAGCTCGGCGAGATGGCCGAGGTGCTGCAGTCGCTCGACCATATCGGCGACCGCGCCGATCTGTCGGTGGCCGACGACACCGGCTCCTCAGACCTCGCCGACGCCAGCCGCGACCTTGCGGAATACCGGCAGGGCTTGGCTGCGCTCAAGCGCCTCGACCACGATCTGTATGGCATCTGTACCGACTGCGCCGAGCCGATTCCGGATGATCGGCTGCAGGCGCAGCCCTTTGCGGTGCGCTGCCTCAGCTGTCAGACCCACAGTGAAAAAGCGTCCGGCATCCGGCACAAATCGATGTAAGTCGGCTGCGGGCGGATAATGCGGTGGCGAGTGCCGGATCGGCCTGCGCATCGCACAAGCCGCGCGGAGATCCGATGGCCAACCCCCCCGAAAACGTCAGCATGGCGCTGTTTTGCGACTTCGAAAATGTCGCGCTCGGCGTGCGCGACGCCAAGTATGAAAAGTTCGACATCCGCAAGGTGCTCGAGCGGCTGCTGCTCAAGGGCAGCATCGTGGTCAAGAAGGCCTACTGCGACTGGGAGCGCTATCGCGAGTTCAAGGCGCCGATGCACGAGGCGTCCTTCGAGCTGATCGAGATTCCGCATGTGCGCCAGTCGGGCAAAAACTCGGCCGATATCCGGATGGTCGTCGACGCGCTCGACCTTTGCTACACCAAGGGCCATGTCGACACCTTCGTGATCATCAGCGGCGACTCCGACTTTTCGCCGCTGGTCTCCAAGCTGCGCGAGAACAACAAGACTGTCATCGGCGTGGGCGTCAAAGGCTCGACCTCCGACCTCCTTACCGCCAACTGCGACGAGTTCATCTTTTACGACGATCTGGTGCGAGAGCCGCGCCGCCGCCAGAGCCGCACCTCGACCGCTGCCGGCAACGGTGCGGGCAGGACGCAGGCGGCCCGAGTCGAGGCGCCCACGGCGCAAGCAGAGGCTGCCGCCAGTGCCAGCGATGATGCTCCCAAGAAGCGGCCATCACGTCGCCGCAAGCCCGGCGCTGACGCGCCCACGCCCAACGGCAGCGACACGCCGATGGCCACCGAGGTGGCTTCGCCGATCGGCGTCGCGGAGCCGCCTGCCGATGCGGTCTCCAATGCCGTCGTCAATGCCACCGCCGAGCCCCTCGCCGCCCCGGGCTCGGATGAACGCCGCCGCCAGGACGCGATCGACCTGGTGGTCGAAACCGTCGAGGCCCTGATCACCGAGCGCGGTGCCGACGACAAGATCTGGGGCTCGATGGTCAAGCAGACCCTCAAGCGTCGCCGCCCCGGGTTCGCCGAGGGCTATTACGGCTACCGGTCTTTCAACGAACTGCTCGAAGACGCCCGCGACCGCGGCTTGCTGGCGCTGGCTCATGACGAGAAGTCGGGCGGCTATGTGATCGGGCTGCTCTGAGTCAGGTCGTTCGCGACGACCGACGGCCTGACGGCGGGCCGCATGATCGTCGATCCATTTGCCTGAGGCCGGCGCAGCGCCGGCTGCGCCTTCGTGCGAAGCTTGCCTTGCGCAGTCCTGCCACGCCCCACCACGCCCCACCGCTCCTCGCCACGACGCTTTCAAGGCCTTCAACCATGCCGATGTTCAAAACCGCCCTTGCCGTCGCCACCGCGCTGGTTCTCAGCCTGGGCCTGCTGCCTGACAGCCCGACCGCAAAGGCCGCCGGCGAGCCGCTGCCCACGGTCGCAAGCGTCGATCTGCCGCGCTATGTCGGCACCTGGTATGAGATCGGCCGTCTGCCCAACGTCTTTCAGCGCCAGTGCATCGGCGACACCACCGCGCAATACGCCGCCCGCCCCGACGGCAATATCGATGTCACCAACCGCTGCCGCACTGCCGGCAAAGGCGACAGTGAATGGGAGACAGCCCGCGGCATGGCGCGCATCATCGACCCGGTGAGCAAGGCCAAGCTGCAGGTCTCGTTTCTGCCGCAAGCCCTGCGCTGGCTGCCGATCGGATGGGGCGACTACTGGGTACTCGAGCTCGACCCCGACTATCGCTGGGTGATGGTGGGCGAACCCGGGCTGCGCTATCTCTGGGTGCTCTCGCGCACGCCCGCACTGCCGCCCGGGGCACTGGAGTCACTGCTCGCGCGGGCTCGCGCCCTGGGCTTTCCGGTCGAGCAGATGTTGCTCACCTCGCAGTCGGCCGCCGCACGCTGATCGCGCAGATCGTCCCCACCACTTTCCAAGACCCGCCCATGAGCTCGACCGCCGCCACCCTGCCCGAACCGCGCCTGGCCAACCCGCGCCAGCGCGAGACCCGCACCATCACGGTGGTCTCGATCGCCCACGGCACCTCGCACTTCTTTCACCTGATCGTCGCGCCGCTCTTTCCGTGGCTCAAGGTCGAGTTCGATCTGAGCTATGCCCAGCTCGGCCTGCTGATGACGGTGTTTTTCATCGTCTCGGGGATCGGCCAGGCACTCGCCGGTTTCGTGGTCGATCGCATCGGCGCGGTCCCGGTCATGCTGGCCGCACTCACCTCCTTTGTGCTTGCCACCCTGACACTGTCAAGCGCACCGAGCTATTCAATGCTGATGGTCGGCTGCGTACTGGCGGGCCTTGGTAACGCGCCATTTCATCCGGTCGACTACTCCATCCTGAATGCCCGGATCACGCCGACCCGACTGGCGCGTGCTTATTCGATGCACGGCATCGCCGGCAGCCTCGGCTGGGCGCTGGCGCCGGTCTTTCTGGTCGGCATCACCGGACTGGCCAACTGGCGCGCCGCGATCGCCTGCGCCGGCCTGCTCCCCCTGATCGCAGGGGTGATGGTCTGGCGCCATCGCGAGCTGCTCGCCGGCCAGCCGGTCGGCATGCTAGGCATCGTACGCGCCGCACAAGCGCCCGCCGGCAGCCAGCCGGGCGCGGGCGCAAGCGACTCGGCCCTGAGTTTTCTGCGCCTGCCGGCGGTCTGGATGAGCTTTCTGTTCTTTCTGACCTCGTCGCTGGGCTTTGGCGGCATCCAGACCTTCGGCCCCGAGTCGGCGCGCCTGCTGCACGATGTGCCGACCGCCTGGGTGGCGGCTTGCCTGACCGCCTTCATGCTGGCCAGCGCCGGCGGCACCCTGTTTGGCGGCATCGTGGCCGCCGACCCCGACAAGGCCGAGCGGGTCGTGGCCATCGGCTATACCGTGGCGGCCATTGTCTCGCTGCTGATCGCCCTGTCGCCGGCACCCGGATGGTTGGTGCCCGGCCTCTTTGCAGTGATGGGTTTTGGTGCCGGCACCGCCGGACCGGCCCGCGATCTGCTGGTGCGCCGCGCCAGCCCGCCGGGTGCCACCGGCCGGGTCTATGGCATGGTCTATTCCGGCCTGGACACCGGCCTGGCGATTTCGCCTGCCATCTTCGGCACCTTCATGGACGGCGGCCATCCCTCCTGGGTCTGGATCGGCATTGCGGTGTTCCAGATGCTGCTGATCGCCAATGCGCTGAGCGTCGGCTGGATCGGGCGCAAGACAGGCGCACCGGCCCCGGGCTGATCTGCCGACATGAGCTGCTCACCTGACCTGCTGACCTGACCTGCTGACCTGACCTGTCTTGACCTGTCATAACAGGTGCCACTACGATCACGGTCCAAAGACAAGACCGATCGAGAGCGAGACACGATGAGCGAGTCAGGCAATACCACCACTTATCCCGGCTTCGAGGGCCGCATCGGCCGCACGCGCGAGACCTCCGAACCCTGGTGGAAGCCGATCCCCAAGGCCAGGCCCGGCAGCCCCAACATCATCGTCATCTACATGGACGACATGGGCTATTCCGATCTCGGCTGCTATGGCTCCGAGATCGAGACACCCAATATCGACGCGATTGCCGCCCGCGGCTTGCGCTTCAACCACTACACCACGCATCCGATCTGCTCGCCCGCCCGCGCGGCCCTGCTCACCGGACGCAATGCGCATTCGGTAGCCACCGGCTGGCTGACCACCAACAACCCCGGCTTTCCAGGCTATTCGGGCGACATGCCGCTGGCCGCACCCACCATCGCCGAATCGCTGCGAGCGGGCGGCTACACCACGATCGGCATCGGCAAGTGGCACAACTCGCCCAACAGCGCCACGCCCAATGAGAGCTGGCCAAGCCAGCGCGGCTTCGACCAGTTCTATGGCTTCATGGAAGGCGAGACCAGCTATTTCTTTCCGGCGCGCATCGTCAACAACAACACCCTCGCGCCAATCGACCAGTACCCGCCCGACTACTACGCCACCGACGACTGGACCAACCACGGCATGCGCTTCGTACGCGAAGCGCGCAACAACCATGCCGACAAACCCTTCTTTCTTTACCTGGCCTTCAATGCGGTGCATGGCCCACTGCAGGCCAAAGAGCCCGATCTCGCCAAATACCGTGGCCGCTTTGAGGCCGGCTGGGATGTGATGCGCGCGCAGCGGCTCGCACGCCAGAAGGCGCTGGGCCTGGTGCCTCCTGACGCGACGCTTGCGCCACGCGACCCCGAGGTGCCCGCCTGGGACAGCCTGCCCGCCGATCAGCGTGCGCACTTCGTGCGGCACATGGAAACCTATGCCGCGATGCTCGACTGCGTCGACCAGAACGTGGGCAAGCTGGTCGCGTTGCTCACCGAAATGGGCGAACTCGACAACACCCTCATCGTGTTCTCGACCGACAACGGCGGCACAAGTTCGGCCGGCGCCTACGGCAATGTCTATTTCAACCGGCGCTTTGCCGGCCTGCCGGCGCTGCCGCTCGAGGCCGATCTCGCGCAGAGCGAAAAGATCGGCAGCGGTGAAGTCCCGGCGCTCTATCCGATGGGCTGGGGCCAGGTCAGCAACACGCCCTTTCCGTCCTTCAAGACCTATACCGGCGGGGGCGGGCGGCGGGTCTGCTTCATCGTCTCCTGGCCTGATCAGATCACCGATGCCGGTGCCATCCGCACCCAGTTTGCCCATGTCACCGACGTCATGCCAACCCTGCTCGATCTGGCCGGCGTCACACCGCTGGCCCGATCGCACGGCGAAGACGCCCTGCCGATGCACGGCGCGAGCCTGGCCCAGGTCATGCGCGGCAAAGCCGCCCACTCGGTGCGCAGCGAGCAGTACTACGAGTGCTGGTCCAACCGGGCCTACTGGCGCGACGGCTGGGTGGCGGTGTCGCTGCAGCGAAAAGGCGACGAGATCGATTTCGACAACTGGACCCTGCATGAGCAGGCTACCGACTTCTCGGAGTCGGTCGACGTCGCCGCACAGCATCCCGAACGTCTGCGCGAACTGGTCGAGGCCTTCGACAAGGCGGCCTGGTCGAACATGGTCTATCCGCTGGACAACCGCAACGCCATCCAGAAGTTCAACCAGATCCCGCCGCATATGCGCCCGCCCGAGAAAGGCTCGCGCCGCTTCCTGCCGGGCGGACAGACCGTCAATCGCGCGCTGATCATCCCGCTGATCGCCGACCGCAACTTTCGCATCACCGCCAATGTCGATCACCGAGCAACTGATGAAGGCGTGCTCTTTGCAATCGGCGAAGTCTTCGGCGGCCTGATGCTGTGCATCGAGGCAGGCGAACTGCGGATGGTCTACAACGGCTTCGGCGAATACACCCGCCTCGCGCCGGTGAAGGCACCGGCGGGAAAGCATGCACTCACTTTCGATTTCGAAGCGCTGGGCAAACGCCGCGGCCGCGGCCGGCTGCTGATCGACGGCCAGCCCGCCGTCGCATCGGGCGACTGGACCGACTGCAGCCCGACCCTGATGGGCGGCTTTCACGAAGGACTCGATATCGGCCTGGATCGCCGCGCGCCGGTCGACTGGGCGCTTTATCAGCGCCGCGGTATCTTCCGCTACAGCGGCACCATCCGCGATGTCATCATCGACTCAAGCGACTTCGCCCCCGGCTCGGCCTATGCAAAGGGTTGAGCTCTATTACCTCTCTTTCTGCTTGATTCCTCCAGGACCTGCACACCATGACCAAACCTGAATCCAAACTGACGCTGATCACCTCCTCCCATCGCCGCAGCGTGCTGGCTGCGCTGGGTGCCCTTGGCACCGCGTTGGCCACTCCCGCAGCCCGCGCCCAGTCCGCCTGGCCGGCCGGCAAACCGATCCGCCTGGTCATTCCGAGCGGCCCCGGCGGCGGCGCCGACATCTTCAGCCGATTTATGGCCGAGTGGCTCAGCAAGGAGCTCGGCACCAATGTCGTGGTCGACAACAAACCCGGCGCCACCGGCATGGTCGCCACCGCAGAAGTCGCCCGCGCCGCGCCCGACGGCTATACCCTGCTGGTGAGCTTCACCGCTGCCACGGTTGCCAACAAGTTGCTGATGCTCAAGCCGCCGGTCGATCCGCTCAACGACATCACGCCGATCGCCCGCATCGGCGGCAGCGGCGGCAACATGATCGTGGTCAACCCCGACTTGCCGGTCAAAAACTTCAAGGAGCTGGTCGAGCTGGCCAAGACCCGCAAGGACCTGAGTTATGCCTCCTGGGGCATCGGCTCGGGCGGTCATCTCGTGATGGAAGGGCTCGAAAACCAGGCCGGGGTCAAATTCAATCACGTGCCCTACAAGACGGTCGCCCAGATTCCGCCCGATGTCATCTCGGGCGTAATCCCGATCGCCACCATCGACTCGGCCACGCCGATGCCCTTCATCCGCTCCGGCCGCCTGCGACCCATCGGCACGATGTCGTTAGAGCGACTGCCGCAGATGCCGGATGTCCCGACCCTGAACGAGCAGGGCTACAAGGTTGATGCCATTCCCTGGTATGGGATGTTCGGGCCCAAGGGTTTGCCCCGCGACATCGTCGAGCGGCTCAATGTCACGGTCAATCGCTGGATGACCTTGCCCGAGACAGTCGAGTTCATGAACCAGAAACAGAACCAGTCGGCACCCAAGCCGCTCTCGATCCCGGAATTCGAGCGGGTCATAAAATCCGATCTGGTGAGCTGGAAGCGGCTGATCGACCTGGCCGGCGTCAAGCCGGAATAAGTACCAGACAGGCTGAAAAGGGGGGCGCAAGCCCCCCCGTCATCAGGCTGCCAGACGTTTTTCGAGCAGGGCCTTGGTCTCGGTCAGCTGGTGCGGCAGGCCGCTGGCCAGCATGCCGAAGAGTTCGGCATGCAGCTCGAACTCGCGCAGCCACTGGGCCTTGTCGATCGAGGTGATCTTGTCGAAATCGGTGCGCGAAAACTCCAGCCCGCCCCAGCTCAGGTCTTCATAGCGCGGGGTGGTGCCGAAGACATGCTCGATGCCGCCGGCCTTGCCCTCGATGCGCCCGATCATCCACTGCAGCACCCGCATGTTCTCGCTGTAGCCCGGCCAAACAAACTGGCCCTGATCATTGGTGCGGAACCAGTTGACGCAGAAGATCGCCGGCAAACTGGCCTTCGCAGCCTCGAGCCGATGGCCGAGGTCGAGCCAGTGGCGGAAGTAGTCGGCCATGTTGTAGCCGCAAAACGGCAGCATCGCGAACGGGTCACGACGCACGATGCCCTGCGCACCGGCCTGCGCCGCGGTGGTCTCGGAGCCCATGGTCGCGGCCATATAGACGCCCTCAACCCAGTCGCGGGCCTGGGTGACCAGCGGCACGGTGGTCGAACGTCGACCGCCGAAGATGAAGGCATCGATCGGCACGCCCTCGGGATCGTCCCACTGCGCATCGATCACCGGATTTTGCGAGGCCGCCACGGTAAAGCGCGCATTCGGATGCGCGGCCTTGCGCCCGCCCTTGCCGTCGGCAGGCGTCCAGTCCTTGCCCTGCCAGTCGATCAGGTGAGCCGGCGCCTCTTTGGTCATGCCCTCCCACCAGACATCGCCGTCATCGGTGAGCGCGACATTGGTAAAGATGACATTGCTCTTTAGCGACGCCATGCAGTTGAAGTTGGTCTTCTCGTTGGTGCCGGGAGCCACACCGAAATAGCCGGCCTCGGGGTTGATCGCATGCAGCCGGCCGTTGGCCTGCGGCTTGATCCAGGCGATGTCGTCGCCGATGGTGGTGACCTTCCAGCCGTCAAAGCCCTTGGGCGGGATCAGCATGGCGAAATTGGTCTTGCCGCAGGACGACGGGAAAGCGGCAGCCACATGGTATTTCTTGCCCTCGGGCGAGGTCACCCCAAGGATCAGCATATGCTCGGCCAGCCAGCCGATACCGCCTGCAGCGACGTCCTGGCGGCCCATGTTCGAAGCAATCCGCAAGGCAAAGCACTTCTTGCCGAGCAGCGCGTTGCCGCCATAGCCCGAGCCATACGACCAGATCTCGCGGGTCTCGGGATAATGGACGATGTATTTGGTGGTATTGCAGGGCCACGGCACGTCTTTCTCGCCGGCGGCCAGCGGCTTGCCAACGGTGTGCACGCAAGGCACAAAACCGCCTTCTTCACCCAGCACATCAAACACTGCCCGGCCCATGCGGGTCATGGTGCGCATGCTGACGACCACATAGGGGCTGTCGGAAATCTCGACGCCGATGTGGGCGATCGGTGAACCGATCGGGCCCATCGAGAACGGGATGACATACATCGTGCGCCCGCGCATGCAGCCTTCAAAGAGACCGGCCAGGGTCTGGCGCATTTCGGTGGGATCGGTCCAGTTGTTGGTCGGACCCGCGTCTTCCTTGCGCTGCGAGCAGATATAGGTGCGGTCCTCGACTCGTGCCACGTCGGTCGGATCGGACCAGGCCAGATAGGAATTGGGGCGCTTGACCGGATCGAGCTTGCGAAGGGTGCCTGCGGCAACCATCTCATTGCAAAGCCGCTCGTATTCCGCCTGCGAACCGTCTGCCCAGACAACACGTTCGGGCCGGGTGAGCGCGGCGATCGAGGCCACCCAGTTGATCAGGCGCTCATGCCTGACATAGTCGGGGGCCTGCGCAAGCGACGACGGCGCTGCGGCGACGTGAGTGTTCATGAAAACTCCGATGCGATGTGGTCAATCTTTTGTGGCATCGCCCCGCAACCGTCGACGCTGAATCGACCTGATCTGCGGGCCATGCCGCCAGCAACGCCGGATGCGCTGCTGAAAAATGAGTCTTTCATTGCCTGTCGGACCGGCCTGCGTCGTGCCGCCGGGCACCGGACCAACCCACCAAGGGGAACCGACGATTTTACACCGCCGAGCTCGACTGAGCCAAACCGATAAAAACGCTGCAGACTCAGTCGGTGCGCAAAGGTGCCACAGGCCGACACGCTCGCGCTTGATGAAAATCACGGCCAGTCGATTTGGGGCCGCCCGATTTGGTGCTCGCAATCCTTTAGGCTAAGTTCGAGCGATGAACCCCCCTTCGCCTGATTTCCTGCTGGCCGCTGCCGACAATGGCCAATCACTCCCCCCACGACCCGCTGACCGTGCCGAGTCCGCCGACATCGATCAGGCCTTCGCGATTCAAGCGGCGATCGGCGCGCTGCGCCGCAGCCGCGGCGATATGCCGGTCGGCTACAAGATCGGCTTTACCAACCGGCTGATCTGGCCGCTTTATGGCGTGCAGCAGCCGATCTGGGGACCGGTCTGGCAGACCACGTTGCACGACATGGCCGATGCCCGAGCCGATATCAGCCTCGCCCGACTGGCCGAGCCGCGTCTGGAGCCCGAAATCGTGATCGGTCTGACCGACTCGCCGCCGCCCCACGCCGATGCCTCGACACCCGAGGCGCTTGCCGCGCTGCTCGCCTGCATCGGCTGGGTCGCACCCGGCTTTGAAGTCGTTCACAGCATCTGGCCGAACTGGCGCTTCAATGCGGCGCAGGCGATCGCCGCCCAATCGCTTCACGCCGGACTGTGGGTCGGCCCGCGCGTCGAACGCTCGGCCCTTGGCACCGACCCGGTGGCCGCCTTGAGCGGGCTGCGCCTGACGCTGTCTTGTGAGGGCAAACCGATCGCGCAAGGCCGCGGCGCCGATGTGCTCGACGGCCCGGTGCAGGCGCTCGGCCATCTGGTCGCAGGCCTGGCCGCCCGTGGCGAGCGCATCGCCGCCGGCAGCGTCATCACCACCGGCACGCTCACCGATGCCCAGCCACTGTCGGCAGGCCAGCACTGGCGCACCGCCATCGACGGCGTGCCGCTGTCAGGACTCTCACTGAAGGTGAACGCATGATCATTGACGCTGCTGCGATCGACGCCACCGCCGCCCGGATCGCACCCTGGGTCCGTGTCACGCCGACGATCGAGGTCGAGCTCGCGGGGCGCGCGGTCGAATTCAAACTCGAATGTCTGCAGGTCTCGGGCACCTTCAAGGCACGCGGCGCCTTCGAGCGGCTGTTGCGTGCCCGCGAAACCGCGCAGGCCCAGGGCCTACCGGCGCCGCAACGGGTGGTCGCGGCCTCGGGCGGCAACCACGGCATCGCCGTAGCGCTGGCCGCCGTACAGCTGGGCATGGCCGCCGACATCTTCGTGCCGAGCACCTCGCCAGCCGCCAAGCTCGACCGCCTGCGCGCGCTCGGCGCGATCGTGCATGCGCAGGGCAATGAATATTCCGAAGCACTGGCTGCAAGCCAGTCTTTTGCCGAGCAGCAGGGTGCGCTGGTCTCGCATGCCTACGACCAGTTCGATACGCTCACCGGCCAGGGCACGCTGGCCCGCGAATGGCTGCGCCAGTCGCCGCACCTCGACGTGGTGCTGGTAGCGGTCGGCGGCGGCGGACTGATCGGCGGGATCGCCGCCTGGTTCGACGCGCAGGCCAGCGCCGGGCACCGGGTGCCGCGACTGATCGCGGTCGAATCCGAGGGCTGCCCCACGCTGAACGCCGCGCTGGCTGCCGGTCGCATCGTCGAGATCCAGCCCTCCGGGCTCGCCGCCGATTCGCTTGGCGCGCGGCGCGTGGGCGAGCTGATGTTCCCGTTCGCGCAGCGCCAGGTCACGCAAAGCGTGCTGGTGAGCGATGACGCGATCCGCGACGCGCAGGCACTGCTGTGGCGGCAGATGCGCATTGCGGCTGAGCCGGGTGGCGCCGCCGCGCTGGCCGCACTCGCCGGCGGCGCCTTCAAACCGGCACCGCACGAGCGTATCGGCGTGCTGGTCTGCGGGGCCAATGTCGATCTTCGAATACTCGCCGATACCCTGGAGCGGCCCGCAGCGCAGCGCTCGGCCGGCTGAGCCATGGGCATGCGCCGCGCGGTAGAGCAAGACGGGTGATGGATACCGGATGTTGGATGAATTGCACGCCTGTCCGCCACGGGCTGCCGTCGATCAAAAATTGTTCGTGCGTGCTCGACGACGAACGCATACGATAAGGCTTCATGCCGACAGTCGCAGCGTCGCCCGGACGCCGGCCAGTCGGTCAATACCCAAGATGGCTGAACTCTCCCCGTCGCAACGCACCGCCTCAACCGCCCGTTTCCTGCTGGGCACCGGCTCGCTGGTGGCTCTCGAAGCCATGTGGCAAGGCTCGGTCGCGCGCACCCTCTTAGCCAGCGCCGTACTGGCCATGGGCGGGACGCTGCTGTTTTTCGCCAAGCGAGCCGACTGAGCCCTTCGACGCAGCGCGGCTAGATCGAGCCGCCCGCCACAGCGCCCATCGAGCCCCCTCGCCCCCGCCCGCCCCTCTCCCACCGATCCGCATCGCTGAGCGCATGGACTTCCAGGCGATCCGGGTCGACCGTTTTCCGATCGATTCCGAGCTCACCGATACCGGCAACGTCGGCCCCGACCTGTCGGCCGCGACCCATGTCTACCTGGCCACGCCGCGCGCGCTGGTCTGGCGCCAACCCTCGCCCGACTGGTCGCTCTTCGTTCTGCTGCTGCCGCTGGCCTCGCGTCTGTCGCTGATGGCCAACCCCATCTTCGGCCAGCTCACCCGCGACTGGGGCCACTCGATCCGCTTCATCGGGGTCGATCGACATCAGTGCATCTATGACTTTCGCAGCCTGCTGACCGATGTCACCCTGCGCCGGCTGGTCGCCTCGCTCGCCCGCTGGCTGCACGAGGACGAGACCTACGTCGGACTGCCGCTGCGCGCCGCCGAGACCGCCACCCTCGATGTGCTGTTTGCCGCGCTCGGCGAAAACATGCTGACCATCCTGGAGGCTCGGCGCGACGACTGGGGCGCGCATCTGGCGCGCGAGCACCGCCTCGAACCAGAGTCGCCCGGCAGCCTCTTCGATCGCCCGTCACGCTATCCCGACTTCATGGCGCAGTTGCATCAGGCGCTGCGCCAGGAGCTGATCGATGTCGCCTTCTATGGCAAGGTCCTGCGCTCGATCGACCTGCGCGAGGCCGCCGCCGAACAGCGAATTGCCGCACTCCTCGAAGGTACGCTCGAGCCAGTGACACTGGTCAAGCTCGGTCGCAGCCGTGCCGGCCAGCATCTGGGCTGCTACAACTGGCTGCTGACCGGCCAGGGGCATGCCACCCAGCGCGCCCATGTGCTGGGCAGGCTGCCGGCCTTTGCCCAGTTCTTTGCCGAGACCCTGATCAATGCACAGGCGCGACCCCGCTCGGGGCTGGTCGCCGCGGCCGAACACGATCGGCGCGCGGCGCTGCTGCGCCCGGACGATGCCCGCGAAGCCCTGCGTCAGGCCATCGACTCGGGCCAGGACCGCTGGGTGATCGAGGCCCTGTCGGCCCACTTCGGTGTCGAACACAATGTGCTGCGGGCGCTTTGGCGCCACTGCCCGACCGCACTCGACGCGCCGCCCACCTGGCACCTGAAGGAAATCCTGCTGCGGCTCAACGAACTGCCCGAGCGGGCCTGGCCGCGCGATGACAGGCAATGGCTCGACCTGGCCAGCCGCGCGGTGCCGACCCTGGCCGAATAGATCGGCGTGATGCGTCGGTCTGATGTGTCAGCCGGTGCATCGGCCTGGTCAACGAACCGGCCTGATGAACAACCCTGGCGGGGGCAGGTCAGCGCGCTCAGCGCCGCCCGAGGTTCATCCAGATGACCGAGCCGACCACCAGAAACGCGCCGAGCACCTGAATCGGTGCGATGGTCTGACCGAGCACCGCCCAGGCGATCACCATCGAGGCCACCGGCTCGATATTGAGGACCGGCGCGGTGTTGACCGCCCCCATCCGCGGCACCAGCACATACATTGCGGTAAAGGCCGAGCCGTAGAGCAGCGACAGGAGCGCCAGCCCGGTCCAGCCGGCAACATCAACCGGCCAGGCAAAACCGTCGGTGGCGAGGCCCGCTGCACTCACCACCAGCGCCACCACGCCCATGGTCCAGACCGTCCTGACACGCCCGTCGATCGCATTGAGCCAGCGGGTCGTCAGCAGCAGCACGGTGGCAAAGGACACCGAGGCGGCCAGCCCGAACCCGACGCCCGCCGCAAAACGAAGCGGATCGGCAAGCGATCGGCCGGACGATGCCAGCACACCGGGAACATCGAGGGCGAGCACCAGTCCGACCAGGATCACCGGCATCGCTCGACCGGTGCGCCGCGCCGGGCGCTCGCCGGTGGTCGCCCATGACAGCAGCGCCAGCACGATCGGAAATGTATTGAAGGTCAGCAGCGCGAGCGCCACCGGAATTCGCGAGACCGCCGAATAGAGGCTGAAACTCTGCAGCGAAAGGATCAGGCCCACGATCAGGGCGTGGCGTCGCGATGCCAACGGCAGCGCGGCCGACACACCGGCCAGACGCAGCAGCAGGATCACGCCGACCACGGTCACCACCGAGCGCACCGAGACCGCGGTCATGACGCTCACCCCATGGTCGAAGGCCAGACGCGCGGCCACATGGTTCGAGGCAAAGACCACCGCCAGAAAGGCGACCACGGCAATCGCCAGGGCGTGCGGCATCGGGCGGCTCATCTCAGTCATCCCAGCCTCGAAGACGACCCAGCAGACGATAGACCCCGCCCAGCAGCAGCACGGTCGAGGCCATCCGGGTGATGTGAAAGGCGGTCACTACCGGCACGCCGAGCTGCAGAATTTTGGCGGTCAGCGCCATCTCGGCGATCCCGCCGGGCGAGGTCGCCAGCACCATGGTGGCCAGCGGAATACCGGCGGGCTCGGCAATCAGCAGGGCAAAGACCGAGGACAAGCCGATACCGATCAGGGTGCTTACCGCGACCACCGCCAGCAGCCTGGGCGCGGCCGAGAAAAAGCCCGGCGAAAAACGGCAACCGAGCGACGCGCCGATAGTCACCTGCCCGGCAATGATCAGCCAATCGGGCAAGGCGCTCAGCGAATGACCGGAGGCGGTCAGCGACAACGCCACCACCATCGGCCCCAGCATGAAAGCATTGGGGAGCTTGAGCCGGTGCGCCAGCAGAGCAGCCGCGACCGTCAGCGCCACCAGCATCAGCAGGCCGGACGCATCGACCACCTGCATCGGCTGCTGGTAGGCATCACTGCCGTGCAGACCGAGCAGGCGGTAGATCGACGGCAGGGTGAGCACCACCAGCACGATGCGCATGCTGTGGGCCGCGGCGATCAGATCGACCCGCCCGCCGACGCGCTCGCCCTGCATCGCCATCTCGCTTGCGCCGCCGATGGCACCGCCGAAAAACGCGGTCGGCCTCGACACCTTTGCAAAGCGGCGCAGCGACCACGACAAACCCAGCCCCAGCATCATCGACCAGACCACGCCCAGCAGGATCCAGGGCCAGCATTCGAGCACCCGCTCGACCACCGCCGGCGAGAAATAAAGACCCAGCACCGTGCCGAGCATCCAGAGCCCGAACTGCCGCATCGGCACCGGCGTGGCCAGGCCTCCGCCGGCCACATTGACTGCCGCACAGGCGAGCAGGGGGCCGATGGTCCAGGGAAGCGGGGCGTTGACGGCGCTAAAGAGTGCGCCAGCCGGCACTGCAACCAGCAGTGCCTTGAGAAACGGCATCATCGTGGCCGATGATAGCGCAGGGGTTCAGGCGGGCGATTGGGCTGCGCGCCGGCGGCGAGCATCATGGAGCGCGTTGTCGGCTGCCCTGACCACGCCATCGAGACCGGTGCGCTGCAGGCCGCGGGCAGCTGCGCCGGTCAGACAGCTCAAGCGCCAGTGCTCGCCCGACAGCGCAATTCTCAGTGACGCCACGCCGCTGCTCAGCCGGCTCTGGATTTCTGCGAGGGCGTCGCTGTCGACCCCTGGCATCACCGCCATGAACGACTCATTGCCAAGCAGCGCGAGACGGTCCTGCGCCCTGAGGAGTTGGCGCAACTGCTCGGCCACCGCGAGCGACACCTGGTCGACCGCGGTATCGCCATGACGCCGCCTGATCGCCGCGAACTGCTCGATATCAACGATCACCACCGCCTCCCCGTCGGCAGCACGGCGGGGTCGATGCTGCTCAGAACTGATTGGGGCTGTCCGCGTAGCCATGTGTCGAATGGATTGCCGAAATGTCAGAACGTGTTGTCGTAAGAAGAAGTCTAGGCGGCAGACCGACAAGGCCGCAGGACATCTGTCACAAGGCCCCATCGATGACAGTGCGATGACATAACAATGACAAAACAATGGCCGCGCGATGACACGCCAGGCACGACGCGAGCTGGCGCGACGGGCCCGGCGACCGCCCCCATCACTGGATCGGATCGCAACAGAAAGCGATCGTTTGCGTGAATACCGCACGTCGGCCTGATTCGGCCGCTGGTAAGCTGCGCGGACCAGTCCTAACGAGTTAATTCAATCGGACTAAATTTTCCTTCTTAGCCCCTTTCGGATCCCCTCATGGCCTGCTCTCTGACCCGTCTCGCGCTGCAAGCTGCGTCGCTTGCCCTTACGCTCACCCTCGCTGCCTGCGGCGGATCCGAGTCCTCCACCAGCTCGACCGGCTCGGCCTCGTCATCGTCCTCGGCCAGCTGCTCGGGCTATGTCGACATTATCAGCAGCACGGTTCGCTCGAACTCCAATGCTGACCCACAGTGCTCGTCGCAGATCGCCAATGCCGACTCCTATCTGGCCGCAGCCAAAGCGGCCTGCGCCAAGGGCGATACCGCGACAGCGACCACTTACTACACCCAGTATCAGAAGACCGCCGACTATGCGGTCTCGGTAGTCAAGACCCTCTGCCCGGGCTCGAGCTCGAGCTCGAGCCAGAGCCCGACGCTGCCGGTCACCACCTACAACCTCTTCGTTTGCAGATCGGGCAGCAACACCGTGACGAACGGTCTGTGCAGCACCTCGAGCTCCACCCCCACCAGCACCTGCTCCGGCACCTGGTACAACGCCGGCAACAGCTACACCACCCAGGCAGCCTGCTCGGCCGACGCGCTCTCGCGATACGGTCTCAAATGACCCGCCTTTTGAAACCCGTGATGGCTTCAGCCCTGAGCGCCCGAGGCCTCGCGGCTCTGGCGCTGGGTCTGTCAATGGTCGCATCGCCGACTTTTGCCCAGCCGGCGGCGCACTGCCTGTCAGTGCAGCCGGCCGGCACCAGGACTGTGCTGAAGAATGTCTGCCCCGGGCCGATCAGCGTCGCGCTGTGCATCACTGCCCCGGATCAGGGAAACTCGCTGATGGCCAGGGTCTGCGGCGACGGCAGCCCGCTCAACCAGTATTTCACCGTACCAATCGAACTCGCCCCGGGCGAAAGCCGCACCGATGAGATCCCCACTCCGAAGACCGCGGTGTGCAACGGCCCGGGTGCGGCCACCGGCATGGGCGGCTTCACCAGCGACCCCAACGGCAACTTCAAGTGTCCGCCCAGGCCGGCAAGCGCCAAGCTCAACACGCCAGGCGCCAGCACCGCGTCAAAGGCGGGAGACCAAGCTAAACCAACCAAGCCTGCAAACTGCGCTGGGCTGGTCAAGTACCGTGACACGCAATTAGCCAAAGACTTTGAGTTTGCGATCAGGCACTACAAGGCTGCCAGCCAAAGTCTTGAACTGATTGCTCCGCTGAAAAAAGAAGTGCTGGAACAAAAAGCAAAGCTTCCTTCTGTCGATACCGCCCTCAAGCTGACATTGGCTTTAAAGACTGCCGCCAATGCAATCGGCGACATCCTTGGACTTTCTCCCGTTACCCAAACCGTAACGACCACTACCGGTAAATTCGCTGCAGTCGTTCTCTCCAAGCAAACAGACCTCAATGTTGCCGTTTTGACGGATGACGTTGACAGCTGGGTGCAGGCTGAAGCGCTGGGTCTCATTCCTGGTATTGGCTCTGCATTGAAGGCCTCGTATAACCTTTACGGCAATCTGACGGCCCTAAAGCAAGCAGAGCTCGACGGGAAAACCGTCGTTCTAGAGAATGCCAAAAACATTGAATCGCTGGAAAAGCTATTGCGTCAGCAGGAAGCGATGTTGAAGAGCAGCGATTGGCGAATCAAGATGGTCAATGAGGCCCGAGCAGCAATCGACCAGACCTGCAACTGATTCGTCGACCACCAGCTCGACCGGTTCAGCCGCTGCAGCCGGCGCCCCTGCTGCTCATGGCAGACTGGCGCCATGCGCTCATCTCCCACTCCAGCCGCCCCCGTGCCGTCCACCGAAGCATCGGACGACGAGCCGATCTACCTGATCTCGCCCTCGGGCGCGGTCGCAGACGTCGCGCGGGCACACCATGCGGCCTCAATCCTCAACCGGCTCGGCCATCCGACCCGCTTTGATCCGGCCGCACTGCGTCGCACGCAGCGCTTTGCCGGCAGCGACGATCAGCGTGCCGGCGCCTTCGCGCGAGCCGCCGAGCAGGACGCCTCGATCGTCATGATCACCCGCGGCGGCTATGGCCTGACACGGCTCCTGCCAATGCTCGACTTCAAACGGCTCGCCCGCGCCGGCAAGCGCTGGGTCGGTCTGTCAGATTTCACCGCCTTTCACCTGGCGATGCTGGCGCGCGCACGCGCCGTCACCTGGGCCGGGCCAGCGCTGATCGATGACTTCGGGGTCGACACGCCCGAGGCGGTCGATCCGGTGACGCTGGGCTGCTTTCGCGAAGCCATGAGCGGCGAACTTGAAATCCTGGGCTTCAAGGCCAAAGGCCCCGAGGGCGTCGACGAGCAGGGCACGCTGTGGGGAGGCAATCTGTCGATCGTCTGCAGCCTGCTCGGCACGCGGTTTTTTCCGAAGGTCAAGGGCGGCATCCTCTTTCTGGAGGACGTCAACGAACATCCTTACCGCGTCGAACGCATGCTGATCCAGCTGCTGCACGCCGGCGTGATCGATGCGCAGCGCGCGGTGCTGATCGGGCATGTCAACCGCTACACGCTCGGCGCCCATGACCGCGGCTATGACATGCCGGCGGTGCTCAAATGGCTGCGCGCCCAGACAAAAACCCCGATCATCAGCGGTCTGCCCTTCGGTCACGCCAGCCCCAAGCTGACGCTGCCGCATGGCGCCACCGTCGGGCTGGCCACCGAGGGCCGGCAAGGCTGGCTGGTCTTCGAGCACTCGCACTGAACGTCGCCCATCAAGGGCGCCACTGATAGACGCCACTGAGCCGGGCTAATGAGCGGGGCCACCTAGCGGGGCATTGCCTTGCTCAAGATCCGTTTCAATCTTTACTTCGATCAATCAGGGGGCTGGCCAATCCGCAGCGCTGCGGGTGCTCGATTCAATCCAGCTGACCGCAAAGCATCAGGTGGCCACGCCGGTGAACTGGAAGCCGGGTCAGGACGTGATCAGGAAGACGGTCAAACCCTATCTGCGGGTTGTGCCGCAACCGAAGTAAGCGCTGCGGCCCACGCTCAGGCGCTGGCGCTCATCTCGACCAGCGGATGAAAGCACGCACTGCGCTGGCCATCCGATATCACCGACAACATCGGCACCTCGCTTGCGCACCGCTCGGTGGCGCGCGCGCAGCGGGTCCGGAAGTGGCAGCCGCTCGGCGGGTTGTGAATCGACGGCAACTCACCGCCGAGCGCCTCCTGCTCCGGCAGCGCACGCCCCGGCACCAGCACCGAATCGAGCAGGGCGCGGGTATAGGGATGCGAGGGGCGGCGATAGATGTCCTCGGTGCGGCCGATCTCGACGATGCGCCCGAGATACATCACCGCCACCCGATCGCACAGATTGCGGATCACCGCCAGATCGTGGCTGATGAACAGCATGCTGAAGCTGCGTTTTGCACGAATGTCGATCAGCAGATTCAGGATCTGCGCCTGCACCGACACATCGAGCGCCGACACCGGCTCATCGAGCACCAGCACCTCTGGCTCGAGCATCAGGGCACGGGCAATCGCAATTCGCTGGCACTGGCCTCCCGACATCTCGTGCGGCCTTCGCGACCAGACAGTCTGGGCATCGAAGCCCACTTCGGTCAGCGCCGCCGACACCCGCTCGCGCTGATCGGCGACCGATCCGCCGCCCCAGACCTGCAGCGGCTCGCCGACGATCTCGCCCACCCGGCGGCGCGGATTGAGCGATGACACCGGATCCTGAAACACCATCTGCATCCGACGCCGGCGCTCACGCAGGGCCTGTGTCGACCCGTGCGTCAGATCCTCGCCATCGAGCAGCACCGCGCCGGCATCGGGCGGGGGCAACTGCACGATCGCGCGCGCCAGCGACGACTTGCCGCAGCCCGACTCGCCGACCAGCCCCAAGGTCTCGCCGCGTTCAAGCGCCAGGCTCACCGAATCGACCGCGGTCACCCAGCGGCCATCGGCACGTCTGAATCGCCGCACCAGGTCGCGGACCTCAAGCACCGGGGCGCTCATGTCGCCTGCTCCGTCGGCACACCGCGCACGGCCGCATCGGACAAGGGATGCAGACAGGCATAGCGGCGATTGCCCTCGATCACCATCGGCGGCACCGTCAGCAGGCAGTTCGACTGGACATGCTTGCACCGCTCGGCAAAGGCACAGCCCGGCGGCAGCGCCGCCAGATCGGGGGGCCTGCCGCCGATCGCCTCCAGTCGCTGGCCGCCGGATGCATCGGCCATCGGCCGGGCCCGCAGCAGCGCTTCGCCATAGGGCATGCGGCGCGAGGCGAAAAACGCATCAACCGGCGCCTGCTCGACGATCCGCCCGGCATACATCACCGCCACCTCGTCGGCCACACCGCTCACCGCGGCCAGATCGTGGCTGATGAAGATCATCGCCATGCCGGTCTCGCGCTGGCGCCGCTTGAGCAGCACCAGGATCTGCATCTGAATGGTGACATCGAGCGCGGTGGTCGGCTCGTCGGCAATCAGGATCTTCGGGCTGCAGGCCAGCGCCATCGCAATCATCACGCGCTGTCGCATGCCACCCGACAGCTGATGCGGATACTCGCCCAGCCGCTGTCGCGGCGCGGAGATGCCGACTGCCTCGAGCAGCTCGATGGTGCGGGCCTCCCGCGCCGGCCGTGCCAGCCCGAGATGCTTGCCGAGCACCTCGCCGATCTGGCGACCGATGGTCAGCACCGGATTGAGCGAAGACATCGGGTCCTGGAAGATCATCGCGATCTCGCGCCCGCGGACTTGCCGAAGCTCGTCCTCAGTCATCGACGAGAGGTCCTGGCCATCAAAGCGGATCTTGCCGGTCTGGGTCGTGGTCGACGCCGGCAGCAGCCGCAGGATCGATCGCGACAGCACGCTCTTGCCCGACCCCGACTCGCCGACGATCGCCAGCGTGCGCCCGGCATGCAGATCGAAGCCGACACCATTGACCGCGCACACCGAGCCCCGGGGGCTGGCAAAGCGCACCGACAGATCGCGCACGCTCAGCAGCGGCGCCGCGTCAATCTGCGCCGCCTGCGAATCCGCGCGCGACAGCTCACTCATAGCGGCTCACTCATATCGCTTCACTCATATCGCCGCACTGAGCGCACCTGACTCACAGCGTCTGCGCCTTGATGTCGAAGAGGCGGCGCACCGATTCTCCGATCCAGTTGATCGACAGCACCGTCAGAAACATCCAGATCGCCGGGATGAAGACCGCCAGCGGCGCTTCCACCAGACTAGAGCGCTCGGAGGCGATCATGCCGCCCCAACTCGGCTGCGGCGGTCGCACCGACAGGCCCAGAAAACCGAGGGCGGCCTCGGCCAGAATGGCCACGCCCAGCATCACCACCGCATACGACAACAGCGCCGGCATCAGGTTGGGCAGCACTTCACGCATCAGTATGCGGGGCACGCTGGCACCGATCAGACGCGCGGCCAGTACGAATTCACGATCGCGCAGGCTCAGGGTGTTGGCCCGGGCGATCCGGGCAAAGGCCGGCACGAAGATCACGCCGATGGCACCGGTGACATTGCCCACACTCGGCCCCAGGCTCGAGACCAGCGCGATCGCCAGGATGATGCCCGGAAAGCAGAGCATGACGGTCATCACGCCCATGATCAGCCGGTCGGTCATCGACCCGAAAAACCCGGCCACAAGACCCAGCGCGCCGCCAATGGCCAGACCGATCGCCACGCTGCCGATCGCCACCACCAGCGACACCTTGCCGCCCCAGATCAGCCGCGACAGGGTATCGCGGCCGAGCGAATCGGTGCCAAGCCAATGCGCGGCGCCTGGCGGCTCGAGAGTGGCCAGCAAATCGGCCTCTTCCGGACTGACCAGACCCAGCCAGGGCGCGAACACCGCCAGTGCGAGCAGCACAAGCAGCCAGGCCACCGCCAGCAGCAGACCCGGCTCGAGCCACTTGCGCGCTGCAGACCTGGCAGGCAGGGATGAGGAAGCCATCGTCTCAGCCACTGATTCGCACCCTCGGATCGATCAAGGCATACATCAGATCCACCAGCAGATTGATCAGCACGAAACCGGTGGCAATCACCAGCACCACGCCCTGGATCACAAACTGGTCGTGCTGATAGACCGCATTGACCAGCATCTGACCGATGCCGGGCAGCGCAAAGAGGGTCTCGATAATGACCGCACCCCCTACCAGCCGGCCGAGATTGATGCCGACCACGGTCACCAGCGACAGCGATGACGGCCGCAACGCATGCCCGAGCAGAATCTCTCGCACACTCAAACCTTTGGCACGCGCCACCAGGATGTAGTCCTGCTGCAGCGTGCTGATCATGTCGGCGCGAAGCAGTCGCATGTAGACCGGAATCTCAGCGAGCGCCAGCGTCATCGCCGGCAACGCCAGACTATGCAGATTGGCGCCCAGCCCGTCGGAAAGGCTCTTGAAACCCGAAGCCGGAAACCAGCCGAGCAGCACCGACATCAGGTAGATCAGCAAGATGCCCTTGACGAAGGCCGGCGTCGACAGCAGGCCGATCGAGACGGTGGCCAGCGCGGAATCGACCTTCGTGCGGCTGCGATAGGCGGCCAGGATGCCAGCCGGCACCGCAACGCCCAGCGCAATCAGCTGCGTGAGCAGGATCAGCTCGAGCGTGACCGGCAATCGGTCGCCAATCATCGTCGAGATGTTCTCGCGGGTTCGATAGGACTTGCCGAGGTCACCGCGCAGCGCATGGCTCAGCCAATCGACATAGCGCACGACGATATTGCGGTCCAGACCGAGCTCGGTACGCAGCGACGCGATATCGGCAGGGGTGGCGTTGTCGCCCAGAATCGCCACCGCCGCATCACCCGGCAGCACATTGGTGATGAAGAAGGTCAGGGCGGTCGCTGCCAGCAGGATCACCAGCAGCGTCAGCACCTGAACCTGCAATCTGCGCAGGAAAGCCGAATTCAGCACGCGATCGACCTGACGACAGTCATGGGGGACAGACCGTCACAACCGACAGGGCGCGCCGACCGCGCCAGGCTGCCGGCACACATCACCGCGCCTTCCAGACTTCTGCCGGTCGGATGATGCCGTCGGCAATGGGTGCCAGCCCCTTGACCGCCGGATTGGCGAGGCTGATGTTGTTGAAGTAGGAGAGGTACAGGTACGGCAGATCGCGGGCCAGCAGATTGTTGACCTGGCGATAGATGCTCAGGCGCTGTGCCGCATCGGTGGTGGCACGCCCTGCATCAAGCAGCTTGTCCATCTCCGGGTTGCTGTAGCCAGTGCGATTGGCGGTGCCTTTTGAGTGGAAAAAGTTGTAGACATTACGGTCGGGGTCGACACCGCCCTGCCAGCGATAGCCCATCACCTGATACTCGCGAAGACCGGCAGTGCGCACCAGCTGGACCGAGTCATAAGGCACGATCTCGGACTCGACGCCAACTTTTTTCCACATCTGCTGGATGGCCTGCGCCGACAGCAACGACAAGGGCGCATTGCTCGAGGAAAACTTCAGTTTCACCGGCTTGCCATACTGCGCGAGCAACTGCTTCGCCTTGGCCGGATCGTATTTCGGATAACCCTCGACCTGCTCATGCGGAGCCAAACCACTGCCGAAGGGCGTGCTCGCCACCTTGGCCAGACCCTTGTTGACCACCTTGTTGAGCGTGTCACGGTCGATTGCATGGGCCAGCGCCTGGCGCACCCGCAGGTCCGAGACATCCGGCTGCGACATGTTGATCATCACGAAGGTCGAGCCGAGGCTGCCGGCATCGAGCACAGTCAGCTTCTTGGCGCTGCGAGCCTCGATCACATCCTTGGCCGGGGCATTCATCACGATGTCGAGATCGCCTGCCTTCAGGCTGGCCATGCGGGTCTCGGTATCAGGCATGGCACGCAGCACGACTTCTTCCAGATGGACCGGCCCTTTCCAGTATTGGGTGTTGCGGGTGAACACGATGTGCGAGCCGCGCCGCCATTCCTTGAAGACGAAGGGGCCGGTGCCAACCGGATTGGCCAGATAGTTATCGCCGAATTTCTTTACCGCTGTCGGCGAGACGACCATGCCCGACACATCGGCCAGCACCGCCGGAAACTGCGCCGAAGGTGCTTTCATGGTGATCGTGACCTCGAGCGGCCCGGTCGCTTCGATCTTGGCGATGCCGGCCAGATCGGCTGCCCATCGATAGCGCAGCTTGGGGTCCATCAGCCGATTGAAGTGCGCCACGACCGCCGCGGCATCGCAGGGCGTGTCGTCATGAGACTTCACACCCGAACGCAGGGTCAGCTTGAACGAGGTGGCATCCGGCGCCGACTCGAATTTCTCGGCAAGCTTGGGCACCAGCTTGCCCTTCTCATCGATGTCGAGCAGCGTGTCATAGACGGTAAAGCCGGCCTGCTTCTCATTGAAGGAGGCAAAGACCAGCGGATCGAGACCGGGCAGATCGTTTTCGAGTCCGATGCTGAGCGAGCCGCCGCGCATCGGGTTTTGCGCCATCGCACCGGGCGATGTCAGAGATAAGGCCGCGACGGCGCAAAAAGTACTCAGCCAGCGCGCGGCCGATGAACGGGAATTGCTGGAATTCAAGACGTGCTCCTGAGAAATATTTATGGGATCGGCCGAACTAAGGTGGGTCACCTTTGAAGGCCATCCTTTTGTGTCGCACCGAAGAGTCGTAGAGAAGGCTCGACGTGTCAAGGTCTCAGGCGATCCGAGCCCTGCAATGCCACCGCTGAACCACGCTCAACCCGCTGAAGCCTCAGGGCTTCATGCTCAGCATTTGCCGATAGGCATTGATGACCAGCGCCTCGTCGAATTCCGCGACGACGCGCTCACGGGCCTGCGCGCCCATCGCGATGCGCTGATCGTCGGGCATCCGCAAAATCGCCATCATCGACTTGGCCAGCGCCGTGGCATCGCACGGTGCCACCAGCAGTCCGGTCACGCCATCGACAACCACATCCCGGCAGCCGGCCACATCCGTGGCAATCGAGGGTTTACCCATCGCGCCAGCCTCCAGAAGACTGTACGGCAGACACTCGCCGGTGGCCGGCAGCACCACGCAGTCAGCCTGCGCGTAGAGCCGCACTATGTCGGCCGGCTCAGGCAGACATTCGATGATCCCCTCGCACTGCCACTGGGCGAATGATGCCACGGGCACAGCGTCAGGATGATCTGCCGACGCCGTCCCGACGACGACGACGAAACGCACCTCGGGGCAGACCGCACGCACGATGCGCGCGGCCTGGACGAAAACCTCCAGGCCATGGCCACGCATCGGGCTTGCTGACATCAGGAAACAGGGCTGATGCGGCGCCTCGCGCGGCACCGGCATGAAGCGGTCGACATCAACGCTCAGCGCCGGCAGTTGGCAGGCGCGGTAGGACTTCACCAGACGATCACGAATGAAGGTCTGCTGATCTTCGCGGTGCTGAAAGAAGACCATCGTCGGCCATCCGAAGACCATCCGGCTCATCGCGCGCAAAACACGCGGTCGCTTGCGATCGCGCAGCATCTCGCCGTCGCGTGCCGAGACATTGGCAATCACCGGCAGCATCAGGCTGCGGGCGGCAAGCGCCGCATAGGCATTGACCGAAGGCGTCCAGCTCAAGATCACTTTCGGACGCAGCCTGCGCAGGGTGCGGGTAAACGCGGCATAGGTTGCGAGTCGCGAAAACAGGTTCCGACGCGAACCGGCTACGCTCATCGGGCGATGCTCGATACCACGCTCGGTCAGTTGCTGAACATCGCTGTCGGGGTGCGAGCAGACCACCACCCGCCAGCCGTCCGAGCGCAGGGCATCGACCAGCCGCAAGCGAGAGCCCAGGATGTCAGCAGTATTGGCCGCCATCAGACACACCACCCCCCGCCAGGCAACAGGCGCAACATCCGCTGGTAAACCACTGACTCGAAACATGCTCGGGACTCGATGAATACAGTTTCGGCAGCCTTGCTGCTCCCTGCGTCATCGTCACGGATGAATCAGTTTGCTCATGTGAGCAAACTCACGTTTGGTCCCGATCAGTCGATCAAACCAGCTCAAACCCCTTGAAGCCGCCGGCGATCATGTCATCACAGGCTCTGCGATAGGCCGGAATGCCGCCCAGATAGGCGATCAGTTCGCGCTTGCTGCCGTCAGGGCCCTCGCGTCGATACCACGAGTTCATGTTGCGACCGATCATGGTCGGCTCCGACACCGCCCGGTGGTGATCCATCCAGGCCTGCTGCGTCTGCGCCGACGGCTGAATCGAGCGCAGGCCCTTGCTGCGAACGAAACCGATGGCATCGGCAATCCAGTCGCACTGCTGATCGACGCACACCGGCACGTTGCAGATCGCGGCCGCCGGTGCAAACGGCGCCATGGTCATGAAGAGATTGGGAAAGCCGTGAACCTGCATGCCGACGGTTGTGCAGAGCTCCTCGCTCCAGAGCTGCTTCAGTGACACGCCGGCGGCACCGCGAATATCGATCCGGTTGATCGAACCGACGCCTGAATCGAAGCCGGTGGCATAGATGATGACGTCGAGCTCATGGTGGCCTGCCCGGGTGCGGATGCCGCTGGCATTGATCGAGTCGATCGGATCCTCGCGCAGATCGACCAGCGATACATTGTCGCGACTGAAGGCCTCGAAATAGCCGTTTTCAAGGGGTACCCGGCGCGTTCCAAAGCTGTAGTCGGTCGGGATCAGCTTGGCAGCAAGCGCGGGATCCTTGATGCGCTCGCGCATGCGATCGCGAACGAACTGGGTCACATAGTCATTGGCCTGCTGATTGCTCTGGAAATCGGCAAAGGAATTGCCCCAGATGCTGAGATTGCCCGAGTCCCAGATGGCCTGCATATGCGCGTCGCGCTGATCCGCGGGCAGGTCCCTGAAGTAGGGCGGATCCTCGAACACGAATCCGCCTCGCGACCAGCGCACCTTTTTGCTGAGCTCATCAAAGGACTCCCGCATCCAGGTGAGGTCGGATTCGGTGATCTTCGGATTTTTCATCGGCACCGCGTAATTGGGCGTGCGCTGAAACACCGTGAGATGAGCCACCTGCGACGCGATCGTCTGGATGACCTGGATCCCGGTAGCCGCTGTGCCGATGACCGCCACCCGCTTGCCCGCGAGATCGACGCCCTCCTTTGGCCAGTGACTGGTGTGGCAGCTCACGCCGGCAAAGCTGTCGTGCCCCTTGAAGGGCGGGATCTTCGGCGTCGACAGACCACCGGTGTTGAACACCACAAAGCGGGCGACCAGGGTTTCGCCTGCGTCGGTCGTGACCCGCCAGGTACCGGTTGCGTCGTCGAAAACCGCCGATGTCACCCGGGTGCTGAAGCTGATGTGACGACGCAGATCAAACTTGTCGACCACATGATTGACGTAGCGCTCGATCTCCGGCTGCGCAGGAAAGGTCTCGGTCCAGTCCGACTCATCCCAGAGCTCGCGAGAAAACCAGAACTGGTAGTGCGGAAAGTGCGAGTCGACTCGGGCCCCAGGATAGCGATTCCAGAACCACACGCCGCCGACCCCATCGGCCGCCTCGAAGGCCCGCACGCTCAGTCCATCCTGAAGCAGGCGATAGAGCTGATAGACCCCGCCGATACCGGCGCCGACCACGATCGCATCCAGCATCTGCGGTGTCGGTGTGCCGGGGTCTTTGCCTGGCTCAAGCTGATTGACCGACATGGGCTTCTCCTACGGTAGCGGTTGTTCGAAATCGGACACATCCCTTGACGCCAGACCGGCATGACAGCCAAGACCCGGGACTTTGGCCGAGACAATAGGTAACGTTGTTATCGATGTCAAGTGCATCAGATGATCGGCGACGTCCATTGACCTACACTGGGTGTACGAACACCCTGCGGCCTGTGCCGCGCATCCGATGACCGCCAGCAAGCAGCCCGCACCCGGTACAAAGCGTCCGATCGACATGCGCTATCTCGAGAGCACGGTCGGCTATTCGATCCGTCGCGCGCAGATGGCGGTCTTTCAGCACATCTACGAAAGCTTCGACGACAAGGCGCTCACGCTGGTCCAGTTTTCGGTGATGGCCGTCGCTGCCGACAACCCCGGTGTGACCCAGTCCGAACTTGCTCAGGTGCTGGCGGTCGAACGACCGCGCATCGTCCCGATCCTCAACCGGCTCGAGGAACTCGGGTTTGCCAAGCGCGTGGTGAGCGAGGACGACAAGCGCAACCGCCAGATTGTGCTGACCGCCTCAGGCGCAGCGCGGCTGCGTGAGCTCAAACGCCGCTTTGCGGCGCACGAGCGAGAGCTTGACGAACTGCTGGGCAAGCGAAAAACGGGCTTGCTCGACGCGCTGCACCGATTGAGCGGGATCGGGGAATAAGACAGGCGTCCTGGCCACCGTCGAATCCACGGCTCAATCGGCTTTAGACCCGGTTGTCAGGCCGCGATGAACTCAGCGCCCGAACAGCGCCTTGGTGACGGTCTTGTCCACTTTGTCGCTGTTCTTGGACACGTGACAGACCTTTTCCTTGACCTTGCAATCCACGCCATTGCTGAAGCCGAACCAGGTGAGGTCATACTTTTCGACGCCACCCGCATCCTTGATTCGGCCCATCACGGTCGCTTCAGCCTTTTCGCCGAGGTACTCCTTGGTGTAGCCAAGCGAGATGCCCTCGGAGTCGGCGCAGAACTGCGCCTTCTTGTCGCAGACTACGCCAGGCATCGGCGAATACACCGCCCCTTTCGGCTGCGCGGCAACCGCGAGCGAAGAAGCCAGACCCAGTACAAACAGCAAAGAAAGACGTTTCATGTCAGACCTCTCGGATTGTGTAATGGTGAGTGGCCCTCGGGCGATTTGGTCACTCCCTGAGCATCAGGCCGCCTTTGAGCCTACCACTTGCCCGTTTCACCATGGCACCATGCCTTCTTTGGCCCGGTCAACCCACCACTGGAAATCACCATGAAGGCTCATGTCGCTCAGACCACCCCTTACGCCGTCGCCGTCGAAGCCGGCAAATCCTATTACTGGTGCGCCTGCGGCCTGAGCAAATCGCAGCCGTTTTGCGATGGCTCCCACAAGGGCAGCGACTTCGCCCCGGTGAAGTACGAGGCCAAGACCAGCTCGACGGTCTACTTCTGCGGCTGCAAGCAAAGCAAGAACGGCGCGCTTTGCGACGGATCGCACAAGTCAATTTGAGGTTTCGGGTTTCTACTTCCCGATGCAGAATTTCACGCGCGCTGGAAAGCCGCATGGTTGCTGGGGTTCAGGGGGGAGGGGGGTGATGTGTACATGGGCGTGTACACGGAATGGCGGAATCGAAAGCTTTGTTTCGGCCGCCTGCCACGCATCGGCCCTGGCCGCGATGCGATGAAGCGCTCCGAACGGTGATCAGCCCTGTCCGGTCGATACAGCCGCCAAACCGCCCGCACCCCGATCCGGATACCGCTCATACACATGCTCAAAGACTGCCGCGCACTTCTGGTTGTATAGCTCGGGCGTGTACGCCCGCGGCAGGCCGCCGTCGAGGGTGTCCTCGATCGCGAGCTTGATCTGTGAACGTGCGGCCGACTTCTGCCGCCAGCTCAGCACCAGTAGCTGCTTGAGCCGCGTGAGCAAGTCGCGCGCTACCTTCTTTACTTCGGTGCGCTCCTCGGTCGAAAGCTCGGGCGACGGCCTGGTGAGAATGTCGAAAATGACGAGCTCATCTTCGCTAAGGTTCTCGCGAACATGGCGCTGCTCCTCGTCGTTCAGGCTGCCGGAGAGATTGACCAGCTCCTGGAACAGCTCCTCGACGCTGCGGCTGCCAGCGTTATAACTCTCGATCAGTGCCTCAAACTTGTCAGCAAAGTCAGCCCGCAGGGGATTGGCTTCGATCATCTTTTCAAGCTGCGCGCGTACCGCGGTCTTGAGCACCTCAATCTCGGTTTTCTGATGCCTGGACTGCCTGAACTTGCTGGCCAGCGCTTCAAAATTGATCTTCGAGAGGTCGAGCACTGGCACCGTGCCCTGAACGATCTCGTGACCAGTGATCGAGGCATCGAGCAACACATTGATGCCGGCCATTACCGCGCTTATGTCGGGCTGATTTGGATTGAGCTTGGCTCGTATCGCCTCAGCCAGCGTGGCCAGGCAGGCAACGCGGCCCGCATGCACGAGCGCCGCCAGATCGGGCTTAACCGCCCGGTAAAGCGTGCCCACCAACCGCTCGTGGCCGAAGAAGTCGCGGCGCAGTGCGTCGGGCGAGATCAGCTCGTTCACGCCATCGGCGATCTTCTTCAACCGCTGGAAGTCACCCAGCGGCAGCGCCTCAATGCCGGCGAGGTCCACCCCCTTGTTCGCGCAATACGAACTGGCGTCTTCCACCGCGCGGGCCAGGGCCCGCGCCAGCTCAGCCTTGTCGCGCACCGGGTTAGCGCTGCCCCCGCCCGAGCCGTAAATAGCCAGCGCCTTCTCGAGCGAGGCGAAGACATTCGCGTAGTCCACGATCACGCCGCTGTGTTTGCCAGGGAACACACGGTTGGCCCGAGCGATGGTCTGCATCAGCGTGTGGTTGCGCATCGGCTTGTCGAGGTACACCGTGGAACAGCTCGGCGCATCGAAGCCGGTGAGCCACATCGCGCAGACGAAAACCAGCCGTAATGGGTCGGTGGTGTCCTTGAACTTCTCGTCCAGCCCGGGCTGCGAGTCGTTCATACGCTTGCGGTGCGGCTCGATGTCCAGGCCCAGCGTGGCCATCTGCGCGATCTCGTTTTGACCCGGCGACACGATCACCGCCATGTCGGTGGTGTTCAGCGCATCAAGGCGGCGCTTGAGCTCCGCCTTTTGCACATCGCGCCGTGCCTGCTCGGCTGATCGTTCGTCCCCCAGCGGTCGCATCGCCAGCTCGCCCAGCTCGGTCTGCACACGCTTCGTCTCATCCGCCCAGTGCTGGCGCACCTTGTCATGCATACGCAGCGCGGTGGCCTTGTCGATGGACACCACCATCGCTTTGCCAAAAAAACCGCGGTCAAGGAAGTGACGCACGATGTCGCTGGCCACCGCTTCGAGCCGGTCGTCGCGGGTGATCAGGTGGTACTGCCGGCCCAGCTCACGTTCCAGCCGGGCCTCCTGGTCAGGGTCGAGGGCGGCGTTCTCGATGAGCTCATAGATCTCATCGTTGAGATCCGCGTTGACCAGCTGCAACTCGGGTGTGCGGTTCTCGTAGAAGAGCGGCACCGTGGCACCGTCCTCGATGGACTGCTGAAAATCGTAGACCGACACATAGTCGCCAAAGACCTCGCGCGTACGCTCCTCGCCTGCGATCAGCGGCGTGCCGGTGAAGGCCAGGAAGGTGGCGCGCGGCAGCGCAGCGCGCATGTTCAGCGCGAGCGTGTCGTACTGGCTGCGGTGCGCCTCGTCGGTCAGTACGATCACATCCGAGCGGTCGCACAGCATCTCGGTGGTCTGGAACTTGTGCACCAGCGTGAAGACATAGCGCTGGTTGCCCGCGAGCAGCTCGCGCAGGTGCGCGCCGCTGGTGGCATGGCTGTCGGCCGCCCCGCCCACTGCGCCCGTGGCCTTGAAGGTCTTGGCGATCTGCTCGTCGAGCTCCACCCGATCGGTCACGATCACGAAGGTCCAGTTGCCCGGCAGCGTGCGCAGCACCTTCTGCGCAAAGAACACCATCGAGAAGCTCTTGCCGCTGCCCTGCGTCTGCCAGAACACGCCGCCGCGGCCATGGCCCATGGAGCGCGCCTGCAGCATCGAGGCGATGGCGTTGTTCACGCCCAGAAACTGGTGGTTCTGCGCGAACACCTTCACCAGCGACGCCTTGTGCTCCGAGAACAGGGTGAAGTTCTCGACCAGATCAAGCAGCCGGGCGGGATGGCAGGTGCCGCGCAGCATCACCTCCAGCGATACGCGGCGCGGTTCGTCCTCGCGCTCGATGCGCTTCCACTCCACCCAGCGCTCCCAGTCGGCGGTGAGCGAACCCACTCGGCTGTCGGTGCCGTTGCTCGCGATCATCAGCGCGTTGAAGACGAAGAGCGCTGGGATCTGCTCCTTGTAGTGCGTGAGGTTTTCGTCAAAGGCCGCGCGCGCCGGCACGCCGGGCTTTTTCAGCTCGATCACCACCCACGGCAGGCCGTTCACGAAACCCACCAGGTCGGGCCGGCAGGTATAGAGCGCGCCCGTAACGCTGAACTGACTCACCAGCAGGAAGTCGTTGCCAGCCGGGTTCGTCCAGTCGATCACGCGCACGCGTTCGGTCTTCTGCCCACCGTGCACCGGATCGGGTACCGAAACGGCCACGCCGTCTTTCAGCAGCGCGTAGACCTCGCGGTTGGCTGCGGTCAGGCTCATGGCCGAGCGGTCGCGGCTGAGCTCGTCGACGGCACGGGTGAGCGCCTCGGCCGCGGTGGCCGGGTTCAGTCGTTCGAGCGCTGCGTGTAGTCGGCCTGTCAGCACCACCTCGCCCTTGGTCTCGCGGCCCAGACTACCTGGGGTGCTGGTCTGTCCGAAGACCTCCTCCAGCGCCGACACCGTCTGCCAGCCGAGCGCGCCGAACAGCCCGATGGCGGGCTGCTCGACGAGCTGGTCTTCGGTGTAGGCGTGGGTGGTCATCGGGGATGTTCGGCAGTGCGATCCGGCTGGTTCTATTCTGCAAGCACGGCCACGACGACGCCTGCAGAAAAGCGTAAGCGGTTGACCTGCAACGCTTTGTTGATCGGCCTTTCAGGCATGGCTAGGCCTTTATCCTGCACTCGGTCATGGCGGCAGCAACGGTGAGCGTTGGCATGGTTGAGCCGCCCAACTGCCGGTCACGCCCAGTAAGGAACATATTCGGCGAACTTCCTGGACTTGTTGTCGGGATCGGCCGGCTTGATGAGCCGCATGTCGAGCGCCTCTTGAATCAGCGCCGAGACCATGGGGCGTTGCTTCTCGGGCATCCTCAAGCGCGCGCGAAGGGTCGTGTTCGTCATCGTGGTGCCCGAGAAGTAGCGCAGCACAGCGTGCTGATGACAGGCCTCGAGCCGCTCCCGAACGGTCATGCGAGCGAAACTCCGCGGGTTTCGCAACGTGACCTTGAAGTAGGCAGCCTCCGCTGTGAAGTCGATGGGGGGCAAGCCCGCCTCCTCGACCGCCTGCCCCGCCTTGAGCAGACCGGACCCGCGTTCCTCACAGATTCGATAGCGGCGAAAGGCCTTGGCCAACAGCTCATTGCGGGACTCGGGTTGCGTGCCGATCAGCCGGTTCACCTGCTTTGATGGCAGCAACCCTCCCGGATTGCTCACTTCGACCCTGTCATCGAAGATCTCGACCATCGGCCCGGCCCCACGGACGGTGAAATCCTGATGGATGAGGGCGTTGGCGATGACCTCGCGCAGGGCGATTTCCGGGTAGACCGTCTTAACCCGCCTGAGGCCTTGCTCGATGTGTTCGCTTTGGGGAAGCACCGCCATCACCCGCTGCATCAGGCTCTGAAAGCCGACGGCGTATCCCTGCGTCAACTCCTGCTCCAGCCGGGTCACGACCTTGTTGGTTCCCTCGTACACGATCAGGCGAACCGTCTTGCGCCCCACGTCGTCGAAGTCGGCCAGGTTCTCAGCGGCCGCCACCGCGCCAAGGTGCGTCACGTAGTTGCCACCGCTGGGGTTCGGTCGCACGAAGTCCTCTGCGACCATCCACGCCAGCAGCTCCTCGGTCGAAGAGGGTACTGGCCGCCCCAGCATTGCCAAAATGGGCCGCACCTGCAGCGCGGCGGTAACTTGGGCGTCCGTCAGGAGCGAGGTGGCATTGAGCGTCTCCCAGCGCGGCGTCCGACTGTTCAGCATCAGCGTGCCGATCTCTTGCCGTGACGCCCTTCGGGTACTGGCCCCCGAGCGAACGAAGGCGTCCTCCAGGCTCTTGCCTCTGAGGTGAACGGGCTTGACCGCAGACTCGGGCACATGTACCCACAAGAGTTGCGCACCCCTGAACTCGGCCACCGCATGCTCGATGATCTGCGGTGGATCCAAGGCATCGCGCCCAAGATTGGCCAACTGGGTGACGGTCTTCTCGACGCCGGCTTGATCGACATCCGCAGGAAGGCCGTGGGCATTGATGCCAAACACCAGCGTGCCGCCGCCCGGCAGATTGGCCATGGCCGACAGGTGCTCGGTCAGGCGCCGCTTGTCGGATGAGAGCGCCAGCTTCCAGTCGAGTTCGTTCAGCTCATGCGGTGGATCGCTCAAGCTGGCGACAAGAAGCTCTTGGGCATGGGACAGCCAACGCTTCATGCCGGTTTCCACTTAAATGAAAAAGGCTTGTATGACAAGCACTTAGCGACGTCGACCGGTTTCGACTGAAATAAGTTCAGGCCATGATCCGAGCCTGGCTCCGCTACTCGGCAGCAGGTCATGAATGTGCCTGGCGGTCTGCAACCTAGCGGCTCATCGCGCACCTTGTCCAGCAGCGTGAGCTGGTGATACCAGGGCAATTGTGCAAGCACCCCTTGCACAAATTGCGCATCCGGCCACGCCTGCGCAAAGGACCTCATGTACTTGAGGTTGCGCGGCGAGAACCCCTTCATGTCAGGGAAGGCATTGCGCAGATCCAGCGCCAGCCGTTCGATGACCTTGGTGCCCCAGCCCTCCCGGCCTTGCCGGGCCAGGATGTCCCGACCGATCTGCCAGTACAGCAGCACTAGTTCGCGGTTGACCGCGAGCGCGGCACGCTGTTGGGCAGCGTGGATGCGCCCCTTCAGCTCGGCAAGCCAAGGGCCGTAGTCGGCGGGTAGTGGCACGATGCCAGTCACGGGAACACCCTGCACGATCAGCCGCGGACGGCGGGAGGTGCCGCCCGGAGCTGGTGTGTATCCGGGATGAAGTGGTGCGGATCACCCAGGCCCAGCGCTTCGGCGAGCGCATCGAGGTTGGCGGCCTGAGCCAGCCAGTGCGTGACGTCGCCGGCCTCGTGCTTCCAGGCTTCGCGCAGCGGCAGGAGTTCGAGCTTGCTCAGGGGCTTGGCAGTGGGCATGGCTCAGGCGGCCTCAAGTTCGTCCAGTTCGATCTGGCCGGAGAGGAGGCGGGGGAGGAGTAGGTCGCGGGTGCGGCGGAGGTTGCCCAATACAAAGAATGATTGTGCAAGCTGCGAAAGCATAGGTGCTACAACGACCTCAAAGCGTTGCAATACTTCGGTCGACGGCAAAACAAGCGGCATCTCTGAAAGCGAGCCGTCCCAAACGGCATATGGGATTGTCGCGCCCTGACTGTGCGCGTTGGCGTAGGCCACCGTTGCCTCGTCAAATGCGGTTATGGTCGCGAAAGAATGCCATTCTGGCTGCACTGGCTTAAACACGAAACACGTTGACCGGGTCACGCCAGAGAACGGTGCGACTACAACCTTGTGGAAGTAGGGCCGCATTGCTCCGAAGAGGATGTCGCCCTTTTCAAATAGCTGCAGGCTGCTCTGCGCTTCTTCAATAGGCTTGACTTCCAGCAATGCAAGGCTGTTTGGCGGCAGACAGTCGATGGGAACGTAACGCCTATCTTCAAGGTGAGGCCCTGGTTTCGTAGCCCGACGGCTGTAGGTGATGACGTCGCCCAGGGTCCTCGCCTCCCACCCGTTAGGAATACTCCCCAGCGACGACGCGACGCGCGGATGGTTCTCGTGGCCGGGGAAGCGGAAGTGGACGAACCACTCGCGGTAGAGGGCGCGGGCCATCGACTCCAGGATCTTGATGCGCCGGTGGCTGTTTTCGATTAGGTCGTCGTAGGCGGAGAGGATGCCGGCGATGCGGCGTTGAACGGGAAGCGGCGGAATAGGAATATGCGCTTGCCGGAAGGTTGGGTGGTGTCCTTTGTAGTCCGTGAGGCTCACTCTACCTAGCGATGCGTAATAGAAATAGACAGTGTCGGTGAGGCCTGGCTTGCCAACTTTAGGGAAAATGTTTTGGATGACCGAAAAGGGCTCCTTCATCAAGCGGACAGCACAGGTATGGTTTGCGAATGTGACTACCGGCTCATTCGGAGATGCGTCAACGCCCGGAATTTCGTCATGAAAGCCAAGCGCACCTGACTCCGATTGATTTAGCACTGGGACACGCCCGACGGGAAAAACAGTCTTGGAATCAAACAACTTTCCCGGCTTGAGTTGGATACACGCCTCAGCTGTAGGTAAGGCTGTCCAACCCGCTGGGAGCGGCGGAACCTCATCAGGAGTCAGCCAAACTGGTTGCCGTACGCCGGGCATCGTCAACCCTCCAACAATTCGGCGACATTCGCCGCGATCGTCCGCTCCAGCTCCCGCGCCTGCGCGTTCAGCGCCTCCAGCTCCTCATTCAATCCCTGCAACTGCGTACGGAAGTCCTCGTCACTAACGTCCTCCCCCGGCGCCACGCCCACATAACGCCCCGGGTTCAGCGACCAGCCCTGCGCCTCAATCTCAGCCAGCGTCGCCGCCTTGCACAGCCCGGGCACATCAACATACGCCAGCAGCTCGCCGAACACCTCCTTCAGCTTCGCCTCGGCTTCGGCCCCACCCTGCGTGTAGTCCGGGGACTCGCCGCGGTACAAACGCACCAGGTTAGCAATGAAGCCGATCTGCACGGGCGTCCAGTCGCGATGGGCGCGGTCCACCTGTCGGTAGATGTGGCGCGCGTCAATGAAGAGCACATGGTCGGCGTGGTGCAAGCGCCTGGCCTTGCCTCGGTCCAGGAACCACAGCGTGCAGGGCAGCGTGACCGTGTAGAACATGTTGGGGCCCACGGCCACCATCACGTCCACCGAGCGCGCCTCGACGAGCTTCTGGCGGATGTCCTGCTCGCTCGAGCGCGCGTCCGATGCCGAGTTGGCCATCACGAATCCGGCGCGGCCTTTCGCGTTCAACGCCGAATGGAAGAGCTGAATCCACAGGTAGTTGCCGTTGTCTGTACGCGGCAGTCCAAACGGAAAACGCCGCGCCGGGCCGACCATGTCTTTCAGCCGCTCCTTGTCCACCGCGTTCACATTGAAGGGCGGATTAGCCAGCACGAAGTCGAACTGCCCGGTGGCCGTGTGCGGGTCGTCGTAGTAGCTGTTGACGTTGCCACCGTGGCGGATGTCGCCCTCCAGTCCATGCACCGCCAAGTTCAGGCGACACAAACGCCCGGTCTCGTCGGTCTTCTCCACGCCGCAGATGGCAAGTTCGGCGGCCGGGTTCTTCTGGTGCTCGGCCACGAAGCGGGCCGATTGCACGAACATGCCGCCCGAGCCGCAGGCCGGATCGAGGATGCGGCCGTGGAAAGGCTCGATGACTTCTGTGAGTAGCTTGACGATGCTCGACGGCGTGTAGAACTCGCCACCGCCCTGGCCCTCGCTCATCGCGAACTCGCCTAGGAAGTATTCGTAGATACGGCCGAAGGCGTCGAAGTCCAGCGATACCGGAATCTCGGAGACCTTTTTCAACAGATCCTTCAGCAGTGTGGGCGTGAAGAGGTAGAAGGTCTTGGGCAGCACCCCCGCGAGCTGCGGGTTGTGCTTCTCGATGGCGCGCATCGCGTCGTTGACCTTGGCGCCGATGTCGGCCACCTCGGGCAACGCGAGCAGCGCGTCGTAGCGTGCTTCGGGCGCGAGGTAGAGCACGCCCTCGGCCTGGTAGGCGGCGGGATCGTCCACCCGGCTGCCGCGGCGTGAGCTGCTGCCGGCGGCCTGCAGCTTGTCGCGCAGCGCGGCGAAGCGTGCCTCGGCGAAGCGCATAAAGATCAGGCCGAGGAGGGGCCCCGAATACTCCTGAGCCTTCAGGCCGGAATTGGCGCGGAACTGGTCGGCGGCATCCCAGAGGCGTTTTTCCAGGGTGGCAGAGGCGGCGTCTTTTTCGGAGGGGGCTATCCAGCGCATCAGGCAGGCATCGGGTTGTGTTGCGAGAAGACCCGCCGTGGTGATCACGGCCCGCCTCCCTGCGGGTGGAGTTTTCACGAAGTCTACGGGGCGCGATATTTTCGCGCATCAAGTCATCGGAGATCGGTCGGCTTGCTATCGTCGGTGTCATCCATTCAGGTCAGTGTTTCTGCCCATCCCGCACGCCGCAGCGCAACGGAAACATCAAGGGACGCGGGACACCACTCCCGTCTTGTGCCGACCTCTTCCTTCATGGCCTGCCCGGCACGGCATTGGCCTCGGTGACGCTCGCTGTAGCGAGTCGGATCACCGATTGAGCCCCTGCCGCATCAGCGGCGCCCCGGGTCTCGGGGGTTTGCGCTAGGTCGATCAGACCAGTGGGCGAGTGAAGGAGGAATCCCGCCTATGGCGAGGTCATCGAGAACGACTATCCGGAAACATCAGATGCGGCCGGCTTCGACTTTAAGCGACGACTCGTATAACCGGCGCAAAGTCTTCGATCACAGCTGGTCTTCGCTCCACGAGCCAGACTCGCAGTTCTGATACGTACGGCTCCCACGCAGACGAAAGAGCGGCTACCCTGACGATGTTGTTCATGCCAACAGATCGTTGGACGTTAAGCGTCCTAATGATGAGCTCAACGAACGAGTGACTGTCATCGACGGCATGGATGCCCCTTGCCAACGCAATGATTTCGTTTACTCCCGGATCTTGTTGCTGAGGCAAGTCGCGAATCATGCGGTGGATCTGAGGCTCCGGTGCAGACGCAATGCCAGTAGCAGCACATAGCTTCCTAATCCCGGCAATACAGCTTTGACGCCTAGCTGCGGCACTTTCTTCTGTGCCACTCAACACGGCGTTGGCACGTTCGAGCTGATGTTCATCTGTGACGTACAAATCGCCGTCGAGTAGGAACAGCTGGCAGGCAAGATTATGTCCGCCCGAAAGAATAAGTCCCGCAGCCAAAACAAAGCAGTTCGTCGCAGCTCCGTACTGGGTAATGTTCGCAATTCGCTTCATCCCAAGGTTGGATAGCTCATGCTCAACGATGGCAAGCGCCATCTCGTCCTCCACGAAAATCTCGAGGGGACGATCTTGCTTGCCCGTCAGCCGTTTCAAAGCGTCTGGTTTCGTGTTGGACAAGCAGTAGGTCTTTGGCGGATCAGCCGTTACGGTATGGATGTGCTTAATACTCACTTTGTCTTTGAGCTCGAGAACTGCCTCCCGGTGCGTGGTGAAGACGATTTGAAGCGACTTGTCCGTAGCCCTTTGGAAGAGGATCTCGATGAGTTGGTATAGGGCTGCCGTATGAAGTAGTAGATCAATCTCGTCGATCAGGATTAGCGAGTGCTTGGGCGCGTTGAAGACCGTCGAGAGGATTTCCAGTACTCGCTGTTCGCCTGCTCCCATCGCTAGGGCCGAATAACGGGTGCCGTGGAGAGCGAGACCAGGGTACTGCCTACCCGCGTGAGCCCGATGCAGGTTTAGCTCGCTGTAGGCTCGATTGAACACCGTTCCCATCTTCGCCATGATGAGTTGGGTGTCAGCATGAGCCTCGGTTTGGTAGTTGATCGCAGAGGTGTACGTCTCCTCCTCGATCCGAGGCACACAGGACTTTATGCCGATGAACTTTAGGTATCGCTCAGGCCGAGAGATGTAGCGCGGTGACCACCGATCAGCATTCTTACGGTACTTCGTCCTCGTGTCGCTAAACAGGATTGCGCCGTCTCGATATGAATGAACCATCTCCAACGAGCTGCCTGCCCAAGTTGCATCCGTTGTTGGGGTGAAGAAATCGCGAAACTGCCAGTTTTGCTGGTCCGATCCTTCCACCGGCTTGTAGCAGCAAGCCAACGCGTGAAGGATTGTTGATTTACCGCACCCGTTGGGGCCAAGGATCGCAGTCAGAGGCTTCTCGTCGAACCGAATTTCGTCCAGCGCCGTAATACCCTTGAGCTTCTCGATACTGAGACAGTGCGTGACCTGTTGGCTGATGGGCATTCTGGATGTTGTCCTTGTGATGATCTGGGCCTGCGACAAGGTCACTTCTCTCGCGGTCTAGCCCAACCATTTTTGAACCGTATCGTATCGTCCGCCACGACTTGTCGCGTTAGCGACAAGTTTAGTTCTAGGAGTCAGTCCTGGCCAGGCGAATCGCCCGGGTTTCCAGCACCCCCGCGAGCTGTTGGCGGACACTGAGAACTGTCTGTCAGACTCCCCTGCGACTTGACGATGTCCAATAGCAGCTAAGAGGAGCGAATCGTTCTGCTGACAACAACACTGAAAATTCCCGGTAGAAACCGCAACGACATCTAAGCAGGCTAGTTACGAGCAACAAAAAATCCTTTGTTCGGTCAACCAGCACCAACAGACCCCTACCTATCAGCACTCCTGTCCAACCCGTCCAAATGGTCCCCAAAAACTCCGGCATCTCTTTCCTCTGCCGCCTCCTTACGCTGCCCGGTTGTAAGCCCAGCACAGCCCACCAATCGTGTAGCTCAGCGCGTTCTCGACTAAATCCAGCAGCCAACCACTCTCGTGCTGCAACGTCGACGCTGTCAGCCTCAGATCATGCAGTGTGAATGCCGAAGCGTCCTGCCCTCGAATCGCGATCTTCAGCGTATTGTTGATCTCGTTATGCGCAAACGGTTCAGTCAAAGATTCGCGCCTTGGCAGCACCATTTAGCTGCCACGAGCCTGTGAACGCATATCGGCTCTTGGTAAAAGCCTCCGGAACGCTCCGGACCCCCACCTACTTCCCGATGCAAAACCTGCTGAAAATCACCCCCAGCAGGTCATCGGCCAGGAACTTGCCGGTAATGCTTCCAAGCTGCTCCTGCGCCAGCCTGAGCTCCTCGGCAAACAGATCGAGCTGACCCGCGCCCTGCCGGGCGTGGGCGCCTGCCGCATCCAGATGCGCCCGCGCTGCACGCAGTGCGCGCAGATGCCGCTCGCGCGCAATGAAGGTGTCCTCGCCACCCCCCTGCCAGCCCGCCAGACGCAGCAGCTCGGTGCGCAGCAGATCAACGCCCTCACCAGTACGCGCCGACAGCCACACCGCGCCGTCGCTTGTCCGTGCCGGCTCGCCGAGCAGATCCACCTTGTTCCAGACCCGCAAAATAGGCTTGTCCTGCGGCAATCGCGCCGAGATCTCGGCATCTGGTCCCTCGGCCAACGACGCGCCGTCATCACCCGCCACCCCGAGCTGCACGATCACATCGGCGCGCATCACCTCCTGCCAGGTGCGCTCGATGCCCATGCGCTCGACCTCATCGTCGGTCGCCCGCAGGCCTGCGGTATCAACCACCACCAGCGGCACGCCATCAATTTGCAGGGCCTGCGCAATCCGGTCACGCGTGGTGCCGGCCACCGGCGTCACGATGGCCACCTCATCGCCCGCCAGCGCATTGAGCAGGCTCGACTTGCCAACATTAGGCGCACCGGCCAGCACCACATGCAGGCCTTCGCTCAGCAAGGCGCCCTGACGGGCCTCGATCAGCAGGCGATCGAGTGATGCTTCAAGCCGCGCGAGCTTGCCGCGCGCATCGGCCTGCTCCAGAAAATCGATCTCTTCTTCCGGAAAATCGAGGGTGGCCTCAACCAGCATGCGCAGCGTGACCAGCTCTTCGACCACCGCATCAATCGCCCGCGAAAACGCACCCGCCAGCGACCTTGCCGCCGAGCGCGCGGCCTGCGCAGTGTTGGCATCGATCAGATCGGCCACCGCTTCGGCCTGCGCCAGATCGAGCTTGTCATTCAGATAAGCCCGCTGCGTGAATTCGCCGGGCTCGGCCAGGCGCACGCCCATCAGCTCGCCCGCCTCGAGCAGACGCGCCATCAGCAGCTGCATCACCACTGGCCCGCCATGGCCCTGCAACTCGAGCACATCCTCACCGGTGTAGGAATGCGGCGCCGGAAAATAGATCGCCAGACCGGTGTCGATTACCTGGCCATCGGCCGCTCGAAAGGGCAACAGCGTTGCTTGACGCGCCACAAGCGACCTGCCGCAGACCGCCTCGATCAAGACGCGCAGATCGCGCCCCGAGACCCGCACCACGCCGATCGCACCCCGCCCGGGCGCGGTCGCAATCGCAGCAATCGGATCCTTAGTGGATGACACGGTTGGCTGTCTGGAGGCGGTCCGACGCGCTGCGCCCGCTTACCTGAACTCGCGAACCAGCTGCATGAAGCGCCGCTCGAAAGGCAGCAGCGGCATGCCGATACGCGAAGCAATGCGGGCGGTTTTTTCGGGGAAAAGCTCGCTCGCCTCGATGCGAACAATGCCCCGATCGCGCTCGACATCCACCGCAATGTCGGCGATCACACCCACGCCAAAGCCCAACTCCACATAGGCCTTGATCACATCCGAGTCGATGGCTTCAAGTACCACCCGAGGCGCGAGCCCGACCTTGGCAAAGGCGGCATCGATGCCCCGGCGGCCGGCAAACTCGCGGCTGTAGGTGATCAGCGGCTCATCGGCCAGTTGCGACAACGACGGCGCCACGCCACTGTCAGCCAGCCGGTGACCCACCGGCACGATCAGGCAATGGCGCCAGGCATAAGCCGGCCGGGTATCAAGCGAGGGATGCTCGTCGAGCGTCTCGGTAGCCAGACCAAATGTGGCGTCGCCATGCACCACAAACTCGGCCACCTGCTGCGGGTTGCCCTGCAGCAGCTTGAACTGCATTGCCGGAAACTCGATCCGGAAAGCGGCCAGCACGGTTGGCAACACATAGCGCGCCTGGGTGTGCGTCGCTGCAATCGACAAGGTGCCCGAATGCCCTGCAGCAAACTGCTCGCTGATTCGTCGCAGCGCCGCGGTCTCGTCAAGCACGCGCTCGGCGGCCGCCAGAATCTGCTCACCCGCCTCGGTCAACTGGGTATAGCGCTTGCCATGCCGAACAAAGAGCTGCACACCGAGCTCTTCTTCAAGCTCGCGGATCTGCTTGGAGAGTGCCGGCTGCGAGGTGAACAGCACCTCTGCCGCCGCGGTCAGGTTCAGACCTCGGCGGACGGTTTCACGAAGCGCGCGCAGCTGCTGGAAGTTCACGCCTTGCCGAAGACCGGTTTGCCCTCGATGCGCCGCGTGATGACCCACTGCTGAGCAATCGAAAACAAGTTGTTGACGACCCAGTAAAGCACCAATCCGGCCGGGAAAAAGAAGAACATCACCGAAAAAATCAGCGGCATCCACATCATCATCTTGGCCTGCAGCGGATCGGGCGGTGTCGGGTTCAGGCGGGTCTGGATGATCATACTGCCGGCCATCAGCAACGGCAGGATGAAAAACGGATCAGGTGCAGCCAGATCCTTGATCCAGCCGATCCAGGGCGCATCGCGCATCTCGACCGATGCGAGCAGCACCCAGTAGAGCGAAATGAACACCGGTATCTGCACCACCACCGGCAGACAGCCACCGAGGGGATTGATCTTCTCGGTTTTATAGAGCTCCATCATCGCCTGATTGAGCTTGACCCGATCGTTGCCGTAGCGCTCGCGCAGGGCGGTGAGCTTGGGCGTGACCAATTTCATCTTGGCCATCGACCGATAGCTCGCCGCCTGCAGCGGAAAGAACGCGATCTTGACGATCAGCGTCAGCAGCACGATGGTCCAGCCCCAGTTGAGCACCAGGCTGTGCAAAAACTCCATCAGCCAGAACAGCGGCTTGGCGATCACCGTCAGAAAGCCATAGTCGACCGTCAGATCGAGTCCGGGCGCGACCTGCGCCAGCACCTTCTGATCCTGCGGGCCGACATAGAGTTGCGACGCTACCGACTCGGTAGCACCAGGCGCGATCGATTTGAGCGGCAGGAGCATGCCCACCGAAAACACGCCCTTGTCGACCTTGCGCGTGAAAAACTCACGCGCCGAATCGTTACTCACCACCCAGGCCGATACGAAATAGTGCTGGATCATGCCGACCCAACCATCATTCGCGTTCTTCGTGTAGGTGGCTTTGCCTTTTTCGATGTCCGCGAAGTCGACTTTCTGAAACTTGTCTTTGTCGGAATAGACCACCGGACCGGTATAGGTGCTGTAGAACTGCGACTCACCAGGCGGCGCGGTGTTGTCACGGGTCAGTTGAAGATAGAGACTAGGCTGAATCGACTCGGCCGACTCATTGGTGATATCGGTCTTCATCTCGACAAGATATGACCCCCGCTTGAGCGTGTACCGGCGCACAAGTTTTGCACCGCCGCTGTCAGCCGTCATGGTGAGGGTGACCTCATTGCTGCCATCGGCCAGAACATGCTCTCCGGACTCGATTACAAACGGTGTGCGATGCGTCGGATAGGCCGCGCCCTGCGGGCCGATCAGTCCCGACTGGGCCAGATAGACATGACCCGGCTTCTCGGTCATCAGGAGCACATTTGAGCTGCCGACCTTGTCTTCGGTGTCGCGGAATTTCTCGAGCTCGGCTCGCACGATCTGACCGCCGATCGCATCGATATCGAGCTTGAGCACGTCATTGGCCAGCCTCACCGTGGCCCTGGACGCCACTTTGCTGTCGGCAGGCACCGCTGCACTGCCAGCCGGAACCGACGCCGAACCTACCGTCGGCACCGAATTGTCGACTTTGGCTGCTTTATCGCCCTGTCCGGATGCGGCACCCGATGATGCCGGCGTCTGCTGCTGACCTCCCAGAAAGCCTGCCAGGACCGATGGACGACCCTGTTCGCGCTGCCAGGCATCCCAAAGGAAAAGCAGTGACATCGAGAAGATGACCCAAAGGATCGTACGTTGATTCTGCATGGTGGGAATTACTCTCGAAGCGAAGGTAGGCAACACGAACAGGACAGTCGTTTCATCGGGCCAGAACCGCTGGGCGACGCTGTTGCAGACGGTGTTGCAAATTCAGGCACCGGATCGACACCACCGGCATGAAAAGGATGGCAACGCCCGAGCCGGCAAACCGTCAGCCACAGCCCTTTTATCAGACCGAAGCGTTCAAGCGCCTGCGAACCATACTCGGAACAGCTCGGATAAAAACGACAACGAGGCCCGAGCAAAGGACTGATCACCAGTCTGTAGAAAGCAATCAGCGACAGCGCGAGCCATAGTCCGGCAGCGGACAGCCGCCGTACAAGCGCATGCGTCAAGCTTGTCGTCGTGGATGAAAAGGCCATGGCGCCCTGATGTCTCAGGCGACCCGCAACAGTACCCGACGCATCAACCCATCGATCTCGGATCGGACGACGCGTTTGAGTGCGCGATCAGCAGGTCGTCTGGCAAACGGTCGCACTTTGCGTCCGCTCGTTTCGACCAGCGGTGCGGCCGGGTCCTGAGGCAGTTTCACCATCTGTATGCGCAATGCCCAGGCCGGCAGACCACTGGCCATCGCTTTGGCGGGGGCAAGGACCGCCGCGTGAAACGATTCCCGGATCACTCGCCGTATGCGATTGCGCACCGGTGAAGACGGCGCAAGCTTTTTGGGGATAGCCATCATCAGTCGGGGTTCAGCGGGATCGCTGACAACGCGAACCGTTACGACGAAATGCTCACCGGCGATCCGTAAAGGACGCCTGGAAGGTGGTGTGCCCGGGTTCAAACACCCAGACGCTTGCGACCTTTGGCACGACGCGCACGAATGACCGCACGCCCGCCGCGGGTCTTCATGCGCACAAGAAAGCCGTGCGTGCGCTTGCGCCGAACCACTGAAGGTTGATATGTGCGTTTCATGACGGTTACTCAGTAGAAAAGCCCACCATTACATCAAGGCCACGTCAACCTGTCAATTTCCGATTTTCAGGCGCAACTGCGCCGAAGCTGAAGATCGGTGCCGGTCCGAGCTCATGCCAGTGATGGCGGGGCGTGCCTTTGGCCTGTGGATAAGGTAAAATCTCCCTCCAGCTTCAGCCGATTTCGGGTCGAACAACTGCCGCGCGTCAAGCGCCGCCTATCGACTTTCCAGACCGCCCGGAAAGCTTCCAGTTCCAGCTACGGTACCCGAATTGACGCATTGCTCCACGCCATACCCACGGATTCAACGCGCCCTCCAATGAACGACCTCTGGCTTGCCTGCGCGTCCCACCTCGAATCCGAGTTGCCAGCTCAGTTGTTTCGCACCTGGATCAAGCCGCTGGTTTTCCTGGGCTATGACGAAGGCGATCAGCTTCTGACCCTGGGCGCGCCCAATCGCGTCAAACTCGATTGGGTTCGAACGCAATACGGTGATCGGATCGCCCAACTGGCAACACAGCTCATCAGCCCCGAAACGCGAGTGAGCTTCGAAATTGCCGGGGGTACAGAAGAGCCGGCTGCGCCGGCTGTTCAACAAGGCGCCCATCAGATTGCTCAGGCAGACCTGCATCACGCTGCAATGAGCGATCCGCAGATCGACCCCCAGGATCAGAGTTTTGCCAACTTGCAGCCCACCTTGTCGGCCGCTGCAGAACGAACTCGACTCAACCCCGATCTGACCTTCGGGACCTTTGTCACCGGTAAAGCCAATGACCTTGCAAGGGCGGCTGCCCTGCAGGTTGCTGAGCGACCGGGCGGGGCCTACAACCCGCTGTTTCTTTATGGCGGCGTCGGTCTGGGCAAGACCCACCTGATTCATGCGGTCGGCAATTCAATCCTTGCGCGAGCGCCAAGTGCCAATGTTCGCTACATCACCGCCAACCAGTTTTTCCAGGACATGGTGGCCTCAATCCGGCGTCAGTCAGTCGATGAATTCAAGCGCTACTACCATTCCCTTGATCTCCTGCTGATCGACGACATCCAGTTCTTTGCCGGCAAGGAGCGTTCGCAGGAAGAGTTTTTTTATGCCTTTGAAAACCTGATCGCCGAACGCAAGCAGATCATCATCACCTCGGACACTTATCCCAAGGAAATGTCCAACATCGATGACCGGTTGATTTCGCGATTCAATTCGGGGCTGATCGTTGCCATTGAGCCCCCCGAGCTCGAGATGCGAGTGGCCATCCTGCTGCGCAAAGCCGAATCGGCTGGCCACGAACTCGATGAAGATGTGGCTTTCTTTGTTGCCAAACACATCCGCCAGAACGTTCGCGAGCTCGAAGGCGCACTGCGTCGCATCCTGGCGTTTGCGCAATTTCGCGATCAACCGATTTCTCTCGAACTGGTCAAGGAAGCCCTGAAAGACCTGTTGTCATTCAATCGCGGCCAGATCTCGGTTGAATTCATCCAGAAGACGGTCGCCGACTTCTACAAGATGAAGATTGCCGACATGTACAGCAAACGGCGGCCGGCCAATATCGCTTTACCCCGGCAGATTGCGATGTATCTGGCCAAAGGCCTCACCCAGAAAAGCCTGCCGGAAATCGGCGAGCTCTTCGGTGGGCGCGATCACACCACGGTTTTGCATGCGGTTCGCAAGATCACCGAACTGCGCCAGCATCGCCCCGATCTGAACCATCAGATCCATGTGCTCGAACAAACGCTGAGGGAGTACCTGTGAGGATTGCCTGTGGACAAGCACGCGGACAAACCTGGGCATTCGCTGTGGACCCACTTGAGCAAGCCACGCTATCGGGCAGAGTCCTGGAATCTGTCCCCACTCGCGCAATCAAGCCAGCCTACTGGTGCACAGACTTCACCCTCCCTGTTCAGCGAGGCCTGGTGCGGCTCCCAAGGCTTTTCCACATATTCACCGACCACAACATTGAACTAACAACAGTTTTGATAAGGATTCAATGATGTTGATGATCAGGGCAACCCGAGACGCCATCCTGCGTCCATTGCAGATGGTGGCAGGCATCGTCGAGCGCCGTCACACCTTGCCGATTCTGGCCAACGTGCTGGTTCGAAAGCAGGGCGACCAGGTGTCGTTTCTCGCCACCGACATCGAAATTCAGATTTGCACGGCAGCGACATTGGCGGCCGGCAAGGAAGACACGGCGATCACGGTCAATGCGCGAAAACTGATCGATATTCTTCGATCCTTGCCCAACAGCGAAGTCAGCATCAGCGTGTCGTCGCGCAAACTCACGATCGCGTGCGGCAAGAGCCGGTTTTCACTGCAAACCCTGGGGCCGGAGGACTATCCGACGGTTGCACCCAGCGATAAGCCCACGACCAGCCTGACCATGCCGCAAAAGCAGTTGCGCCAGCTGTTTGCGATGGTCCATTTCGCGATGGCACAGCAGGACATCCGCTACTACCTCAACGGTCTGCTTTTCGTGGTCGATGCCGGTCTGGTGCGAGTCGTGGCCACCGATGGACATCGTCTGGCCTATTGCGCTACTCCGGTCGAACAGCAGTTCGAACGGCAGGAAGTCATCATTCCGCGAAAGACGGTGACCGAATTGCAGCGTCTGCTGGGTGATACCGACGATCCGGTCGAGATCAGCATTGCCGGCAACCAGATTCGTTTTCGATTTGGTGATGTCGAATTGTTGTCCAAGCTGGTCGAGGGAAAATTCCCTGACTACCAGCGGGTGATACCAACCGGCTACACCAAGTCGATCATGCTCAATCGCGAGCAATGGTCCAATGCGCTGTCGCGAGCATCGATTCTGACATCCGAAAAATTCAAGGGCGTGCGCTTCACCCTGACTGATGGCGCTCTCAAGATTCAGACCACCAATGCCGAGCAGGAAGAGGCGGTCGAAGAACTCGACGTCGACTACACCGGCGATGCACTCGATGTCGGTTTTAACGTGACCTACCTGCTCGATGTCCTGAGCAATCTCAAAACCGAAAATGTTCGTGCCGAATTCGGCGATGCCAATTCGAGTGCCCTGATTTCTGTTCCTGACGATGAACGTTTCAAGTACGTCGTCATGCCGATGCGCATCTGATATGAGCGACACACCCATGACCGAAAACAACGACGCAAGCCTTCCCGTTACTGCTGCAGCGGTTGCCCTGCCCGACAACCTCAACGATTACGGTGCGTCGTCAATTCAGATCCTCGAAGGGCTCGAGGCGGTTCGCAAGCGCCCTGGCATGTATATCGGCGATACCTCTGATGGTACGGGCCTTCATCATCTGGTGTTCGAGGTCGTTGACAACTCGATCGACGAAGCCTTGGCCGGTCATTGCGACGATATCGTTGTGACCATTCATACCGATAATTCAATCTCCGTCATCGACAACGGTCGCGGCATTCCGACCGGCGTCAAGATGGACGACAAGCACGAACCGAAGCGGTCGGCAGCCGAGATCGCGCTGACCGAATTGCATGCCGGGGGCAAGTTCAACCAGAACAGCTACAAGGTATCGGGCGGGCTGCATGGAGTCGGTGTGTCGTGCGTCAATGCGCTGTCGAAATGGCTGCGACTGACGGTCAAGCGAGACGGCAAAGTGCATCGCCTTGAATTTGAACGTGGTGTGGCCACCAATCGGGTCATTGAGCTGGTCGATGGTGTCGAGACCTCTCCGATGCTGGTAACCGGGAGCTCTGATAAACGCGGTACCGAAGTCCATTTCCTTCCCGATATCGACATCTTTACCGACATCGGCTTTCACTACGAAATACTCTCCAAGCGACTTCGCGAACTGTCATTTCTGAACAATGGCGTGCGCATCAAGCTGGTCGATCAGCGGCAGGGAAAAGAAGAGGATTTTGCTTTCGCCGGTGGCGTGGGTGGCTTTGTCGAATACATCAACAAAGCCAAAGAACTCGTCAATCCGACCATCTTTTATACATCGGGCGAAACCGAGATTGACGTGGGTTCCGAGCGCAAGACGGTCTATGTCGAAGTCGCAATGCAATGGAACAAGACCTATAACGAACAGGTCCTTTGCTATACCAACAATATTCCGCAAAAAGACGGTGGTACGCACCTGACCGGCCTGCGTGCGGCAATGACCCGCATCATCAACAAGTACATCACCGAAAACGATCTGGCCAAGCGCGAGAAGGTGGATACCGCTGGTGACGATATGCGCGAAGGCTTGACCTGCGTGCTGTCGGTGAAGATGGCTGATCCGAAGTTCTCAAGCCAAACCAAAGAAAAGCTGGTGTCTTCCGAGGCTCGCCCGGCAGTCGAAGAAGTGATCGCCGGCACACTCGAATCATTTCTGCTTGAGCATCCGGCCGACGCCAAAGCGATCTGTCAGAAAGTCATCGAAGCAGCTCGTGCCCGCGAGGCTGCCCGCAAGGCCCGTGACATTACCCGTAAAGGTCTGATGGAAGGGCTCGGGTTGCCGGGCAAGCTTGCCGACTGTCAGGAAAAAGATCCGGCCAAAAGCGAACTCTTCATCGTGGAGGGTGACTCCGCCGGTGGCTCAGCCAAACAGGGCCGCGATCGAAAATTCCAGGCCATCTTGCCCTTGCGCGGCAAAGTGCTCAATGTCGAACGCGCCCGTTTCGACAAGGTCATCGGCTCGGAGCAGATTGCCACGCTCATCAAGGCCTTAGGCACGAGCATTGGGCCTGATGACTTCAATGTCGACAAGCTGCGTTATCACCGCATCATCATCATGACCGACGCCGACGTCGACGGCAGCCATATTCGCACCTTGCTGCTGACCTTCTTCTATCGTCAGATGCCGGTGCTGGTCGAGCGCGGTCACATCTATATTGCGCAACCACCGCTCTATAAAGTCAAACACGGCAAAGATGAGCGTTATCTGAAAGACGACCACGAATTCAATCAGTACATGCTCAAGCTGGCGCTTGATGCTGCGGTGTTGCTGCCAAGCGAGCAGGCTCGCAGCGATTACGAAGTGCGGGTTGGATCGCGCGGCGCAGGCACTGCAGCAGTGGCTGCCACCACCGCTGCGCTCGACACACCCGGCGCCATTTCAGGCGATGCATTGGGCGAATTGGCACGCAAATATCTCCTGGCTGAAGCGGTGATCGACCGGCTTGCACGCATCATCGACCAGGACGCTTTGCGAACCATCCTTGACGGCATCGAACTCGATCTGTCGGATGAAGTCAGCAGTCACCATACCGCTGCGAAACTCGAAACCGCCATGGCGCGTTACCAGAGCGCGGCGCAAAAAATCGACAACGATGCAGGAGCCAGCGTGGTGGCGCGTTTCGATGAACGTGAAGAGCAGTGGCATCTGCGCATCGAGCGCAAGCATCACGGCAATGTCCGGGTGAGTGTCATTGATTCGCACTTCCTGCTGTCGGCCGACTATCAGACCCTGGTCGAATGCGCCCAGACGGTTGGCGGACTGATCAGCGACGGTGCCGAGATTCGGCGAGGCGAAGGGGAAAAACAGCGCAGTCACACGGTGGTTGATTTCCGTGATGCCATGCGCTGGCTGCTCACCGATGCCGAGCGCAACGTCGGTCGTCAGCGATATAAGGGTCTCGGCGAGATGAATGCCTCGCAGCTGTGGGAGACCACCATGGACGCTTCTGCCCGCCGATTGCTGAGGGTGCAGATCGAGGATGCCATCGCGGCCGATCAGATTTTCACCACGCTCATGGGTGACGATGTCGAGCCGCGACGGGCTTTCATCGAAACCAATGCCCTGGGCGCACGCAATATCGACGTCTGAACTTTCAACAATGACTTTAAGGGAGACCCCATGAAACTCGACTCATCCGTTACTGCGATCATCACCGGCGGCTCATCAGGGCTTGGTGCTGCGACCGCCCGCCGTTTTGCATCGCAGGGCGTGCGCGTCGCGATTTTCGATTTCAACGAGACACTCGGTGAAGCCATCGCTGCCGAAATCGGCGGTGTGTTTTGCAAGGTTGATGTGACCAAAGAAGCCGAAGTCGACGCTGCCTTCGCGAAAGCCCGGGCAGCGCTTGGCCAGGAACGCGTCCTGGTCAATTGCGCCGGCACCGGTCTGGCAATCAAGACCGCGAGCAAAGACAAGCAGACCGGCGAAATCAAGCACTTCCCGACGGCCGATTTCGACCGCATCATCCAGATCAACCTGGTCGGCACTTTCCGCTGCATCGCCAAATCGGCTGCCGGCATGATTGCGCTGCCGCCCCTGGAGCATGGCGAGCGGGGTGCGATCGTCAATACCGCCTCGGTTGCGGCAGAAGACGGTCAGATCGGTCAGGCTGCCTACAGCGCCTCGAAAGCCGCAGTGGTCGGCATGACCTTGCCGATCGCCCGCGATCTGATGGGCAACGGCATCCGGATCAACACGATTCTGCCGGGCATTTTTGATACGCCGCTCTTGCAGCGTGCGCCTGACAATGTCAAGCAGGCACTCGCCGATTCAGTGCCCTTTCCCAAGCGGCTGGGCATGCCCGACGAATATGCCGCCTTGGCCGAAATCATGATCACCAACGGCTATTTCAACGGCGAATCGGTCCGCCTCGACGGCGCCATCAGGATGGCACCGCGCTAAGCCATCAGCAGGCGCGATGGCAAACGCGCCTGTCGATCAATGATCAACGATCAGCGAACAAGGTCCGCAGGGTTTCATCGGTCCGCTTGAGCGTCTGAAGGTTGGCCAGCACCGCATTGCTGGCCACCATCAGGTTGACCATGTTTCGAGGCAGGTCGGCATCGGCATTGGGCAGCATTGCATCTGCGCGTGCCAGCGGCGTATCCAGACCGGCTGCGCCGGGTGATACCCCTGCAGGTGCCTGCACAGGACGCTGAGTTGAGGCCCGGGCAATCTCGAAGGCAGCCGCATCAAACTGCCGTGAAGCCGCTGCCAGGCCGTTGCGTGCAATCGTCATGTCCATTTCGATGTCCTCGGTCATTTAGTTGGTTATCGACCGAAGACTCGCAAGCTTCAGGACCTATTTCACACTTCGAGCCAATTGTTGTCGTGGGCGATACTCGGGCGGGTTCCTCCGGCGTTATTGCCTTGTGCTGAAAAAAATCATGATTGCCCTGCTGGCCTTGTTTGTGGTGATCGCCGCGGCCTGGCTCTGGACGCCCGATCTCAAACGGGCCGACCTAGAAGCGCGCTACAGCCGGGGTCCGCACGACTTTGTCGAGGTCGCGGGTCTGAGACTGCATGTGCAGGACAAGGGTCCGCGCGATGCACCGGTCGTGATCTTGCTGCATGGGTTTGGCGGCAGCCTGCAGACTTGGGACGACTGGACAAGGCTGTTTGAACCTGGCTTGCGGGTCGTGACGCTCGATTTGCCGGGTGCGGGCCTCACCGGTGCCGACCCCAGTGGCAATTACACCGATGCCCGCGCAACGGTGGTGCTGCTGGCGCTCATGGACAAACTCGGTATCGCCCGCGCAAGTCTGGTGGGTCATTCGATGGGCGGGCGGCTGGCATGGCAATTTGCGGCAGCGCATCCTGATCGGGTGGCAAAACTCGTGCTGGTCTCACCCGACGGTTTTGCCAGTCCGGGCTTTGAATACGGTAAAGCGCCCGAGGTGGGAATCAGCCTCAAAGCCATGAAATATGTCCTGCCCAAGCCGCTTCTGAAAATGAGCCTGGCGCCGGCCTATCGCCATCCCGAGGTCATGACGCCTGCGCTGGTGACCCGCTATCACGAGATGATGCGAGCACCCGGCGTTCGCGCGGCAATGATTGCAAGGCTCGAGCAGTCGGTCCTGCAAAATCCGGTACCGATCCTGGCGCGCATCACCGCGCCGACATTGCTGGTGTGGGGTGATCGCGATGCCATGATCCCGATCGCCAACGCCGACGACTATCTCAAGGCGATACCGGGTGCACAGCTTCAAACCTTTCCTGGTGTCGGCCATCTGCCGCAGGAAGAGGCTGCTGAGTTGTCAGGCAAAGCCATCCTGAGGTTTCTGCAATCCTGAGGGCTTAGCCGAATCGGCGACGCGGCCAGCGGTTCTTCAGATCGAGCAGATGGGTCGCCCACGACGCTGACAGGGCCAACGCAATCCAGGGCCAATCGGCGCCGGTCAGGGCTGCTCGCAAGCCGAGCATCAGAAACAGACCGCTCGCCAGTGCGGTCACCAGCTTCAAGGCCTCGATGCCTCGGCCTGTCTGCCGCCGATAGATGATCAGGCCGATCATCTCGAGCAGTGTCAGCACCATCGCCAGATCGACGAGATGCCCGCTGGCAACAAACTCACGCACGACGCAAGACCAGACGCAGGCGAATCGGGGTCAGACCCGTGCGAACCCCAGCAGGTGGGCCATGTCCTTGAAGAAGATCCGCACATGCGCCATCGGCTTTTTGCGCACCAACTCCTTGTTCATATACGACTCGAAGGTCAGCTGCTGTACATCCTTGTCCTTGCAGATGCTCACAAAGCGCTCGCGACGCTTGTCGCTCGAATACCAGAAGCGCTGCATGATGCCCAGCACCAGAAACACCGTGCCATGTGTCTTCATGAAGCGCTTGCGTGCCATGGCCAATGATTTGACGTTACCGGTGGCGAGCAGCGTTTCGATGGCCTCGGCGGCAAGCGATCCGCCGTACATTGCGTAATAGATGCCTTCACCCGACGCCGGCGCCACGACGCCAGCGGCATCGCCCGCAAGCACCACATCACGACCGTTGTCCCACTTCTTAAGCGGCTTCATCGGCAGCGGAGCGCCCTCGCGACGCAGGGTTTTGGCGCCGGACAGACCGGCGGCGGCACGCAGGTCGCCAACCGCTCCGCGCAGCGAAAAGCCCTTATCGGCGCTGCCGGTGCCGATCGACAGGGTGTCGCCGTGCGGAAAGACCCAGCCATAAAAGTCGGGCGACAGGCGGCCTTGATACCAGACATCGCAGCGTGTGCCGTCGTAGCCAGCCGGCTTGATGTCGGGCGCCGCCACAATCTCATGGTAGGCAAACACATAGTTGACATCCTTGGCGCCAGGAATCGCCTGACGTGCCACACCTGATTTGGCGCCATCGGCACCGATGATCGTGCGTGCACGGATACTGTCGGGAGTGCCTTCGCCACGCCGATGATCCTCGCGGGCCTTGAAATGGATGGTGTTGATGCCGTCGGCGCCGTGCTCGAGCCGCTCGAAGGTGCCGACGCGGCGATGCGCGCCGGCGCTGGCCGCCCGCTCACGCAGCCACTCGTCGAACTGATCTCGGTCGACCATGCCCACGAATCCGCCCTCGATCGGGATATCGACATTGGCGGTTTTGGGCGAGACCATTCGGGCTGATGTGGCCCGAGCGACCAGCAGCGAATCCGGAATCGCATAGTCCTTGATCAGACGCGGCGGAATCGCGCCGCCACAAGGCTTGATCCGTCCGGCCCGATCGAGCAGTAAAACCGAGCGGCCCTTGAGAGCCAGCTCGTGCGCTGCAGTGGCACCTGCCGGTCCGCCGCCGATAACAACCACGTCGTAGATTTCGCGCTGATCCATGTTTTTATCCTCGTTCCATTCCGGCGACCCGATAGTCGCCAGCCCGGCCTGCGGGCAAGTTGTCAGACACCTGTTGATCGATTCTGAATTCCCCGGTCTGCGATCGACCGATCTGCGAAGCAAGGCGCGCGGACACGACGAACAGCACCGCCTCGATACCAAAGACCAGCGCATAAGCGGCGCCGGTCGAACTGATGATCAGGCGCGCCAGATCGCTTGCCGCCGCGCCGGCCAGCCCACCGACGCCGAAAGCAATCGCTTGGGCTGCGCCCCACAATCCCATGCGCACGCCCTCGCGTGAACGCCGACCTTCGCCGGCCAGGCGCATCATCGAAGCGATCGCGGCAATCGCAAAGGCGCCATTGGCTGCCCCCAGTGCAAAGACATTGGCCTTGAGCGGCCAGTCGCCGCCAAGCACACCGGCAAGCACCAGCCCTGCCAGGGCGATCGCCGAAGCGAGGCAGCCGCCGATTGTCCAGCTGCGCAAAGAGCCGAACTGTCGACCGGCAAACTCGCTGCCGGCCAGCGCGGCCAGCAGCATGCCGGCGAATGCGCCGCCATGCTGGATGCCCGACAGCTGAGTCGAGGCGCCTGGGGTAAAGCCGAAGACTGAACCGGCAAAGGGCTCGAGGATCAGGTCCTGAGCGCTATAGGCCAGCATCGAGACGAATACGAAGATCGTGAACTGGCGAGCGGCCGGCTCGGACCAGACTTCGCGCAGCGCCTGCATGAAGCCGGGCTTCGATTCGCTGCCGGCGCTGTGCCCGGCCGAGGCCGAATCGCTGATCGGCGAACCTTCGAGGCGGTAGAGGGCAAGAAGCGTTACCGTGATCGCGATGGCAGCGACGGCTGCGGTAACGGTGATCAGGCGCTCAGGCGAATACGGATCGAGCAGCTTGCCGGCAACTCCGGCGGTGATCGCGAAACCCATGATCATCATCAGCCAGACGATGGTTGCAGCCGCCGCGCGACGGCGTGCCTCGACCCGCTTGGCCAGCATCACCAGCAGATTGGTGCCACAGGCGCTGACGCCGATGCCGATTACCGCAAAGGACAGAACCGCCGCCGCGATGCCGAGCGTGGTGTTGCTGGCCATCAATGCGGTCGCGCCCGATGCGCCGACGCCGCCTGCGGCCAGCACCGCCATGCCGCCGACGATCCAGGGGGTGCTGCGCCCGCCGACATCCGAACCAAAGCCCATCCGGGGCCGAAGACCCTGCATGGCGTAATGCACGCCCACCAGCAGACCGGGCAGCAGCGCCGGCAGCGCCAGCTCGACCACCATCACGCGGTTCAGGGTGGAGGTGGTCAGCACGACAATCGCGCCGAGTGCCATCTGGACCAGGCCCAGTCGGGCAATGCTCAGCCATCCGAAGTGAGTGGCTGCCATGGGCTCAGCCTGCGATCAGCGAACGAAGTGCCAAGGCACTGACCATCATGCCGGCCACGAAAAGCGGCACACCGAAGCCGCTGTAATAGAGTGCGCGCTTGCTCGGCTCGGCCACGAACCAGTTCATCATCACGCCCTGCACCACGAGCAGACCGGCAATCACCGCGGCATGACCGGGTCGGCCCCAGTGGCTCAACAGGCCAATCACCACGAGCTGCGGCACTGCCATCGTCCAGCTGGCCGATCTGGCGGCCGGCACGATGCCCAGTTGCACCGGCAAAGACCGCACGCCCATCTGACGATCACCTTCGACCGCCTTGAAGTCGTTCAGCGTCATGATGCCGTGGGCACCCAGGCTGTAGAGGCCGGCCAGCGCCAGCGATCGGGCATCGGGTATCACGCCGCCGGCCATGACCGCAGCGCCGGTGACCCAGGCCAGACCCTCGTAGCACAGGCCGCAGGCGGCATTGCCGTACCAGCCGTTGAGTTTGAGGCGCACAGGCGGGGCGCTGTAAGCCCATGCCAGGATCAGGCCGACCACCGTTGCGCCAAAGCCCCAGGGTCCGAGCAACAGGGCGACCAGCATCGACAGGACAGTCCAGCCGCAGGCGATGTACAGTCCCCATGTACCGGGCATGCGTCCTGACGGAATCGGCCGGTCGGGTTCATTGATGGCATCGACATGACGGTCATACCAGTCATTGACGGCCTGGCTGGTGGCGCAAACCAGCGGGCCGGCCAGCAGAATGCCCACAATGATCAGTGGCCAGCGTCCGTCAGGTGATATGCCAGAGGCCACGACACCGCAGGAAAAGGCCCACATTGGCGGAAACCAGGTGATCGGTTTCAGCAGCTCGGTGACGGTGGAAACGGAAGGTCGGGACAGGACGGCGGCCATGGGCCCAGTCTGCATCTGACAGATACAAGCGTCAACTATGATTTACACTAAAGCGACTTTTCCGGAGCGCGTGCAATGAGGCCAGTCAAGCCCTATCTGTCTTTCGATGAAGTGCATGCTGGTGCGGAGCCCCTGCGCAAAAACGTTTCTTCTGACGCTGACAAGCCGCATGCGGTCGTCATCGGCAGCGGTTTCGGCGGTCTGGCATCGGCCATCAGACTGGCGGCAAGCGGCTGGCGGGTCACGGTTCTGGAGAAGCTCGATTTGCCCGGTGGACGAGCCTATGTCTACAAGCGCGACGGTTTCACCTTCGATGCCGGCCCGACGATCGTTACCGCACCTTTTCTCTTTGACGAGCTCTGGGCTCTCTGTGGGCGCCGTCGCGAAGACCATGTCACGCTCAAGCCGATGGATCCCTTTTATCGGATCCGCTTCGATGATGGCACCTGGTTTGATTACACCGGTGATCCGGAGCGCATGCGTGCCGAAGTCGCCCGTTTTTCAAAAGACGATGTCGCGGGTTACGACAACTTCATGGTCGATGCCGAGAAATGCTACCGGCTGGGTTTCGAGGGAATGGCCGAAACTGCCTTTGACGACTTCAGCAATCTGCTCGAGGCGATCCCGGCGTTCACCCGCATGAAAGCCTGGAGCAGCATCCATACCCTTGCTGCTTCGCACTTCAAGAGTCCCAAGCTGCGGATCGTCTTCAGTTTTCATCCGCTGCTGATCGGCGGCAACCCGTTTTCGGTGACCTGCGCTTATGCCCTGATTGCGTCGCTTGAAAGGCGCCATGGCGTGCACTGGGCAATGGGCGGTACCGGCGCGCTGGTGCGCGGGCTGGTCGAGCTCATCGTTGAGCAGGGCTCGACCATCCGCTACAACACCGAAGTCACCCGCATCACGGTCGCCAACGGTCGAGCAAGCGGTGTCGAACTGGCCGGCGGCGAAACGATTGCTGCTGATATCGTGGTCTCCAACGGCGATACCGCCTGGACCTATCGCAATCTGGTCGAGCCGCAATACCGTCGACACTGGACTGATGCCAGGCTCGACAAAGCCCGCTATTCGATGAGCCTCTTTGTCTGGTATTTCGGCACGCGCAAGCAGTATCACGATGTGCCGCACCACATGATGGTGCTCGGGCCGCGCTATAAGGAACTCCTCGACGACATCTTCAAGCGCAAGCATCTGGCCGAGGACTTCAGCCTCTATCTGCATCGCCCGACCGCCTCCGATCCTGCGATGGCACCGGAAGGCTGCGATGCTTTCTATGTGCTGTCACCCGTCCCTCATCTGGACAGCGGCACCGATTGGGCCGAGCACGCCGAACGCTATCGCGATGCGATTGCCGAGTCGCTCGAGAAAAGCGTGATGCCCGGCCTGCGCGACGAGATCGTCACGTCCTTCTACCTCACGCCCCAGGACTTCCAGGATCGTCTGCTGTCGTTCAAGGGCGCCGCCTTCGGGATGGAGCCTTTGCTGCTGCAAAGCGCCTGGTTCAGGCCGCACAACCGAAGCGAGGATCTCGAGGGCCTGTATGTCGTGGGGGCCGGCACGCATCCGGGCGCCGGCATGCCGGGTGTGCTGGCATCGGCCAAGGCGCTGATGTCGGTGTTGCCCGAGGCCGCAGAGGTGGTGCGCACGCGTCGCTGATCAGCGCGGGTTCAAGGCTCAGGCGGCGTCAAGGTTCGAGCTTGCGCCCCCGGGAATCGTGATTTTCGATCGGCGGCCTTTCGAGCTCAGATCGGCGATCAGCGTGGCGGCGGCCAGCCGTCCTGACATTGCAGCCATCGGCACGCCTGGCCCGGGATGGGCACTTCCCCCTGCCAACCAGAGTCCTGGCACAGCGCTGCCTGAATCGGGGCGCTCGAAAGCGGACATCCAGCCATGCGAGGCGCGGCCGTAAAGCGCGCCGCCTGTGGCCGGAAACAGCCGCTCGAAATCGCTCGGGCTGGTGGTGACGCAGTGGCGCTCGTGCGGATCGATCTCCAGGCCGCAGGCTTGCATCAGACCGAAGGCCTGGCGCTTGCACGACGCTATGTCGGCAGCATCGAACGGCGCCGAGTCGCCGCGTGCCGGCGCATTGACCAGGCACAGCAGCCGCTCAGGCCCGTCAAGCTCGGTCGCATCGTCGCGATCCTGCGCGCACACATAGATCGTTGGTTTGGCAGGCAGCCGACCGTGCCGGAAGATGTCGCTGAATTCGCTTGCATAGTCGTCATCGAAAAAGACGTTATGGCGAGTGAGCGCAAAGCCCCGGGTGCGCGCCCTGATCGACCAGGTCAAGGCCGACAGCGAACGTGCTGTCTCGGGTACGACCGGTGTCGCGCGGACCGCGGCCTTTCCGAGACGTCCGGCCGACAGCGCGCCGACATCGCCATTGAAGACCACCGAATCGGCATCAATGCGCTCACCATTGCTCAGGACCACGCCCCGGGCACGGCCGCCTTCGATGATGATGCTCTCGCAATGCGCATTGCATCGGATGGTCGCGCCGAGCTTTTGCGCCAGCACCGTGAGGGCGCGGGCCAGCTCGATCATGCCGCCCTCGACCGCCCAGACGCCCTGCATTTCGACTTGCGCCACCAGCATCATCGTGGCGGGTGCTTCGAAGGGCGACGATCCGCAGTAGGTGGCATAGCGCCCGAAGAGCTGCTGCAGGCGCGGATCGTGGAAGTGCTTTGCCAGTGCGCGCCACAGGTCACGAAACGGTCCGAGTCCGGTCAGGGTCGCAACACCGCCAAGGCCGAGGTCGCGTGAAATGCCGAGCATATGGGGCCGGGTCGATCGGATGTAGGGCCCTTCGAGTGCTGCATAGACACGGCGCGCCTGTTCGCAAAACTGCGTAAAGCGTCGGGCTTCCGCCGGGCCGCTGAACACACCGATGGCGTCTTGCGACCGCTGCGCATCGGCAAACAGATCGAGTCGCCCGCCTGCGCCCCAGGCATGGCGGGCCAGCACCGAGAGTGGCGCCAGTCGAACCGCCTGATCGAAGTCGAGACCGGCATCGGCAAAGAGCGCATCGAAAACCCAGCGCATCGTGAACACGGTCGGGCCACTGTCGATCGGTGCGCCGTCAACCATCACCTGTCTCAGCTTGCCGCCGGGTACCGCCGCCCGCTCGAGCACCGTGACCTTCAGGCCCTGACGGGCCAGATCGATGGCGCTCACCAGTCCGGCGATGCCGGCGCCCACCACCACAACATGGTGATCAGGCAATCGACATCCCCTTCCATTGGCCCTGAATGTCATACGGTGCGAACCGCACGAACATCGATTCAGAGAAGAACCCGCCCCGTGCAGCAGCCACGATCGCCTCCTGGTGGGCGCCACTGCGAGCGTAGCGATCCATGGCGGCGACATCGTCCCAGACAGTGAAGGTGGCCTGACGCAGCAGGGGCGCTTCACCCACACCGATTGCCAGTCGGCAGCCGGTGGCCTGTTCGAGAGAGCGTTCGGCCGGTGGCTGCATCTGCCAGAAGGCCGCGGCGCGTGAAGCTTTGATCGACGCACGGGTCAGCGAGACCACCGGCCCGGCGACAGGCGTGGTGGCGGTGACCGCCAGACGCGAGCCCGCCCAGCTGCCGCGGCATGAGTAGACCCGCATCTTGACGCAGAAAGATTCGCGCGAGCGGTCCCGCCAGCGCCGCATCGGTCCATCGTCTGATGTGAAGGCCTCAGCGCTCGCCGCGTCCTGAAAGACACAGAACAGGCCCAGGATCGACGCGCTCGGTTTCAGGCCAAATCCGCCGTCGACGCCGCTGCCCAGGACTTTCGCAAAGCGAAGACCGGTTGCGCTACCCAGGCCGGAGCGGCCGCGAACCAGCCTTGACCATCCCCACAGGCGCGAAGACGACAGAATGTCGAAGGCCGCCATTACCACGACTTCGCTGGCGCCGACACCCTGGGCGCCGGCTGGGTCGGACCTCATGCTGCCTGCGCCCGAGTATCGGTCAGTGTGCGTTTTCGGCCGGATATTCGCCAAGCCCGTAGCGGCGCAGCTTCACGTACAAGCTCTGGCGCGACAGGCCAAGCATCTCGGCGGCGGCGGCACGATTGTCGCGGGTCAGCTGCAGCGCAGCCTCGATGCACATCTGTTCGATCAGGTCGGTGGTCTGGCCGACAATGTCCTTGAGCGGCACACGACCGACGAGTTCGGCCAGCTGCGCCACCGCGCGTGACAGGCCGGGATTGTCGCTGCCTCGCGATTCGGTCTGCAGGCGCCGACCGACGTCGCGAATGGTGAATCCCAGACACGACTGTTTGCCGTTGGGGACCGACGCCGCCGAAATTTCGACCGAGGTCTCGGAACCGAATCGACCGCGGATGACGGTCGGAAACAATCTGACCGCATCGTTCTGGCGCAGGTTGGCCATCAGAACACCCAAATCGACGCCTGATCTGCCAAGCCAGCGGTCGAGCGACTCGCCAACGACCTGATCGGTTGTATCGAATTGGGCCATCTCCGCAAAACTGGGATTGGCGTAAAGCACGGTTCCGCTGGTGTCGGTGATGACGAGGCCATCGGGAGCGCGTTCAATGGCTGCCATCAGCGATTGGCGCGGCGCGTCATTGGCCGCTGCTGTCGCACTCAAGGGCAATGCCATGTTGATCAGCAACAGGGAGTCGTTGTCGACCCTGAATGCCGAGACGGTGAGTTCGACACTTCGCTGATTGGCGGTTGTGACGGTAATCGGTGCGCTTTGGCTTTGCTTTGCGCCCTTGAGGGCATCAAAAGTCGCCAGCAGTTCGGTGTTTGCAGACGGATCAAAGCAGTCGCTGACCACTCTTCCGAGCATGCGTTTCGGCGGCTCTGCGAAGAGCTGCCCACTGGCCGGATTGGCTTCAATGACTTTCAGTGAACCGGCATCGACGATCAGCACCGGCTCGGAGATCGAATCGAAGAGCATGCGATAGCGCGTCTCGGTCTGGCGCAGCCGGACATAGTCGCGCTGCATCGACTGTTGCGCTGCCACCAGCCTTTGCTGGACGGCCGCAAACTGACGAAGATCACGGCCGATCGCAACCACTTGCCCGTTAGAACCAGCCTGGATGGTCGAATAGAGGATCGGTACCTCGATACCTTCGCCGGACGCCTGATTGATGTGTCGCCACTGCGGCTCGACATTGCCGCTTGCACCCTTCAACAGCGCCTCGACCTTGACGCGGCTCTCGATGGTGACGGTCTCTGCCCAGCGGCGACCGATCCAGTTGGCATGCGCCAGACCGGCGAATTCACGGCTGCCGATCGAGACGTCGCGAATGACGCCTTGCGAATCAACCAGCAAAGCGACATCGGCTGCCGCTGCAATCAGTGAAGCGGTATCCGCCGGGCCGAACCCGGCAAAACTGTGCTTGAGATGGGCGGCTCGGTTCACTGTCTGCGGGATGACGCGGGTCGATCCAAGTCGGCTTTCGCCCGGTTTGCTTTGTCTTTCATGACTTCTTCTGAGATGCAGATGCAAAGGATTCGGCCAATTCGACCGCCTGACGCGCATCGGATGCCATGAAGTCGGCGCCGACCTCACCCACCAGCGAAGCATTGTTAAGGAACACCGGGCCACCGACCATCACGCCGACCGAGGGATTCCTGGATGCCGATCGCAACTCGGAGATGAAGGCTTCGAGCGCTTCAAGCTGATCATCGACGCTGGCAGACAGGCCGATCACGTCAAACCATCCGTGACGGGCGAGCGCTGTCAATTCTTCCGCATTGGCGCAGGGTTCGGAATAGACATCCCAGCCGGCCCGACGGAAAAACTCGCAAACCATCGTCAGGCCAAGCGTGTGTTGAGAACCCGGTGCTCCGACCAGCAATGCGCGAAGCGGCGTCAATCTGGTCGACTCACCCAGATGCGCCGGTATCGCGCTGCTCAGTTCGTAAACCATCTTCTGGATCCGCCACAGACCAAGCGTGACCTGCGTGAAATCACAAAGATCATCGGTCCACAACTCTCCCAGGCGTCGAGCCGTTGGGGAGAACAGATCAAGGAAGATGCTTTCCATCGCGACAGGGCGATTCCGAAGCGAGGCAACGAAATCGTCGCAGGTGGATTCGTCATCCTGCAGCAGCAGCGAGGTGAAGGTTTCGACGTCGGCCGGACCGGGCGTTGACCCAGGCGCTGACCCAACATAAGGGCCTGAATCATCCGGCGAGATCGCCACCAGACGCTGTGCGAGCATCAGCCGGGGGATGACTTCGGTTTCGATGGTTCGTTGCAGCCACTGCTGATAGCGAGCTGGCGCGGACATCCGGTCGGAAAAATAAGCGGCTGATTCGCTGCGAGAACCAGAATCACTGCCGGCCTCGAACTGCGAGCCGTTGTCGGATGAGCGCTCCATGAACCGTCTCCCTGACTGCTTGTCGTCTGACAGCGTCGATACTCCAGGCTGCCTTGAGCCCTTCTGACGCAGTCGACGCTGCTCTGTTTTGGGTAACGCATGGGCCCGAACGGCTTGACCAACGGACTGAATGCGGCGCTGTTGCAAGTGTTACCCCAGTGTCATGCCCGCTCAGCCGGGTGTCAAGGTGACCCGCCGC